>JASHSS010000414.1 GCA_030038565.1 Bryobacteraceae bacterium
TCATGATTCCTCCTGTTTTGGGAAGATTTGGCGTGGACCGGATGTCGCAGATTGCCAACCAGAATAGCACAGTACGGGGGGCCTTGGGCGCGCTTGCGGTACTCTCGAAGGGAGGGTGCAGGCATGACGGTCACCGTGAATCTCCCGCCCGAGGCCGAGGAGGCGTTCCGCGCCGAAGCGCAGGCCAAGGGAGTGCCGGTGGACGATGGCGCCGTCGTTGGCGGGAATTCCTGGCGAATCGGCCCCATACCGACCTTGTTCCCGGATGAAGCCATGGAGCGGGAATCGATCCACGGCGACCACGGACGGTAGATGGGAGCGGTCACGCCGTCGCAGAACTACATAGGCAAATCGCAGATCTCTGTATCGCCCCGCAGAATCCCGTAAAGGCTTGGGTAGTAGGCACCTTGGACTGACGCCCCTTACAATGGCCGCGCAGTGGAGACGGCTCGCTGGCACCTTTCGATTGCTGGAGGGCAAGCCCGGAGTGGCGGCCGCCTGGGAAGCGCTGGTGGTGAGACACGGGATTTCCGGCAAACAGGCTCACGACGCTCACCTGGTCGCAATCATGCAGGTCTACGAAGTGACGGACATCCTGACGTTCAATGGGTCCGACTTCCGCCGGTATCCCGGCATTCAGGTGCTGGACCCGGCGCAATTCCAACCCCCCGGTCAGTAATACTTCGGCGGCTCGGGAACCGCGGCGCCGTCCTTGCGCGGATCGGACGCGCCGAAATTCACGCCGGTCGAGGAGTTGTGCACCACCACCTGGCCTCCGCCCATTTCGCTGGAAAAATCACCCTGCAGCTTGAGTTGATGGCCCTTGGCCTCCAGCGCCTGGCGGATTTCCACGGGGATGCGGCTTTCGATCAGCAGATCGCAACCGCCAAAGGTCTTCTTGGTGAAGCGCGGCGCCTCCAGCGCGAGTTGAATGCTCATCCCGTGATCCACCAGGTTGGAAACGAATTGAGCGTGCGCCTGGGCCTGGTTCAGGCCGCCCATGATGCCGAATCCTATGTGCACATCGCCCTTTTCCATAAAGGCCGGAATGATGGTGTGGAAGGGCCGCTTGCGCGGCGCGAGCGCGTTGGGGTGCGCGGGATCCAGCTCGAAAAGCCCGCCGCGATTCTGGAGCGCAAAGCCGTAATCGTCCACCACCACCCCCGACCCGAAATGCTGGTAAAGGCTCTGGATCAGCGAGACGATATTGCCGTCGCGGTCCACCACCGAAAGATAAATGGTGTCGCCGTGAATTCTGGCCGGATCGCCCGGGGCCACGTCGCAACGGGCCTTATCCGGGTCGATCAGCGCAGCCCGCTCGCGGGCATACTGCATGGAAATCATCCCTTCCACGGGCACCTTGGCGAAGCGCATGTCGGCCACGTAGCGATGCAGGTCCTGGTAGGCCAGCTTCTGCGCCTCGATCTCGGTATGCAGTTCCAGGACGCCGCGCGGGCTGTAAGTAGAAAGCGGAAACAGCGACAGGATGTTGAGCATCTCGATAGCCGCCACACCCTGCCCGTTGGGCGGAAGCTCGTAGACCTTCCAGCCGTGATAATCGGCGGCCACCGGTTCCACCCACTCGGATTCGAATTCGGACAGGTCTGCGGTGGTCATTTTCCCGCCCAACCGCTGGCTGGTCTTGAGCAGCGCTTTGGCAATCGGACCGCGATAGAAGGCCGCCGCTCCTTCAGCAGCGAGCAGCCGGTAAGCCGAGGCCATCTGGGGATTGTGGAACACTTCGCCCACCTCGGGCGCGTGTCCGTTGGGCAGCAGCACCCGGCGGGCGTTCTCATCTTTGGCCAGCTTGGCCTCTTCCCCCTTCCAAGCCCCGCCGATCATTTCGGTTACCGGGTAGCCGTGCTCGGCGTAGTAAATGGCCGGCTGGAACAGGTCCTTCCATGGCAGCCGTCCGAAGCGCTTGTGCAGCCGGGACCAGCCGTCCACGCACCCCGGCACGGTGACGGACTGGATGCCCTCCTGGGGCATGTCCTTAAAGCCCTGCGATCTCAGAAACTCGATGGTCTCTCCGGTGGCCGCCCAGCCGCTCGCGTTGATGGCCGTCAGCTTGCCGGTTTTGGCGTCCCAATAGATGGCGAACAAATCGCCGCCCATCCCGCAGCTTTCCGGTTCCACCACGCCGAGGGTTGCATTGGCGGCGATCGCCGCGTCCATGGCCGAGCCGCCCCGCGCCAGCACCTGCGCTCCGGCCTGCGAGGCCAAGGTCTGGCTGGTGGCTACGATGCCGCCGGTCGAAATCACCATCGATCGGGCCTGGGAGCGGTCCTGCGCGTGCGCCGCTGTGGAGAGAATCATAAGGATCGAAGCCAGAACATAGCGCATGAACCGAAATCATACCACTCCGCCGCCGCCGGTCCCGGGCTTCAGCCGCTCATCCCTTTTGGCGCCGCCGCGCGCTTCGACCGCCGCACAATCGACCCATGAAACTTGCCGCTCTTTCGCTCGCCTTCGTTTCCGCCGTGGCTGCCCAGCCGCCCTTCCAGGTGAAGGTCTCGGGCCACGGCCATCCCATGATTCTCATCCCCGGCCTCTCCTCTGCGGGAGAGACCTGGGACACTACCGTGGCGCATTACCAGGACCGCTTCGAATGCCATGTGCTCACGGTGGCCGGTTTCGCGGGCGTGCCGCGCGTGCCCGCGCCGATGCTGGACAAGGTGCGCGACGGCCTGGCCGATTACATCCGCGAGCACAACCTGGTGCAGCCCGTGATTGTGGGCCACAGCCTGGGAGGCTTCGTGGCTCTGGCGCTGGCCGCCAGATATCCCGGCCTGCCCGGCCGCCTGGTGATCGTGGATGCCTATCCGTTCTTCGGCGGCCTGATGGACCCTCAGGCCACTCCCGAATCCGCGCGCCAGAATGTGGCCCAGATGCGCCATTACATGGAGGCGCAGAGCCAGGACGATTACGAACGTTACGTGAAATCCGGCGTGGGCACGCGCGGGATGGTGACCAAGGACTCGGATCTGGACCGCCTGATTGCCTGGGGCCTGGCCAGCGACCGCACCGCCGTCACCGACGCCACGGCCGAACTGTTCTCCGCCGATCTGCGCGAGGAGATTGCCGGCATTAAGAGTCCCACGCTGGTGCTGGGCGCCTGGGCGGGCTACAAGCAGTACGGGGCCACCCGGGAATCCACGCTCGCCAATCTGCGCGCGCAATATGCCAAACTGTCCGGCGTGGAGATTCGCGTGACCGACACCGCCCGCCACTTCATCATGTGGGACGATCCGGCGTGGATGTTCGACGCCATGGATCGCTTCCTGGCCGTTGCGGGGCAGCCGGCGAGGCGCACCGCACCCGCCGAGATAAAAATGGACGCTCGGGCGTCTCTCGCAAAGCCGCTAAGGCGTGAAGTATCGCCAGGTGGGTTTTCGGGAGGGAGCCGGTGAGCAGTAACCGCCGATACTGGCTTTGCCAGAGTTTCGGCTGGGGCGCTTATGCCGTGGTGGGGCTGTTCTTCACGCTGCGCGACAGCGGCTGGCCCTCCGGCGCTCCGGTCGCGTGGGCCGCCTTTTTCCTGTACAGTGTGGCGCTCACGCACCTGTTCCGCCACGTGATCCACCAGCGGCAGTGGGCGCTCGCGATCACGTGGCGCAGCGCCGCGAAGATGTTTTCCGGCGCCATCACGGTAGCAGTCATCCAGACCATCCTGGTTTTTTCGATCGACCTTCTTCTGGAAGGCCGGAGCAGCGACCTATGGCAGGCCCCGGCCGTGTTGGGCGTCTGGGGCGGCACCACGTGGGCCTGCATCATCTGGACAATCCTCTACCTGGCGCTCACTTCCAACCGCCGCGCGCGCGAGAAGGACGTCACTCTCGAACTGCTGCGCCGCGAAGCCGAGCTGCGCACGCTCGAGTCGAAAGTCAACCCGCATTTTCTGTTCAACTGCCTCAACTCGATCCGCGCGCTGGTGGCCGAGGATCCCGCCAAAGCGCAAGATATGATCACGCGCTTCGCGGCAATCCTGCGCTACAACCTCAACCGCGACATGAACCGGCTGGTTCCGCTGGCGGAGGAAGTCGAAGTGGCGGCCGATTACCTGGCCCTCGAATCCATCCGCTTCGAAGACCGCCTGCGCGTCGAATTCGAAATCTCCGCCGATGCCGCCAAAACTCCGGTGCCGCCGATGCTTCTGCAGACGCTGGTGGAAAACGCCCTCAAGCACGGCATCGCGCGGCAGCCGGAGGGTGGCGCGGTGACTGTCCGGGCCTCCGTCCGCGCTGGGCAACTGGCGCTCTCCGTCGAGAACACCGGCAGCCTGGCTCCGTCTACGCCGGACGCCGGTCTGGGCCTGAAAATCGCCCGCGACCGCCTTCGCCTGCTCTACGCGGACCGCGCCAGGCTGGAATTGACCGAACGAGTGAACGGAGCCGGCGCTCAAACGGTGGCCGCGATGGTCACCCTCCCGAGGCCGGCATGAGAGCGCTGATCGTGGATGACGAACGCCTGGCGCGGGCCGAGTTGCGCCGCCTGCTGGCCGCGCATCCGGAGATCGAAGTCGTGGGCGAGGCGCAGAACGGCGAAGAGGCCCTGACGCTGATCGGCAAGCTTGCGCCCGGGCTGCTTTTCCTGGATATCCAGATGCCCGCCCTGGGCGGCTTCGACCTGCTGGAACGCCTCGACGACATGCCCCAGGTGATCTTCACCACGGCCTACGACCAGTACGCCATCCAGGCTTTTGAGGTCAGCGCGCTCGATTACCTGCTGAAGCCGATCGCCCCGGTGCGGCTCGCGTCGGCGCTGGCCAAGGTACGCCCGCAGCCCGGCGCCGCGCCCGATACCCGCGCCGCACGCCGGATGGAGCGGGTATTCGTCCGCGATGGCGAGCGCTGCTGGATCTTGCACCTGTCCGACATCTTCCTGCTGGAATCCGAAGGCAACTACACGCGCGTATGCTTCGGCGCCGAGCGCCCCCTCCTGCGCCGGTCTCTGAACGTGATGGAAGAACAACTCGACCCGGCCCTGTTTTTTCGAGCCAACCGCCAGCAGATCGTGAATCTGAAATGGATCGACAAGGTGGACCTGTCCATCGCCGGCGGCCTGACCGTCACGCTGCGCGGGGGGCGAACCATCGAAATGTCGCGGCGGCAATCCAGCCGCCTGCGCGAAATCCTGAGCTTGTAAGCGGGACGGCCGCTCTGAGCTACACTTGCTGTCATGCGTCTCCTGGCATCCCTGCTCCTCGCGGCGTGCGCGTTTCCGGCGCGGGTTCCCGCGCAAACCGCCTCGCCGCTGCGCTTCGAGGTCTCCTGGCCCCAAGCCGCCGATGGACATGTGGTCCTGATCCTTTCGACCAACAACCGGCGCGAGCCACGCTTCCAGATCTCCGAAGGGCTGGAGACCCAGCAGATGTTCGGCGCCGATGTGGAAAACGGGCGCTCGGCGGCCATCGGCGGCAGGACCATCGGATATCCGGTGGCTTCGCTGGCGGAGGTCCCCGCCGGCGAATACTACGTGCAGGCGGTGCTCAACCTCTATGAAACTTTCCACCTCTCGGATGGCCGCGTGCTGAAGCTGCCCATGGACCACGGCGAAGGCCAGCAGTGGGCGCGCAAGCCCGGGAACCTCTACAGCCAGCCGGCCAGGATGAAAATCGATCCCTCGTCCTCCGCCACGATCCGGATCGAGCTGACCAAAACCATCCCGCCCGTAGACCCGCCTAAAGACACCCGCTATATCAAACACGTGCGCATCCAGAGCCAGTTACTGAGCGCCTTCTGGGGCCGGCCGATGTACCTGGGAGCGATCGTGCTGCTGCCGGAGGGCTTCGACGAACATCCCGACGCGCATTACCCGGTGCTGTATTACCAGGGCCACTTCACGTCCACCATTTCCAATTTCCGCACCGAGCCGCCCGGCGGCAATCCCAATTCGCCGGCGCAATTCGCCTACAAGTTCTACCAGGATTGGACCAGCGGCCGGCTGCCGCATATGTTGATCGTGTACACGCAGGATGCGAATCCTTATTACGACGATTCCTACGCCGTGAATTCCGCCAACGTGGGACCCTACGGCGACGCCCTCACCCAGGAGTTATACCCGTACGTCGAAAAGCAGTTCCGCGGCATCGGCCAGGGTTGGGCGCGGATGGTCTACGGCGGCTCCACGGGCGGGTGGCGCACGCTGGCGTTGCAGGTCCTCAATCCCGATTACTTCAACGGCGCCTGGGTGTTCTGCCCCGACCCGATCGATTTCCACGCCTACTCGCTGGTGGACCTTTACCAGGATCAGAACGCTTTCTACGCGCCCAGCCAGTGGAAAAAGGTGCCCATCCCCATGGAGCGCGAGCCGGACGGAAAAGTTCTCTCGGTGATGGAGGACGCCATCCGCTTCGAACTGGTGCTGGGCACCCGCGGCCGCTCCGCGGAGCAGTTCGACATCTGGCAGGCGGTCTACAGCCCGGCCGGCGCGGATGGTTATCCGGCGCTGATCCTCGACCCGCGCACCGGCGCCATCGACCACCACGTGGCCGAATATTGGAAGGAGCACTACGACCTCGTCGACATCCTGGAACGGGATTGGAAGACGCTGGGGCCGAAGCTGATCGGGAAACTGCACTTCGCGGTGGGAACCGGGGACAACTATTATCTGGACCGCGCGGTGCGGCTGGCCGAGAAATTCCTGGAATCCACCAAAGACCCCGGCAAAGGTCCGTACTACGGCGGGTCGTTCGATTACGGCCCCGGCATGGGCCACGGTTACAGCGGCGATCCGAACCTGCCGATGTCTGTTTCCAGCCGCACGGTAAACCAGCGGCTGATGCCGGTGATGATGGAATTCATGCTGAAAACGGCGCCGGAGGGAGCGGACGTGAAGAGCTGGCGGTATTAAGGAATCCGGTCGTGCGGCGGTCTTGGTTGCACATGATAGAGTTTCTGGGAGTCGCCATGGGGCGCGCCGCACACGGCAAGATGAAAATGGGCTCGAGGGCGACTCTCGTAAAGGCGGTAGGGCGGGAAAGGACCGCCGAAAGGATTTTCGAAGGAGAGGAGAATATCGCTATGCACAAAGAACTTTCGCCGGGCTTTGTCACG
>JASHSS010000415.1 GCA_030038565.1 Bryobacteraceae bacterium
ACGACATTTCCGGTCGATCCCGCGCTGGAGTTTGTGAACAACGCCCAGAACGCTATAGGGGTCGTGGTGGAAGCCACCTCGATCGGCCCCGGGGCTCAAACGAACTGCTCAACATCGAGCGTTCCGAACGGCGCACCGTGTTCGATTTGGGCGGGGGATCCGATCACCTTGGAAGAAGGCGGCAACGGTGTTGTCACAGCGACTCTGGACATTACCGGTCTTGCCTGGGACCCGACGATGCCGTCGGATGTGTCGACTTTCATTGGGGCTATCACAACGCAGATAACCAGCCTCCCTGGAATTACGGGGACCCCGACACCCCTGCAGATCCAGGAGTATTTTGGGTGTACCTCGAGTGCGGATACGTTAGAGACGAGTTGTACCAACCTCACTGCCTCTTTCACGACCGCGAGTTCAGCCGAGTTTACCGCTACGTTTACGCCCGTCACGACGACCCCCGAACCAGGGACGTCGAGCATGATGATGATCGGCACGGGGCTGGTCGGCCTGGCCATGATTCTGCGCCGCCGCCGTTCCGCCCGCTAGCCTCGAATCCTTCGGGTTTTGATTTTCGGGAGCCGGTCTCGATGACCGGCTCCCGATTGTCGTTTTCAGGCCGTTTTTCTTTGCCGCTTCGCCCGGTGGACAGGACGCGCCTACCTCCAGGCAGCCTTGCCGGCCGATTCGGGGACATAACGGGCCGGGGCCAGGACCCCATTGGGGTCCACGGTTTGCTTGAGGCGCTGGAGCAAAGCGCTATAGGAGCCGGGCTGGCTCATGGACGACATGGAGCCGATGCTCAGCCGGTACGAATAGTACCCGTCCCGGGCCAGCGTTTCGAGGAGATCGTGGTAACAGGCCATGGCCCGCTGGTCTTCGCCGGGCACATCCCTATCATAAGTAAGCGAAATGATGCACGCCAGCGTACGCTCGGTGATGGCGGTTAGGGAGATGGCCGGCTCGAAGCCGTGGCCGAGCACCAGCCCGGTTGCCAGGGCGGTGATGTGCTGGGCGTGGAAGCCATCGTTGGGAGCCATCGGGCTACACCAGATGAGGCCGCAGCGGTCGCGGTCCGGGTCCATGGATTCGGGGGGGACGGTTCGCTTGCGCCAGTAGGTGCTGAAGAGGGGGTGATCGGTGGGGATGCCCTTCATCAGGCCGTAAACCGGCTTCAGCACGGCCAGCATACGGGTCAGGTTCCAGCCGCTGATGCGTTCGTATAGGGGGGCGAATCGGGAGGCGAACTCCAGCTTGCGGTCGTCCAGGAACTCCAGAGCGCTGGCTTTGCCCTTGAGGTTGCGCTTGAGGAGGCGGCGGGCCTCTTTCACTTGACCTCTGGTGCCGTACAGCGCGCCCGAGCCGTTCCAGGCTCCGATTTTGAGCTTGCGGCGCAGTTGATCCAGCACGGGGCCGCGCAAGGGCGTGCGGCCGGCGGTTTCCCGCCAGGGATATTGTTCCAGCGCCGAAAGCACCTTATAGTCGTTGGCGATATGCGAGGCGCTGCGGATGGTCCCATCCATCCGCAGCGGGCGCAAGGCGTCGATCAGGCCGGCTAGGCCGCTGTCGGATGGCGTGCGAAAGTAGTACGCCTGGAAATATTCCGGCGCCGGCATGAGCCAGAGGGTCATGCGGGTAACGATTCCGAAATTGGACTGCGAAAACAGGCCATCCAAGGCTGGTCCGAGGCCCCAGCGGTACAGCGGAGCGGCCTGCGCGGAGGCGAACCGGGCGAATCCGGTTTCCACCACATCTCCATCGGGGAGAACCACTTCCAGGCCGCAGACATGGTCGAAATGATCGCCGTACGGGGTGTGGCCGAAGCCTCGCTCCATGGTGTTGCCGATAAGGCTGCAGTGGGGGCTCGCGCCTGTGGAATCCATCCACAACCGGGATCCGCGGGCTTCGAGGAAGGCGTAGAGTTGGGCCTGCGTGACGCCAGGTTCCAGGGTCACGTAGGCCATCTCCTCGCTGAAATCCACGATGCGGTTCATGCGGCCCAGGTCCAGCAGCACACAGCCGTCCGATGGCGGAACGCGAGAGCCGTAACCCCAGTTCTTGCCGCTGCTCACCGGGTAAACCGGAGTGCCTGAACGGTTGGCGATTCGAAGGCATTCCTGCACTTCAGCCCGGTTGGCGGGCCGCACAATGGCGGGAACTCTATGGCTGGTGGCAAACGTAGCGGTTTCGGCGGCGCGCAGCTCGGAGGGGTCGACGATGACGTATTCTGGACCGACCACCCCGGCCCATTCGCTCGCTGCGCTGACAGATGTATTTAGCATGCGAGGGGGCGAATCACCTCTAAGGTTGGGAGTAGGCCGCCAGTTCCGGCGGCGCCAGATCCGGAAGCAGAGCCGGATCGGGCAGCCTCATTTCGATCCCCTGAGGCACCGCGCAGATCACCGGAGAGGTGGTAAGAAGCAACGCCAGTTCGGCGATCCACTCGCGGTACCTGGGGTTCGGGAACCGGGAATCGAAGCGAAGAACCTCCATCTTGCAGCCGTAGCGCGGATCAAAGTACGGCGCCAGTTCCCTTCCCCCGGCGTACAAAGACCCCAGCCCGAGCCGGCGCAGAATGGTTGCCGAGCCGTGCCGGAAGGTAGCGGTGGCCACTCCGGTGCAGCCGCCCAAGAGTTCCAGCAGACCAAAGGTAACCAGGATGATCCGTAGGGCTTCCAGGGTGTCCCGGCGGTCCTCGGCGACCGCCCAACCGCCCACTTCGCCAAAAGCCAGTTTGGTCTGCCGGGCTTCGGCCATTTGCCGATCCACCGCCAGGCGAAGGTCCAAACCCATCAGGGGGCTGGCCTGAGCGACGTGACGGACCCACAGTTGGTCAAAATCGATGGCCCAGCTTTCGTCCAGATAACGCAGGCAGGCACAAATCCGGCCCTGCGGGTTGAGGGAGGCGACATGCCAGCTCCGGTCGTCCACTGATACCCTGTGCCGGCCGTCGCGGGCCAATTGCTCCGACCGGATGGCGCCATCGCTCGAGTAAACCCGGCCTCGAAAACGCTGCACTTCGGCGAGCAACTCGCCGTGCCGCCGGGGATTTACTTCAATGCATCGGAACCGGCCCGGAACCGCGCGCCTGGAAGGCGCCAGAAGCACAATCTCGGGGTTCTGGGTATGCGTATGAACCAACCTTTCGCCTACTCCCTCTGCCAGGATTTAAGCAAATCAGACTGGTCATGAACAGACCGTAAAAGGTTGATTCAGGTTTGGTGGCGTAGGTTAGCAAATGTTTTCAGCCAAGAGTGGATATAGGTTAGTAGTAGTGGATAGTGGCAGCCGGAACGGGAGACGGGTAGGGCTAAGGGTGCGTCTGGAGCGGGTTGCCTTCGAGGGGCAAATCGCCGCCCCGAGGCGGGCAATTCCGGACGCCTGAAGGTTTCTGAAATCCGGGAACCGCGGCCCGCGTCTGGAGAACTAGAATCGAATGATGCGAAACGTCCTGCTTTTTCTACTACTTTCCGCCGCCGTCGGGCCCGCCGCCGCCCAGACGTGGGATTCCAGCGGGAACTCGATGCTGAAAGGCACCTATTATTTCCGCGAGATCTATTATTTCCTCGATTCCAGCACCGGCAATGTGGCGGAATCCGCGGTAATCTTCAACACCCTCAGCTTCGATGGCAACGGGAACTACACCAACGGAAGCAGCCCCGCTATTGTGGTGGATTCCAGCCAGGGATCCGGGTCGGAGGCCGTCAAGGGCACGTATTCAATAGCGGCATCGGGCTACGGATTCATTTCGGACCCGCTGATCAGCGGAGCCTATATTTACGGCCTGGTCTCGCAGCAGGGGATTTTCATCGGCAGCAGCACCGAATCGGGCAGCAGCACCGAGGCGGGCTACAACAACCTGTTCATCGCGGCGCCGCTTGCCTCGCCGGCGGCCACCGTCGCCACCCTCAAGGGTACTTACAACTTCGTCGCGTTCGATGTGACGAGCGCGCTGGAAGAGTACGAGTACGATGAATACGGCGATGAATATATCACCCAATCGACCTTCCAGGTGAATCCGGACGGAGCGGGCAACCTGGGAACCTTCACCATCAACGGGTATTTTGGCGGCGGTGGATCCACGGTGTACACGCAAACCGCCTCGTCCATCAAGTACAACTTCAGCAATGGAGCAGGCAGCTTCACCGTCCCCGCCACAGGGTACGGGTCCGCGCCGGCGGCGTTGATGTCGGGGCTGAAATACATGTACGTGTCGCCGGATGGCAATTTCGTTTTTGGCGGGGGGACTGCTTCCTGGGATTTCTTCGTAGGAGTGCGCACGGGCACCGGGACACCCAATTTGAACGGCCTGTATTACCAGGCGGGGATCGACGAGGACGAATCGGGGGTGACCTCGGACGGATACGGGTTCCTGGACACCTTTTATGGTTCGATGTACGCCACGAGCGGCGTGCTCTGGGAGCATGAGCGGCTGGAGTACATGAACGACTATCTGGCGGATTATGCGACAGCTTCCACTTTCTCCGACACCTACACGGTTCCTTCGAGCGGCGCTTACAGCGACCCGAGCGGGATCATGAACTACGTGGTGGGGGCGGGCGGAGCGGTGCGCATAGGATTTGGGATCGGGCCGTATTTGGCCTTGAACGTAGCGCTCCAGGCGCCTTCGGTGAGCGGGTCGGGAGTTTGGATCAACCCACAGGAGGTAGTGAACGCGGGCAGTTCGGCGCCTTTTACCTCAGGGGTTTCGCCGGGAGAATTTATTACCATCTACGGCTCCAACCTGGCTCCCAGCGCCCAGACCGCCTCCGCCATCCCCTTTCCCACCAATTTGAACGGGGTGAGTGTAACCATCAATAGCCTGCAAGCTCCGGTCTACTACGTATCGCCCACCCAGATTTCGGCGCTGGTGCCATACGAGACGTCGAGCGCCACGATCGCCAGCATCTCGGTCAACAACAACGGGACGGCCTCCAACACGGTGACCGCGTTCGTGAACCCGGCTACACCGGGGTTGTTCGCCCAGACGTCCGACGGGGTCGGCCTCGGCTCGATTCAGCACGCGGCCGATTACTCGCTGGTGACCTCGGCAAGTCCGGCCCAGGCGGGCGAAACGGTGGTGGTTTACCTGGCCGGGCTGGGCGCAGTGAGTCCTTCGGTGGCGGATGGGACGGCGGCGCCTTCCTCAACCCTGAGCCAGCCGACCAACACGGTTTTCGCGGATATCAGCGGGACGGAGGCGACGGCGAGTGCGTTCCTGACGCCAGGCCTCGCGGGGTTGTACCAGGTCAACGTGACGATTCCCAGCGGCCTGACCTCCGGACTCAACACCATGGACGTCGGAACCTGCCCGAGCACGATCACGGCCGCGGATTGTTACAACGGTCTGCCGCAGTCTTATACGTCGGAGGTGACGATCCCCGTAGGCAGCGGCGGCAGCGGTAGCACCTCGGCCCTCCCGGCGGCGATGGCGCAGCACCGGAAGCCGCGGGCGGCGGTGTGGAGTCCGGTGCGGCGGCGGACGCCTTCGACGTGCGTGGCCGGCGGAATCTGCCCGGGCAAGCAATAAGAGCAGAGAGGGCGGTCTCTGACGGGATGCCCCCCGGCGGCTCGGACTACTTCGACCAGGGCGGCACGATACCATTCATACGGGCGTAGGCGATAGCTTGGCCGAGGTGCTCGGCGATGTGCGTATCGAGCGACGCCAGGACTCCGCGCTGGGTGGTTGCGGTGCCGAAAAAATCTACGGTGCGGGCCAGGTTTCCGGGGCGGGCATTTTCCAGCGTCTGGCGCACGGCTTCGAAGCTGTCGCGAAGCTTTTCCAGGATCTGGGCTTTGGTGGCGGGGGCCTTTTCGGCGGCGGAATTCTCGTCGATCTGCTTCAGCAAGGCATCGTGCGGCTGGCCTGACGCAATGTTCAGCATGAACCGGTTACCCAGCGCGATGTGCAGAAAGACCTCCTGGAAGGAGCGCACGCCGGGGCCGGGGCGCCAGGCGTATTTCTCCTCCGGAACGGCTTCCGCCAGCGCCATCACGTGATCGCGCAGTTCGCCGAAGGGCAGCAGCAGATCGGCCGCGGCGGGAACCGGGGGG
>JASHSS010000416.1 GCA_030038565.1 Bryobacteraceae bacterium
GGGCAACGGCACAACCGTGGGATTGGCGATCGTGCCCGCCGGATTTATGAGCGGGGGTATATTTGTCGGGGAGCCGGCTACAACCAGCCTCATGGTGCTGATTGCCAACTCCAATGGCACTTTTCAGAAGCCCGCTTTCTACCAGGTCCCTTCTGGCGCCCAGTCCATTCTGACCGGCGATTTCAATAATGACGGCAAGCTGGACGTGGTGGTCATCGGCAATTCCAACAGCAACGGCATCGCCGTGTACCTGGGCAACGGCGACGGGACCCTGCAATCTGCCGAACTTCTTTTCGGGCGACCAGGGCACGGTACAAGCGGCGGCATCGGACTTTAATGTCGATGGCAAGCTGGACCTGGCCGTCGTCAACATCCTTTCCAACGATGTCTCCATCCTGCTGGGCAACGGGGACGGAACGCTCGCGGCAGCGGTGAATTATTCAGCCGGCCTCACGGGAGCGGGCCAGATCGTCGCGGGGGATTTCAATGGAGATGGACAGCCGGACCTGGCGCTCTCGGGAGGGAGCTCAATTTCCGTGCTTCTCAACCGAGGCAATGGCGCCTTCGCGACAGCCATCAACACGCCCGGAGCCTTCAACGGCATCAACGGCTTGGCCGCCGGAGACTTCAACAACGACGGCAAGCTCGATATCGCCCTGACCGACTCGACCGGCGGCACGGTGTCGATTCTTCTCGGAAACGGCGCCCGCGGGTTTACCAACGAGTTCGACTACGCGGCCGGGAACGCGCCCACGGGCCTCTTCGCGATGGATGTGGATGGCGATGGAAACCTGGATGTGGTGGTCGCCTCGGGCCACCCGGACATGCTGATTCCCAACGAGAATCAGCAGTTCGTCACGGTGCTCTTCGGAGTTGGAGACGGCACGTTGATCGGTCCGCCGGCGTTTCATGCAGGCGGCTCACCCAACGCCATCGCCATCGCGGATTTTAACGGCGATGGCGTCATGGACGTCGCATCTGCCGCCGGACAACCGGCGTCGGGCGGACAACTGTGGATTGGTATCGCCGGAGAACTTCCGGTTGCCGTTAACCTGGGCGCGGCTGTGTCGGCCAGCGGCGTGGCCGCGGCCGATGTGAATGGCGATAGCAAGCCGGACATCGTTGTGGGGGACGCCAACGGCAGCGGCGTTTATGTTCTGTTGGGAAATGGCGACGGCACGTTTCAGGCTCCGGTTCGATACTCCACCGGCGGTGGCGACGTCAACTCCGTCGCGATCGCCGATTTCAACGGAGACGGCAAACCGGACATCGCATTTTGCGGGTACCTCAATCTTCTGCCTCCCGTAGGAGCGGCCGGCATCCTGTTTGGAAACGGAAACGGTACGTTTCAGCCTGTCGCCAATCTCAGTGGCTTCGGGTCTGCTCCAGGCCCCCTCGCAGTCGGCGACTTCAACCACGATGGCAATCCCGACCTGGCCATCGTCGACCAGGGGTACCAGACCGAGACCCTTCCGGGCGGAGTCAATGTTTATCTCAATCAGGGGAACGGAACATTTCAGGCGCCGGTCAGTTACACGGTGGGGCAGTACCCCGTGTCCCTCGCGGCAGCGAGCGTCAACGGCGGCCAGGCGCCAGACTTGATCGTCAGCACCCAGGACCCGAATTACAGCACCAATGGGCAGTGGGACGTGGCGGTGCTCTTGGCCAATGGGGACGGAACATTTCAGCCTCCCTCTTACCTCGCAACCCAGACCAACCCGAATGCCGTTGCGATCGGGGATCTCAACGGCGACGGCAAGCCCGATCTGGCCATCGGACACTGCTGCCTCGGGTCCTCCCTCACCTACATGCTGGGCAACGGCGACGGCACGTTTCAGGCGGAACAGGCGATTCCGACCCAGATTGAAGCCACTGCCCTTGCGGCCTCCAACCTCACCGGTAGTGGACCAGCGCACCTGATCGCCGGGATGGGCCTCCGCGTCGGGTACGTTTCCTATTTCCTCAATCTCCTGGGTCTCACCACCCCGGTCTCCATTCAGACCAATCCCTCCGGATTACAGTTCAGCGTGGATGGCGGCGCGGCGCAGACTGCGCCTCAGACGCTGAACCTGACGCAGGGGCCCCACACGCTCACGGTTACTTCGCCGCAGGCCAGGACCACCGGGACACAGTACGTGTTTAGCTCTTGGAGCGACGGCACAACCACGACGACCGATGCCATCACGGTGGGCGCGTCGGTGGCCACTTACACCGCCACCTTCACCACGCAGTATCAACTTACGATTTCGGCCTCGCCAGCGGCGGGCGGGACGGTCACGCCGGCTTCGGGGACGTATTACAACTCCGGCGCCGCGACGCCGATCAGCGCTACGGCCAACTCCGGGTATACCTTCAACGGCTGGACCGGCAGCGTAGCCAGCGCCTCCAGCGCCACCACTTCCGTGACCATAAGCGCGCCGGAAACCGTGATCGCCAACTTCTCCTCGTCGCCAGGCATCACGTTCCAGACCAATCCCACCGGACTGCAATTCACCGTGAACGGCGGCGCCGCGCAAACCGCTCCCGCCACCCTGAACCTCTCGCCTGGGACCTACACCATCGCGGTCGCCACGCCGCAAACAGGCACGGCAGGAACGCAGTATGTCTTCAGTTCCTGGAGCGATGGCGGGGCGGCCTCGCACAGCATCACGGTGAGTGCTTCCGCGGCCACTTACACCGCCACCTTTATCACCCAGTATCTGCTCACCACGGCAGTTTCCCCCTCTGGGGCGGGCGCCGTTACGGCCAATCCCTCCGGCACTTACTTCAACGCCGGCACGAGCGTCCAGTTGACCGCATCGCCCAACTCAGGCTATCAATTCAACAACTGGAGCGGCGATCTAAGCGGCAGCGCGAATCCCCAATCCATCGCCATGAATGCTCCCCACAGCGTGACCGCCAACTTCAGCACCGGCAGTTCGTCCTGCTCGTTCACCCTCACCCCCACCTCCGCCAGCCTGCCAGCCACCGGGACCTCCACCGTGGAGACCTGCCCTAACAATTCCGGCCAGCCGAACTGTGGCGTGGCTCCGGAAACTCCCCAATCTTTCACGGTGACCCCCACCGCGGGGTGCGGGGCGTGGACGGCCACGTCCTCGAACCCCGGATTCCTTCAGATCCTCACGGGGGCCAGTGGCAGTAGCACGGGCGCCGTCACCTTCGCGCAACTCACCAACACCCATGCCTCGCAACAGAGTAATACCATCACCGTGGCCAGCGGATCCTCGTCGTCGGCGTTCACGGTGCCGGAGGCGGCATCGGGGGATAACCAGACGTACCGGCAAGTGTATGCGCTGTACGAACAGCTTCTGGGCCGCGATCCCGACGCCGGGGGCTTCGCCTTCTGGAACGGTGTGGGAGGCGCCGGCCTGGGGCAGATGGCCGACGACTTTTTGACCAGTCCGGAGGCCTTCAACAGCGACTTCGCGGTGATGGCGGCATATCAGGCTGCCACCGGCACTCCGCCCACGTACGCTCAATACACGGCTACGGTG
>JASHSS010000417.1 GCA_030038565.1 Bryobacteraceae bacterium
TCCCAACACCTCCAACCCGTAACGGCGGACAATTGCATCGACTGTCACATGCCGAAGCAGCCGTCGAAGGTGATCACCTTTCGCACCGCCCTGGCCCAGGTCGCCCAGGTCTACCGCACCCACGACATCGCGGTGTACGACGATCCGGCGGCCCGGCAGGCTCGCGCGCAGCCCCGAGACCGGGCCGGCGACCGCGCCCCCGTCGAGTTCACCGACATCGCGGCCGAGGCCGGCATCACCTTCCGCCACGACAACGGCGCCTCGGCGGAGAAGTACATGTTCGAGACCTTCGGCTCGGGCGTGGGGGTGATTGACTTCGATAACGACGGCTGGCCCGATATCTTCTTCGCCAACGGAGCCGACCTGGCGCACGGCAAACGGTCGCCCGGCAACGCCCTGTACCGCAATCTGGGCAACGGAAAATTCGAGGACGTCACCGCCAAAGCCGGCGTGGCGGGTAACGGGATGTTCGCTACCGGGGTCACCGTGGGCGACTACGATAACGATGGCTTCCTGGATATCTACGTCACGGGCTACGGCGGCAACCAGCTTTTTCACAACAACGGCGACGGCACGTTCACGGATGTGACCGCCAGGGCAGGCGTGGCTGGAAGCGGATGGTCGAGCAGCGCGGCTTGGGTGGATTACGACCGCGACGGCTACCTCGACCTGTTCGTGGCCCGCTACGTGGACTACGACATGAAGAGCGCGCCCTACTGCGGGTACAAAAAGGACGGCTACCGGATGTACTGCGACCCGCAGCAGTTCGATGGCATGGCGCCGCTGCTCTTCCACAACAACCGGGACGGCACCTTCACCGAAGTATCGCGCAAGGCCGGGGTAGCCAATCCGTCCGGCAAGGGACTGGGAGTGGCTGTGGGCGACGTGGACGGCGACGGCTGGCCGGATATCTTCGTCACCAACGACGGGGTGCGCAATTTTCTCTTCCACAACAAGGGCGACGGCACCTTCGACGACATTACTTACAGCGCCGGTGTGGGATTCGACATGAACGGCAAGGCGCTCAATGGAATGGGTGTCGAAATTGCCGACCTGGACGGCGACGGGCTGCCGGACATTTTCTTCACCGCTTTTTCGCGCCAGTACAATCCGCTTTTCCGCAACCTGGGGAAACTCCTGTTCGAAGACAACACCATCAAGGCCGGATTGCCTTCCTCGATCGAAACCCTGGGTTTCGGGGCCAAGGTCTTCGATTTCGATAACGACGGATATCCGGATATCTACGTCACCGACGGCCACGTCACCGACAATGTGAAGCTCTACGATCCGCAACTCTCGTATCGCCAGGCGGACCTGTTGTACCGGAATTTGGGCGGCGGCCATTTTAAGGACGTCTCGGGGGAGAGCGGGCCGGCATTCCGTATCCAACATGTGGGGCGCGGCGCCGCGCTGGCGGATTTCGATAACGACGGCGACCTGGATATCGTGGTGGCCGATCTGGGCGGACGCCCCCTGCTGATGCGCAACGACGGGGGAAACCGCAATCACTGGATCGCCATCCGGGCGCGTGGGCGCGAGAGCAACCGCTTCGGCGTCGGCGCGAAGGTGAGGGTGACGAGCGGCGGCCACACGCAGTTGCGCGAGATCAATCCCAGCGGCAGCTACCTCAGCACCAGCGATGTGCGGCTGTATTTTGGCTTGGGCGCCGAGACCACGGCGAGCCGCCTGGAGATCGAATGGCCCAGCGGGAAAAAGCAGGCGCTGGAGAATGTTCGCGCCAACCAGGTGCTCCTGCTCGACGAGGCCGGCGCGCGCCGCTGAGCGCGCGCGCCGGTTGTTATAATCGCGGTGTGCCCAGGCGGCTCGCGAACGCGGCATTCCTGGCGCTGGCCTTGGCGCGGATGCTTCCGCTAGAGGCACAGACCCCTGCCGCCGCCGGGCAGGAGGGGGCCGAGCTCCAGGCGGCCTTTCAACATCTCCAGCAGGGGAACATCGAGCAGACCATCCGCGAATGCAAGGCCGTGCTGGGTTCCGATCCGCGCTCGGCTCCGGCGCACATGCTGATTGGGCAGGCGTATCTGGCGCAAGGCTCGATTGCCACCGTCGCCGAGGCCAAGGCGGAATTGCAGCAGGCGCTCGATCTGGACCCCGGCCTGGTGTGGGCGCGCTTCTACCTGGCCAAAATCTATATCGACCAGGGGATGTACCCGAAGGCCAAAGACCAGTTGGAGCGCGGCCTCCAGCAGCGGCCCGAGGTGCCCCATTTTCTTTCGCTGCTGGGGGAAGTGGATCGCAAACTGGGAGATCCGGCCTCTTCCATAGAGTTGAACCGCAAGGTGCTTCGGATCGACCCCAGCATGACGCCGGCGCACTATTACATCGCGCTGGCGTACCTGGATCTGAAGCAGGAAGATAGCGCCATCGGAGAGCTGGAAGCCTCCATTCACTCCCGCTTCGTGACGCCCGAAATGTATGTGGCGTTGGCGGACCTGTACCGCCCCCGGCGGCGATTTGCCGAAGCCGAGGATCTCTGCCGCAAAGCCATCGCGCTCGATAAGACGCGGCCCGAGGCCTACCTCAGCCTGGCGCGGCTGTACAACGCGCAGCATTTCAGCGACAAAGCCCTGGAGATTGCGCGCCAGGCGATGCCCGCGGACAAGGCAGTGCCCGCTTCGGCGTATTACCAGAAACTCCTGGCGGACCTGTTAGTGGAGCAGGGCGCGGCCTACCAGGGCAAGGCCAGGATGGCCGAAGCTATCCATGCATATTTGTGGGCGTTAGACCTGGACCCGGACCGCGGCGGGGTTCACCGCCAGTTGGCGGAATTGTACCTGAGGGCCGGCGATGCCGCGCGCGCCCGCGAGCAGGCCAGCGCTGCGGAGAAATTGGGAGCCCCCATCGACCCGGCGCTGCGCGCGGAGATTTTCCGGTAGCGGGGCCTGCGGCCTCAGGCGGCTCTCGCAAGGGCGCCAGGACACAAAGTACCGCCAAGAGGATGGTTTGAAGCTCACTGCGCGATCAGGCGGGAGTCCACCGTGAACCTCTTGTTTGTGGATGCTGCCCGCCGGGCGCGGGAGCCTGCGCGCCGACGGGGACGCCCCCAATCGAAAGCGCCGCCACGATGGCGCAGAACCGCATCTCTTTCAGGGTAGCAAGCGGCTCAAAGGGCGGCTAGGTCTTCGACCGCGTGATTTAGTTCTTCCGCTTGGTGGGGCATGGTCGAAAACCTGTCCTGGACAGGCTGAAGGCCTGTCCCACCAATGCCTCACGCATCATGGTGTGACAGGCGCGTCTTCAGGGAAGCGAATCATGCGGTCGGGTCAGCTAGCGCCGCCAGAGGGTGAGCACGATGCCGCCCAATACGATCAGCGCGCCGCCGGCCCATACGCCGCCATCGGGCTTCTGGCGGAACGCCAGCCAACTGATTACCTGCGCCACTACGAAAAAAAACACCACGTAGATGCCGAGCAGGCGGCCGAAATCCCAGGCCGGGGTGTTGACCGCGCAGCCGTAGGCGAACAGCACCACGCCGCCGGCCGCGAGCCACACCAGGCGGTGGCCGGCGGGGCCGCGCAATCCCGAGCGCACCAGGGCGTCGCCGCCGGCTTCCAGCAGGGCGGCCAGCAATAACAGCAGTAGGGCGGTGCTCATGGTGGTCTTCACCGCTGCGGAAAATCCTCCCGGTGGATGACGAACTCAGGATACGCTCCGGCCCCCAGTTCATAAAGATCGAGGCCCTGCCACTCGCCCTCCGCGGAAACCCGCTGCGGGTAGAGGTGGTTGAGCAGCCAGTTCAATCCGTAGGAAAGCGGCAGAACGAAGCCGATCAGGGTGGCGATTCCCACCAGTTGTGCCAGCATTTGGCCCTCCCGGGCGTAGTCCGCGCGCGCGAACAGGCCGGCCGCCATCAATCCCCAGATTCCGCCGATGGCGTGTTGGGAAATGGAACCGCCCGGATCGTCCACGCCCAGGCGGAGGTCTAGGAGTTCCACCGACCAGGCCACCAGCGCGCCCGCCATCAGGCCGATGAGCGCGGCGGAAGCCGGGGTTACCAACAGGCAGCAGCCGCTCGAGGCCGCCAGCGCGCCGAAGCAGCCGTTGGCGCACAGCGAAGCATCCGGACGGCCGAAGCGGAAGCGCGTCATGGCCGCCGCCGCGAGCGCACCCAGGCCGGCCGAAAGCGTGGTATTGATGGCGACCAGCGGCAGGGCAGCGGGCGTGGCGCCGGCGAACAACAGGCTGCCCGCCGCATTGACGGCAATCCATCCGGGCATCGCCAGCAGCGCGCCGAACCCCACCAGCACGGCGTTATGGCCGGGAATGGCGGCGGTCCCTTCCGCGGAGAACTTCCCCCGCCGCGGCCCCACGATCCAGGCCACCGCCAGGGCCGTGAGACCGCCAACGGCATGAATCGAGGATGCGCCGCCCGGATCCAGAAACCCGCCGCCCAAGCCATGCTGCGCCCCCAACTGCGCGAGCCAGCCTCCGCCCCATACCCAATGCGCAAACAAAGGATAGGTCCAACCGGCCAGCAAAGCCGTGGAAAGGCAGGCGGCGCCCAACCGCCAGCGGTCGGCGCCCGCGCCCAGCGGAATCAGCGCGGCCAGCGCAACGGTGAAGATCTGAAGCCACGCCGCCAGGGCCGGCGGCGAGGCATCCAGCGGGAGGCCGCGCAGGAAAAACGGCCCGGCGCCAATCCAATTCCAGTGGGCGCCGGCCAGGGTGATGGCGTGAGCCGGACGCCCCGGATATCCCTGCCAGGCAACACCGCAGAACAACCAGGCCAGCGCGGCGACGCCCATCACACACAGCACCGACAGCATGGCATGCGAAGCGCTGCGCGACCGGCCCAGCCCGCAGTTGGCGATGGCCAGCCCGGCGAGCGCAAGCGGCGCGAGCAGGATACAGAAGCACACCACCGCCGCCGTGCCGTCGAAGTTACCGGGCATGCTGTTCATCGGCTTCGGCCGCCGGGCGCCCTGTGGGATCGCACCAGAATCGCCAGGCCTCCGATTTCGAGCGCCATCCCGGCGGCCATAAAGGCGCCTCGGGCCGCCGGCGAACCCAACAGCGCGAGCGCGCCGAGGACAATCGCCCAGCCCGATAGCAGAAAGAAGAAGCCTCCGGTTTTCAGGAGCATAGAGCCAGCCGCGAAGCCGTGCCGCAGCGTGCGCGAAAGAACCATTCTATAAGGTCGGGGATGGGCTTGCCGCGCCGGATTTTCAATCTCTCCAATAGAAATTATCTATTCGCCACAAGCATAAGGAAAGTGTAAAGTAGTGGCAAATCCGGATGGGGAGCGCTCTGTCTGCGCATTCACCGGGCATCTTCAGGAGAACATATGGCAGACCGCGCGGAAATCAGGATGAAGTCCACCTTGGGGTTGACGGGGTTGACGATGAACGCTATGGCGTTGATCGCCCCGGGCGCCTTCCTGTGGCTCACCTTCAATATCCAAGCGGTAGAATCCGGATCAATCTCCGGAAGCACCGCCCCTTCCATGTGGATCGGCATCGTGGTGGCGCTGCTGCTCTGCCTGGCTACGGCCATCTGCTACGCGGAAATGGCCAAGCTGTATCCGGGCACGGGCAGCTCATATTATTTCGCCGAGCAGTCGTTTCTGAACCACGAATCGGCGTGGCGCTACGCGCGCATCTCGAAGTTCATCGTGGGATGGGCCTCGCATCTTTATTATTGGATCTATCCGGGGGTGATGGTGGGGGTCATGGGTGTGCTGTGCGGCTATCTGGTAGGCACACTGTGGCCCAACTTCATGAGCGCTTCCAACCCCGGGCCGGCCTTCATGATGCTGGTGGCTGTAATCTTCTCATTCGGCATCGCCTACATCGCCAATCGCGGGGTGTCGAGTTCCACGGCCGTGAATATCGCCATCAACGTAATCCAGATCTCCGCGCTGGTGCTGTTTGCGGCGCTGGCGCTGGGCTACCGCCTGAACCACCCCGCGGGGGCGCCCGGCTGGCAGTTCGATCCGGCCTCCGGGGATGCCTACACCTACGAGTTCTCGACCACTAAAACCATGGTCAACGGCCAGCCCGCCGACACCATCGTGCGCGATGCCGATGGCCGGCCAAAGCCGCGGCTGGATGCCGCCGGCAAGCCCGTGCCGTTCCTGGTTTCGTATCCCGCCAAGGACGACCACAACAATTTTCTGAGCCACGAAAACGCCGCTTCGGTGGTGGGGGTGCACAACGTCGGTTGGGCCTTCATTCAGGCCACCGTGGCGATTCTGATCCTGGTGGGCTTCGAATCGGTGACCGCCATGAGCGGGGAGGCGCGCAACGCCAAACGCGACGTGCCCATCGCGGTGATCGTCTCGCTGCTGGTGCAGGGGGTGGCCTGCTACCTGTTTGAGTACTTCGCGGCCAATTATTTTCTCAATAGCGGCTATAGCATGCAAAGCGCCACCGGCTCGGCGGCGCCCATCGGCGACATGATGATCGTGGTGGGCAACGCCACTTTTGGCGCGGGCGGCGGGCGCGTTTTCATGCTGGTGGAAGCGTTCACGGTGTTTCTGGCGCTCATCGGCACCACGCTTTCCTGCATGAACACGGGGGCGCGCGTGACCTACGCGATGGGCAAAGATGGCGAAGTGCCGGGCCATTTCGGGCTGCTCCATTCGCGCAATCTCACGCCGCACCGGGCCATCTGGGCGCTGGCCGGGATCTCGGCCGTGGTGGGCTGTTTGGCCGTGTCGGTGGCTTTCGGCGACTCCGGCGCTCCGGCCGATGCGGCCATCAAGGCTTTGCCGCAGGGCTTCTGGTCGAGCTTCGGCTACGGCGCGCACGACACCATGGCGGCGCTGCCTAATTCGCTGCTCACCATCACCCTGGCTTCCAACTTCGGCACCTTCCTGCTGTACGGAATGAGCTGCGTCATCTGCATTCTGGCGTTCCGCGGACATGCGCGGTACAGTTTCCTGCGGCACATGGCCATCCCGCTGTTCGGGCTGGCGGCCAACCTGGCCTGCATGGGTTTCTACCTGGTGGGGCCGTTCCTGGGTTACGGCACCAAGATGGAGCCTTTGCTGGCGCTGGGGATCGCGGCGCTGTGGGGCATTTACGGGGGCATCTATTTCGTACGCGGCAGCAAGGCCACCGGCAGGGCCACCATCGTGGAAGGCCGCCCGGCGGCGGTCTAGAATGCTGGATCTGGAATTCGCGCAGCTCTCCGATTGCGGGCGCGTTCGGGCGCACAACGAGGATTTCCTGGGATCGGTGGCGCCGGCCGGCGGTTCCGAAGCGCGCGGCGCCGGATGGCTGTTTGTGCTGGCGGATGGAGTGGGCGGCCAGGAGAAGGGCGAAGTAGCCTCGCGCCTGGCGGTGGAAACGCTGCTCGCGGGATTCCGCGCCGCCGCCGAAGACGAGCCGTACTCGACGCTGCTGCCGCGCCTGGTGCAGCAGGCCAATGCCACGGTGTTCGAGGCGGGTGCAACCTCGGGTTCCTCCATGGCGACCACGGTGGTGGCTTGCGCCCTGCGCCACGACCGCGCGGTGGTTTCACACGCCGGCGATTCGCGCTGCTATCGAATCCGCCGCGGCCAAGCCGAGGCGCTCACGCGCGATCACACGGTGGCCGGCGAGCACATCCGGCTGGGCCTGATTTCCGCGGGCGACTATGCCGGAGCAGGAACCCGCCACGTGCTCACCCGCTCGCTGGGCGCCCAGATGTTCGTGAACGTGGAAACCCGCGAGCACCAGTTGCTGCCTGGCGACCTGCTGCTGCTCTCGTCCGACGGCCTGCACGGGCCCCTGGATGCGGGCGAGATCGCCCGCGAGGTGGCCGCATCGCTTACTGCCCGCGACAGCCTGGAAGACGCCACGCGCGGCCTGATCGATCTGGCCAACCGGAAGGATGGCAGCGACAACGCGAGCGTCCAGCTCATCCGCATCCGCGCGGTGGAACGCGTGGGCATGTACCGGGGGCGGCCCTATAAGCTGGCCTGAGGGGCTGCTCCGTAGCGCCTGTGTCGGGCGCCCTCCGGGTCGCGTCAGGAAGCTCGGGCACATTTAGCGCCAATGGTTGTCCCGGCCCGGTGAGGCTCCCACCCATTCCTATTGCCTGGAGAAGAACTCCGCCAGGTCCGCGGCCTGCGAGGACCGGTGCGCCTCGCATAGCCGAATCGTCTCCAAGACCTGGGCATAATTGCGCGGGCCGCCTACGTACTCCTTCACCTTGTCCTCGAACAGAGCGGCGAGTTCCAGCCGCGAAGGCTCGTCGCAGAAGGCCCTGCCCACCAGAGGCAGAAAGGCCCGGTAGTCCGCCGTGGCGCCGCTGGGGAAGCGTTTCACCACGGCATCGTAATTATCTTTGAGAAATTCGAACGGGAGTTTCTCGGTCTGACGTTCTCCCATGCCCTGGAAGAGCAGGACAAAAGTCTCACGCACATCCAGGGCCGGATCGAGCACCAGGGCCAGGGATCGCCGCAGGATCGTCGGATCGCGGAAGGCTGCCAGGGTACTCACGATGATCTGGCGCTGCTGTGGATCGCTGGTTTCCTTGAGGGCATGGAGCAAGGCGTCAAA
>JASHSS010000037.1 GCA_030038565.1 Bryobacteraceae bacterium
CCGAGAGCGGCTCCGGGTGATCCGGCACGTCCACCGGCCAGACTCCACCGGGCATCGTCATCGGCAGACCGGTAGCATACGCCGCGCCGATAACGCCCGGAAGTTGTTTCGCCTGCTCGAGCACGCGGTCGTAAAACTGATTGCGCATCGCGTCGTTTCGATACTTGGGCATCGGAAGCGAGGTGCGCAGCGTCAGAACGTTTTCCGTCCGGAAACCGGGATCCACGCGCTCGACGCGCCACAGCGCCCGCACGAACAATCCGCACACCACCAACAGGACCACTGAACCCGCCACTTCGGCGATCACCAGCGCCGAGCGCAGCCGTTCGCGCCGTCCGCCGCCCGACCGCGCCGATTCCTGCAAGCTTCCCGTGTCGTCGCGGCGGCTGGCGCGCAGCGCCGGAAAGACGCCGAAGCCGATACCGGTCGACAGAGTGATCGCGGAGGCAAACAACACAACGCGCCAGTCGATTGCGGGCATTTCGGCAATCGGCAGTTGCACCGGAATCAGCCGCACGAACAGCGGCAACGACGCAGCCGCAATCGCCACGCCGAGGACGCCGCCGGCGATCGCCAGCACAATGCTTTCGGTGAGCATCTGGCGCACCAGCCGCTCGCGTCCCGCGCCCATGGCCGCGCGCACGGCGAGTTCCTTGCGGCGCATCATGGCCCGCGACAGTAAAAGGTTGGCGAGATTGGTGCACGCGATCAGCAGAACGCAAACCGCCGCGCCGAACAGCGCCACCAGCAGCGAAGCCGCCTGCGAACGCCGGTCGTCGCGAAGCCTCTCGACCGTGATGCCGACGTGCGCCAGCTCCTTGGGATAGCTGCTCTGTATCTGTGCCGCGATCGTGCGCAACTCGGCGCGCGCCCGCTCGATCCCCACACCGGGTTTCAGCCGCGCGACGCCGAAAACCCAGTTGTCGCTGCGATCTTCGTAATTCGAAGGCGCGAATCGCACCGGCATCCAGAGCAGCGCGCTGCGGTCGGGAAAATAGAAATCCTTGGGCATCACGCCGATGATCGTGAAAGGCTCGTTGTCGAGCAGAATCTTGCGGCCGAGCACGCTGCTTTCGCCGGCAAAAGAGTCCTGCCACAGCGCGTAGCTGAGCACGACGGTTCCGGGCGCGCCCTCGCGATCGTCTGCTTCGGTGAAGGTGCGCCCGATCATCGCGTCAACGCCGAGCGTGCCCAGCATGTCATAAGTGAGCGCCGCCGCGGGAACCTGGCGCGGCTCGCCCTGTCCCACCAGGTTGAGCATCGCGCCGTGATAGAACGCCATGCTCTCAAAGGACGTGCTCATCCGCTTCCAGTCGCGGAAATTGGCGGGCGCGATGTCAAACTCCTCGCCGCCCGCGCCCGCCGCAAAGGAATGATCTTCATAAAGATTCACCAGCGCGTCCTGGTCCGCGAATGGAAACGGCCGCAGCATAACGTGATTCACCATCGTGAACGCGACCGTCGTCGCGCCGATTCCCAGCGCGGAAACCACCACCGCGGTCGCAGCAAATCCGCGCGCGCGGCCAAGTGTCCGCATCGCATAGCGCAAATCCTGGCGCAGAATATCGCCGTGCACCATCGCCGCATTGGTGAAAATTTCGAAAACCGTCGAGATCCACAGCGCGGCGCGCAGCATCGCGGATGTCTCGCGCAGCCGCCGCGCGAAGATCGCGCACATCTCTTCGCCGTATTCCGCACGGAATGAAGCCGGATAAATCAGGAGCAGCGCGCGATACAGCCGCATCACGCCCGTCCCGCCGCAAATCCGCTTTCGCGCGCCAGGCGCACCAGTTCCGCGAGCCGCCGCGCCTCCGCCCGCGCGACCGTTTTCCCGAACGCCGTGATGCGGTAATACCTGCGCCGCTCGTCGTCTTCCTCCGGCTCCGGCCGCTCCCGCGTTTCAACGATCAGGCCCTGCTCGAGCATGCGCTGGATCGAACGGTACAGCGTTCCCGCGCTCAGCCTGATCGCGCCGCCGGTGCGTTCGGCGACGTCCTGGATAATCGCGTAGCCGTGTCGGTCCTCGGCGGCCAAGGCCATCAGAATATGAAACGCGGCGGGCTGAAGCGGCAGAAGCGAGGCGGCGTCCTTCATGCCTCGATTATAACCGCCGCGGATATAGTGTCAATGGGTATACTCGCGGTGCACAGTTACACCGTGCAGATTTCGAGCGCCTGCTTCAGGCTGGCGATCGCATCGCGTCCCGGCGCGGGCGAATATTCGTGCGCCATATACCCGGCAAATCCCAGCTGCGCGATGGTCTCCGCGACAAAATGATAATCGAGCTCCTGCGTCCCGTCGATCTCGTGCCGCCCCGGATTTCCGCCGGTGTGAAAATGCCCGATCCACTGGAAATTGTCGGTGATGGTCCGCGCGATATCGCCTTCCATGATCTGCATGTGATAAATGTCGTACAGCAGCTTCACCCGCGGCGAATTCACGCGCTGCATCACGCCCACGCCCCACGCGGTGTGATCGCACATGTAATCTTTGTGGTTCACCTTGCTGTTGAGCAGCTCCATGCAAACGGTGACGCCGTTGTCCTCGGCGAACTTCTTGACGCGATTGAGGCCCAGGATGCAGTTCTCCTTGCCTTCCTGATCGCCCATGCCCTTGCGGTTGCCGGAAAACGTAATCACGTTGGGCACCTTGGCCTCCGCCGCTCGCACGATCCGCGCGCGCAGTTCCTGCTCCAGCCGGTCATGGCTCTCCTTGCGGTTCCAGCCGTCGGGGATCTGCGCTTTGCCTTGCGTGATCGTCGGGGTAAGCCCGTACTTCCGGGCCACCGGCCAGTCCTCGGGCTCGATCAGGTCGATGCCCACGCACCCGATCTCGGCCGCCTGCCGGCACAAATCGTCAATCGCGATCTTGGAGTAGCACCACCGTGCAAACGACTGCTTGAGCCGCCCGCCCGACGCAGCCGGCCGTGCCGCCTGCGCCAGAACCGCCCCGGCGCTGAGAGTCTGAATAACGGATCGCCTGGTCATGATGGCGAAATCATAACATAGCTGCCTTGGCGACGATCGGGTCGAGGTGGCACATTGGCTACCAGCCCATTTGGCGCATCCGCTCCAGAATTCGCACGCTGTATCCGTTCATCTGCTCGGGCCGGCGCTTCAGCGGCGCCGGCAGAATGGCCGCCAGGCGCACGGCCTGCTGCCGCCCGAGGTTCTGGGCCCCGGTAGTGTAATAGGAGCGCGCGGCTGCCTCGGCTCCATAAACGCCGGGACCCCATTCGATGACATTCAGGTACAACTCCAGGATGCGCCGCTTACCGAGCACTAGCTCCGCTACCGGGACGAGCGTGAACTCCGCGCCCTTGCGGATGAAAGAGCGGCCGGTCCCAAAGAACAGGTTCTTCACCAGTTGCTGGGTGATGGTAGAGGCGCCGCGGCTGCGGCCCTTGTCCAGGTCGTCCTCGGCCGCGGCTTGGATTTCACGCCAGTCGAATCCGTGATGTTGAAAGAAGCGCGCGTCCTCCGCCGCGATCACCGCATGCTGAAGGTCGGGCGAAATCCGGTTGAGCCGGACGAACGCGTATCGCTTATGGTAGGGCGTCCTGTGGATCCAGGCCTGCACGCGCCGCTGAACGTGCACGGCGGTGAACGGCGGGTCGATCCAACGAACCGTCAGGAGGCTCAAGGCGGCCAGCAACCATGCAAGCAGCACCGCCGCCACGCACCACCGAACCAGGCGCCTCACCGGACTTTTGCGGACCGGGGTGCGAGCGCGAACATGCTTAGTCAAATCTCAGGATAAGCTGGGGAGCCAGGTGCTTCCAGGGGCGCCTCGGCTGCCCCCGGGTCCGCCGGTTTTGGGCGGCGGCCGGTATAATGGCGCATATGCGGGCCCATTCGATTGTTTCGGCCTTCGCCTTGCTTCTAGCCGCTCCGGCGGCCCTTGCCGATGAGGCTCCCGCTACGGCCGCCAGCCTGTTGGCCGCGGGCCGGTCCGAAGCCGCCGCCGGGCACAGGAGCGTCTTTCTGATCTTTCACGCTTCGTGGTGAGGCTGGTGTAAAAGACTCGATAAGTTTATCGAGACGCCCGAAATCCAGCCAATCCTGGCGAAGTATTTCGTGACCGTCCACGTGGTGGTCCAGGAGCACGGTCCAAAGGCTGGGCTGGACAATCCCGGCGGCGAGGAGATGATGGCCCAGTTGGGCGGCAAGGACGCTGGACTGCCCTTCTTCGCATTTCTGGACGGTCGCGGAGTAATGCTTGCCAATTCCAACCGCCCGGATGCCGGCAGGCCCAGCGCCGCCAACATCGGCTATCCCGCCAAACCCGAGGAGATCGAGTGGTTCCTCGCGATGCTGGCGAAGGCGGCGCCGGAAATGCCCGCGGCCGAGTCCGCCCGCGTCGGGCAATGGCTCCGGGACCACGACAAGTAGCGGCGCGCGTCTGGATCCGCTCCCAGCGGCCTCGCCCGATCGGAGCCCTGCGGTATAATGCCGCTTGCTGTAGTCGATGCCTATGCGTTTTCGGGTTTCTGTTTTGTGCGTTTCGCTCTGCGCGGCCGTTTGTGTCGCCACTTTCCATCCGCGCGCCCTGGCAGCCGATGCGCCTCCGTCCCCGATGTTGGCGGTGCTCGATCGCTTTGTGGCTCCGGACGTCCCGGCGGGAGGCGCATCGGAGGGGTTGCCTTCGCGCAATTGGCCCCAGCCGAAGTCTATCCCCGAACGCCCCGGACGCGGTCTCGCCGAACACCCCATGCTGTATGCCGGCGAGGGGTACAACACCGTCTTCCTGGTGAATCACGCCAAAGTTGTCTGGACGTATTCCCCCGAGGGGCGCGGCGAGATCGATGACGTCTGGATGCTGTCGAACGGCCACGTGCTGTTCGCGCAGCAATACCACGTGCTGGAAGTCACACCCGAAAAAGTGGTCGTCTGGCATTACGACGCTCCTTCGGGAACGGAAGTCCACACCTGCCAGCCGCTGGGCCTCGACAAGGTCATGATTGTCCGCAACGGCCTTCCGCCCAAGCTGATGATCCTCAACAAGCGCAACGGCGAGACCGAGGAAGAGCACGATCTGCCGGCCGAGAGCTTCGTCGATACCAAGACCGTGCACACACAGTTTCGCCGCGGGCGGGTGACGGCCGCGGGCACTTACCTGCTGCCGTTTCTGAAAATGAACAAGGTGGTGGAGTACGACCGGGAATTCAACCCCATCTGGACCTGCCCGATCTCCACCCCGTGGGCGGCCATCCGGCTGCACAACGGCAACACCCTGATCGCCGATGAGCACGACAAACTGGTGCGGGAGGTGAACGCCAGGTGCGAAGCGGTGTGGGAGCTGAAGCAGTCGGATCTGCCCGCCGACATCGTGTTGCACAACGTGCAAACCGCCGACCGCCTGGCCAACGGCAACACGGTGATCTTCAGCTCGACCGGCGGCACCAAGCCCAACGATCGCCCCAACATCATCCAGGCGGTGGAAGTGACGCCCGACAAAAAGGTGGTCTGGGTGTTGCAGGACTGGAAGGATCTGGGCCCCGCCACCACCGCCCAGTTCCTCGACCAGCCCGGCATTCCGGAAAAGGCCGGCGACCTCCAGCACTGACCGGCGTTCAGGGGTTCTTTGGAGACGGCTCCGTACGGCCTGTTTCGGGCGCCCACCCTGGACACGCCAGGACTGGCAGCCGCGGATACTTGGGAAACCGCGGATCGTTCTTCCACAGCCCGCACAACAGGAACGTCGAACCGCGGCTGGAGGTAACGGTTTGCGCATGCCGGCAGGACGAACAAAGGCCGGGAGAAGGGAACACCCGCATCCACTCCCAGGTTGCCACAGCCCAGGCGCGCCGGTGAGAGGCCGGCTGCTTCCTGCGCGTGCTCGGGCGCAATCCGCCGCCCGCCTGTGGAATGCGCTTCGGGAAGCCGCGCACCTCAAACTCGGCTGTGCCTTCCTCGCGAGCTAACGCGATTCGCCCATCGAATGCCTTACGTCACCGACGATTTCGCGGGTGGCCTCGACGATGGCATCGGGCGCCTGGTAGATCAGGTCGATGCCGCCGCCGGCCAGGATGTTCTTTCCGCGGGTCGACAAGCGGGCCAGATCGGTCTGCAATTCCATCCACACGCCGCCGCTCCCGGTTGCTTCGACGTTTTCAGAGCTGAGGACGATCAGGGGGCGGTCGCCGAGACTGCCGGCTGCGCGCGCCTCGGCCGCGGTCCGCTGCCAGGCTCCGATATCCTGCATCAGCGCACTGCGCGCCTTGGAGGACTGCGTCAGGTGCCAGATGACGTTCCACTCCGAGGACGTGATCCCCTTGGGCGCGCCGGGCGCCGGACGATTCGAATGTCCGAGCCGGTAAAGCCCGATCTGATTGAATAGCTGCGCGGCGACATCCTGCGAATGGCCTACGAACCGGGGAAGGCGCTCGATTCTTCCCCCGCGGCTGCGGACGAGAAAATCCGGATGGACGCCGTTCACCAGCACCAGGCCGGCCACAGCCGCAGGATAGAACTCAGCATACACGTGAGCATCCAGGGCAGCCGACGACTCCGCCACCAGCACATAGGGCGGCGGCACTCCGGCCCGGGCGAGAAGAGCGTGCAAATCGCGAGCCTGGGCGGCGCTGTCGCGCGGATACGGACCCAGGTCGCTCCAGCCCGAACCTGCCGGGTCATACCAGCAAACGGTGGTGAGCCTGGCCAGCTCGCGCTGAATCCCTACCCAACTGTAGCCGGGACGCGGAACGCCGCTTTCGAATGCCTCCCTCGGCTGTATATAGAGAGCCCAGGGGGCGCCGCTTTCCAGGATCACGGGGGGCCGGCCCTCGCCGGCGCAATCGAGATTCAGCGTCCGCCCGCCGATATCCACGGCGCGGCCGACCGGCGGGAAGCGCTCCCGGTCGCGCGCGCGTCCGGCCTGCTCGTAAAAGAGGCCGGACACCAGGGCGATCGCCACAATGCACGCCCCCACGATCGAGGCGGTCAGCACCGCCGTTTTCGCCTTCGCGGCCATAGCGCTTTGGACACCGTTTGGCAGTCCTCGGTTCCCGCCTCGCGCGTGTCAAAATCAAAGTGTCAGACTCAACCTATGAACCAGGACCAACTGCGATTGCTGCTCGAACAGGTTCGGGCGGGCGAAATCGAGATCGACGGCGCGCTCACCCGCATGCGCCACCTGCCCTTCGAGGACTTGGGCTTCGCCAAGGTGGATCATCACCGCGCGCTGCGCCACGGCATTCCCGAAGTGATCTTTGCCAAAGGCAAGACTTCCGAACAGGTGGTGGCGATCGCCGAAACGCTTCTGGAACACGCGCCCAATGTGCTGATCACGCGCGCCGACCGGGCTTGCGCGGATGCCGTCCTGGCGCGCCTGCCCGGCGGCGACTATCTGCCGCTCTCAGGCGTGCTGCGCTTCTGGCGCGACCGCCACCTCACCGGGAAAGGCAAGATCGCGGTGGTCTGCGCCGGCACCAGCGACATGCCTGTGGCCGAGGAGGCTCAAGTCACCGCCGAAGTGATGGGCAACCAGGTGGAGACCATCCACGATATCGGGGTGGCCGGCATTCACCGGCTGATGCAGAATCGCGAGCGCCTTACCGAGGCGCGCGTGGTGGTGGTTTGCGCGGGGATGGAGGGCGCGCTGCCCAGCGCGGTGGGCGGCCTGGTGTCGTGCCCCGTGATCGCCGTGCCCACCAGCGTGGGCTACGGCGCCAGTTTCCACGGGCTGGCGGCGCTTCTGGGCATGCTGAATAGTTGCGCGAGCAACGTGACGGTGGTGAATATCGATAACGGATTCGGCGCCGGTTACGTGGCCAGCCTGATTAACCGGCTGTAAGTTCGGGCACGTCCACCCAGGCGCGCCGGTTCCAGGATTCGATGCCCTTTTCGGCAAGCTGCACGCCCTTGGCGCCTTCCAATAAGCCCCAGCGGAACGGCTCGTCCTTCACGATGTGGCGCAGGAACAGCTCCCACTGGCGCTTGAAGGCGTTGTCGAAGGTGTCCTGCTCGGGCACTTTCTGCCAGCCGTCGAAATAGTTGAGCGGGCTTTCGATATCCGGGTTCCACACCGGCCGCGGGGTGGCGGCGTAGGGCTGGATCCAGCAATGCCGCAGGCCGGCCACGGCGCTGCCCAGCGAGCCATCCACCTGGATGGTCAGCAGATCGTCGCGCCGCACGCGCACCGCCCAGGAGGAGTTGAAGTGCGCGATGATGCCGCCCGCCAGCTCGAAAGTGGCGTAGGCCGAATCGTCCGCCGTCGCGCGGTAGGGCCGCCCGGATTCATCCCAGCGCTCCGGAACGTGCGTGGCGCCCAGGCAGGAGACCGCTTTCACCTCGCCGAAAATGTTATCCAGCACGTAGCGCCAGTGGCACAGCATGTCGATGATGATGCCGCCGCCATCCTCGCGGCGGTAGTTCCACGAAGGGCGCTGCGCGGGGACGCGGTCGCCCTCGAATACCCAATAGCCGAATTCGCCGCGCACCGACAGAATGCGTCCGAAGAATCCCAGCTTGATGAGCGTCTGGAGCTTCAGCAGCCCCGGCAGCCAGAGCTTATCCTGCACCACGCCGTGCTTGACGCCGGCATGGCGAGCCGCGCGGTAAAGGTCCATGGCCTCGGCCACGCCGGTGGCTACGGGCTTCTCGCAGTAGATGTGCTTTCCGGCGGCGATGGCGGCTTGGACGGCCGAGGCGCGGCGCTCGGTAGTCTGGGCGTCGAAGTAGACGGGGTAGGCCGGGTCGGACAGGGCCGCGCCGAGGTCGGTGGTCCAGGGAAGGCCGCCGAACTCCGCCGAGATGGCCTCCAGCTTGGCCTGGTTACGCCCTACCAGGATGGGGTTGGGCAGGATGGTTTCGGACTCGCTCAGCTTCAGCCCGCCTTCGCGGCGGATGGCGTCGATCGAGCGGCGCAGGTGCTGGTTGAGGCCCATGCGACCGGTGACGCCGTTCATGACGATGCCCACGGAGTGAACGGTTGGCGCGCTCATGGTTACTCTCCAGGTTTCCGGGTGCACTGCGGCCGCGCTCCCGAAGGCAGCGGCGGGGCTTCCACGCCGGCGCGCGGCAGCGTGCCATCCAGTTCCTGGCGCCAATGGGCCACGTCTCCGGCCGGGCCGTAGCAGTAAATCATGCGCATGGGCGTCCGCCCGGTGTTGGTGAGCTGATGAAACACGCGGTGGGGAATATACACCGCCTGGCCGGCGTGCACCTCCAGACGTTCTTCGCCCAGGCACATTTCGCCATCGCCTTCGACAATGAAGTAGATCTCCTCCTGCTCCTGGTTATGCCAGGGAACCTGCCCGCCGTCGGGTTCCAGGGTGACGTGGCCCATGGAAAAACTGGATGCCTGGATGGGGCTGGCGCCTCCCACCAGGTTTTGCGTGCGGCGGCGCGCCGGGTAGGTCCGGCCGGCGATCAGGGACAGGTCGGCGATGGTCATCTCGATTCGTCATTCTAACAATCCACGAGGATAGTGGGGCAGGCTGTCAGCCCAGGAGAGTTTGAAGGCCTCTCCCGCCGGTTTCTTCACTTGATCTCCAATTACAGGCCGCCGCGGGGCCGGCAGCTTACTAATTGGACCAATCCTCAATTGTATGTGGCGATCCGGACCCAAATGAAGCATTCAGTCAACTTATCGGACTTGTTATTTCGCGTGCAGTAATCCATTGCTGCGCCTCTGTGCCGGACCTACAATATAAGTGTCCTCACACAGGCTGCCGACACCCGGCAAAAACACCTGCCTCGGATAAGCGGACTGCCGGGAGATCTAACTTCAGGTACTCCGTGCGCAGGGTTATGCAGGTTATGCAGTTACCCGACGATTGATTACACATCCCGCTCCCCATGGAAACGGCCGTCGGGATGCGGCCGACCAATTGCCGGCGATAGAAAGGATGGAAACAGTATGATTTACGAAGAGTCACAGCAACCAACCATGGACACTCAGCCGCGGGTGTTTTTGCAACCCCTGGCGGCTCCGTCGATCCTCGGGCTATACGGGCTCGCGGGCGCTACGTTCATGGTTGCCGCGCATATGGCCCATTGGTTCGGAACCTCCACGACGACGCTGTTATTGATTCCGTTCGCGGCCATTTTCGGCGGGCTGGCGCAGTTCCTCGCCGGCATGTGGGCTTATAAAGCCAGGGACGGCGTGGCTACCGCGGTACATGGCATGTGGGGCGCCTTCTGGATGGCGTTCGGCGTTCTGGAATTGATGTTATCCACCGGCCGGATGGCGGCGCCGTCCTGGCCCCTGTTTCCGGCGCTGGGATACTGGTTCATCGTGCTCGCCGCGATTACCTGGGTTTGCACCGGCGCAGCCACGGCGGAGAACAAGTCCCTGGTTACCACCCTGGCGTTTCTGGCCGCCGGCTCCACCCTCTCGGCGGTCGCTCTGTTAGTCGGCAGCGACGGCTTGCTGATTATTTCCGGGTACCTGTTCATCATCTGCGCCATCGCCGCATGGTACACCGCCAGCGCCCTGATGCTGAATGAAGCCTTCGGGCGCGAGGTGTGGTCGCTCGGCAAGACCACCCAAGCCCAGCAGACGCCGGCGGTCCCCATGGGGATCCACGAGCCGGGAGTCATCCGGGGGCAGGCGTAACCCCGGTACCCGCCCCGGCGCGCGGGCCCTCAGACCTTTCCCCGCCGCGCGCGATTGCTGGCGACCCAGGCCACCAGGCCGAGCGCAATCAGCAGCCCGCCGAATTCCAGGGCGTTGATCGGCCCTATCGGTTCGGCCTGGTTGCGCACTACCGTCAGCACCAGAAGTGCCAGGGGGAAGACACCCACGCCCACCGCGCCCGCCAGTCCGCCTGGGACGCGGTAGGGCCGCGGGATTTCCGGCTCCCGAATGCGTAATGCCACCAGGGCGGCGAACTCCAGTAGGATGCTGAGGCCGGTCAGCAGTACATCCAGCATGATCAGCTTGGTGAAGCTGAATTGCAGAGCAGCAGCCCATGCAATCGCGCAGGCCGCGATGGCGGCCCAGGGCGCACCGGTGCGCGAATTGCGGCGCGCCAGGAATTTCGGCAGGTAGCCATCCTCCGCCATCACGGCGGGCAGGCGGGAGAGCGCCATCGTCAGGGCGCTGAGAGATCCGGAGGCTCCGATCATCCCGCCGATGGTGATGGCCATCGCCAGAATGGCGCCGGTCACGCCGCTGCCGAGGACCGCCCGCCCCACATCCGCCCACCCGCCGGTGGCCCAGGAATTGGGGTCCAGGCCGCTGCCCGCCACGGCGGCTACCGGCAGTACGTAAGTGAGGGCCACCAGAGTTACCGCGCCGGCCATGGCCAGCGGGTAAGTGCGCTTGGGATTCTGCACCTCGCCCGCCACCGTGGAGGTGTTGTCCCAGCCCATGTAATTCCACATGGCCACCAGGATGCCGCCCAGGAAATCCACCTTGCGCAGCGGAACGGCCGCCGCGACGGACCCGGCGGGCCCGGCCAGGCGATGCGCCGCCGCGTAAATCGAAAGCACCGCAAAAGGCGCCAGCAGCGCTATGCCCAGCAGCACGGAACTGTCGCCGATGGCGCCCGCTCCCAACAGGTTCCAGGCGGCCGCGGCAGCCACCAGCGCCACCCCGATCCAGAAACCCCGCCCCCCGGCCGTCACCGCGGGTGCGAAATGTCCCAGGTATCCCACGAACAGCGCCGGATAGAGGGCCATATCAAAGATGCTGCCCACTAGCGATAGCCAGGCTTCCTGAAATCCCCAGAACGGTCCCATGGCCCGCGAAACCCAGGCGTAATAGCCGCCATCCTTGGGCAGCGTGCTGGCCATTTCGCTCACCATCAGCGCGGTGGGCAAGGCCCAGATCAGCGGCGTGACCAGCAGAATCAGGATGGCGCCCATATAGCCGGCCTTCGAAACGATGTCTTCGAGGCCGTAAGGACCTCCGGACACGATGAAGTAGGTCGCCGCGATCAACGGCAACAGGGTCAGCTTTCGGGTCGCGGGTGTAGCGAGCGCGCTGGCAGGCACTGTTCGCAGGATAGTACAGGTTGCCGCCGCTTTGCGGTTCCCACCGTAAATTCCGCCATTCCGGCCGATACGTATTTTGTGACCGGTTCGGGAAGGGACGGTTCGCCGGGATTTCCGTGCGTACAAATGACAGGCGTCCGGCCCGTTCCCGAGGCCCGAGGAAGAAGCTGAGAGTGACTGACATTGTTGCTTCCGAAGCGAATCCGCTCAGAATCGATGGAGATCTGAGCATCCGGAATACCGAGGATCTGCACCGGCGGTTCAGCACGGCGCTGGAAGCCGGCGGCGGGATGGTGGTCGATTTTGCTGGGGTCGAGGCGTGCGATGCGGCGGCGCTGCAACTGATCTGTTCGGTCTCGAAGACCGCCGCCCGGCGCGGGCAAGGATTCCGGGTGACGGCGCTCGCGCCCGCTATCGAGGAGGCCGCCGCCGCGATCGGCCTCGCGGTGCAGGAACTCATGGGAGCCGATCCGGCAGGCGGCAGCGGCCCGGTTCCGGGAGGGTCCGGCTGTGGCTTATGATCCGGTTCCGACCTTCCTTCAGGAGGCCGCCGAACTGATCGCGGGCATCGAGCAAGCGGCTCTCGGTCTGTGCGCGGCGGCGGCGCCCGCGGAAACCGTCAATGAAATCTTCCGCGCTTTCCACACCATCAAAGGTTCCGGCGCGATGTGTGGTCTGGACCGGGTGGCCGGATTTACCCACCACATGGAGGGCCTGCTGGAGAAAGTGCGCGACGGCACGACGCCCGTATCGCCCTCTCTCGCCGAATTGATTCTCAAAGCCACGGACCACATCAAGGCGCTGTTGAACGCCATCGAAGGCGGCGGAGCGGAGCCCGCCGGTTCCGGCGAAACGCTGGTCGAGGAAATCGAGCAGTTCCAGGTTTCCCGAACCCCGGACAGTCCATCCGCCGTGGACTCCACCTCGCCCACCGCCGGGAACGAAAATGCCGGGGAATGCACGTGGCGGATCAGTTTCCGTCCTAATCCCGCTCTCCTCCTGAACGGCGCGAGCCCCGCCGCGCTGTGGAACGATCTACGCAACCTGGGGACCTGCGAGGTGGAAGCGCACACCGATGAGGTGCCGGAACTGGACGGCCTCGAGCCGGACCGCTGCTACCTGTGGTGGACCGCGACCCTGCGCACGGCCGCCGGCGAAGACCAGATTCGCGACGTGTTCATTTTCGTGGAAGACGGAAGCCGGCTCGAACTTGCAGCCCTCGCAGACGCGCTCAGCAACGCACACGCAGATGCGCCGGCAAGAGCGATGCCCGATGCGCTCCGCGGCACCCCGACGGTTTTGCAACGTCCGCCGGACCCTGCGTGCGGTCCACCGCCCCCTCTTCCGCCCACACGCGAGCCGTTGCCAGCCGCGGCGCAACCGCCCGAATCGTCGCCCCACAAACCGGCGGCGCGGGAAGCCACCGTGAGGGTCCCGGCTGCGAGGCTCGACCGGCTGGTCAACCTGGTGGGCGAACTGGTGATGAATCACTCCTGCCTGGCCCAGGCTGCCTCCCAATCGGGCGCCGCGGAGTTGGCCAATGCGGTGCAGGTGCTGGAACGCCTGGTAGCCGAACTGCGCGACAACGTGCTGGGAATCCGCATGCTGCCGATCGGAACCCTGTTCGGCCGCTTTCGCCGCCTGGTGCACGATCTGTCGAAGGAACTCGGCAAGGAAGTCGACCTGGTCACCGAGGGCGCCGAAACGGAACTCGACAAGAGCATCCTGGACCAGCTCGGCGAACCCCTGGTGCACTGCCTCCGCAACTGCCTCGACCACGGCATCGAGCCTGCTGCGGAGCGCATGGAGAAGGGCAAGCCACGCCGCGCCATCATCCGCCTTTCGGCGGTGCATACCGGATCGAACGTGGTGATCCGGATCGAAGATGACGGCCGCGGCATCGACCGCGCGGCCATTCGGGCTAAGGCCATAGAAAAACAGCTCGTCGCGCCCGACGCAGTGCTGAGCGACAAAGAGATTCTGAACCTGATCGTGCTGCCCGGCTTCTCCACCGCCCGCGAGGTGACCAGCGTGTCCGGCCGCGGCGTGGGGATGGACGCGGTGAAGCGCCAGATCGATCTGCTGCACGGCTCCTTATCGCTGGCCAGCACGGAAGGCCGGGGCACCGGCATCTTCATTACCCTCCCCCTGACCCTGGCGATCATTGACGGCTTACTCGTCGAGATCGCGGGCGAGCAGCTCATCATTCCGATGGCGGTGGTGACGGAAAACGTCGAGCTGACCGGCGCCCAGAAAGCGCGCAACAACGGGCGGAACGTCATCGCGGTACGCGGTGAGCTACTCCCCTACATCGACCTCCGCCAGGCGTTCCGTATCCGCGGCGAAGCCCCCGCTATCGAAAAAGTGGTCATCGTGCAGGATGGGGACGACCGGGTGGGGTTGATCGTCGATCGTGTGCTCGGCACGCACCAGACAGTCATTCAATCGTTGGGCAAGTTCTACAAAAAGGTGGAAGTTGTTTCCGGGGCAACCATCATGGGCGATGGGCGGGTGGCACTCATCCTGGATATCGCCGCCGTCGTGCGGCACATCGATCGTCAATGCCGGACAGCACCTCCGGCAGCATGGGCAGACACGGAAGTGGCCGCTGCCGGGTTGCATCACGCGCGTACGGCGTGCTCCCGCGTGCCGGCTGAACCTGCGTTGGAGACAAGACCGTTAGGGAAGGACTGAAGAAATGAAGAACTGGAGAATTGGACAACGGATCACCGCGGGATTCGCGGCGGTGATTCTCATTGCCCTTACACTCGGCCTGTTTGCTTATGGCCGTATGAGCGTCATCGACAAAAGCTCCCACGATATCGCACAGCTGGCCCTGCCTGGCATGTATATGGTCGCGCAACTCCAGACCAACGCGGCCACCTACACCCGGCTGAGTCGCGAACACGTAATCTCTACCGACCGCATCGGGAAAGAGCGCCTGGAGGGCGAGATCGGCCCGTTGCGCGCCGCCAACACCAAGCTCATGGCCAGCTACGAAGGGCTCGTCCGTAGTGAAAAGGAGCGTGCACTTTATGAGGCCTGCTTCACCTCGCGGAGCGCGTTTGGCAAGTCGCTCGATGAAGCGCTGAAGCTAAGCAGGGCGATGAAGAACAAGGAAGCCCTGGGGTTGTTCGATGGGGAAACCATGCCCCTGTATCAGAAATACTACACCGCCGGCGAGGACCTGATCGTGGACAGGAAGGCCGCGGCGGAGGAATCCGGGAAGCAGATACAGGACGCCGTTTCGGCGTCGAAGGCCGGCATTGTGATCGGGCTGGCGGTGGCCGTGCTGGGGGCAATTCTAATCGCCCTTCTGGTGGTCCGGAGCGTCACACGCCCGCTGGGCGAAGCCGTCGGGCTGATCGCCCGGGTAGCGCAGGGGGACCTCACCCAGACAGCCGAGGTGAAATCCACGGATGAAGTGGGCCGGATGCTTACCGCCATGAACGGTATGGTGGAGAATCTCAAAACCGCCGCCGACCACACAGTGACCCTCTCCGGGGGGGATTTGAGCGTAGATCCCAAGGCCCTCTCCGAAAAGGATGCCGTGGGGCAGGCACTCATTTGTTTGAAGCGAAACCTGGACGGCGTCCGTCAACTCGCCGCTACAATCGCCGACGGGGACCTGAGCGTGGACGTGGCTACGCGCTCAGAGAAGGATGTGATCGCTCCGGAGCTGATACGGATGGTACAAAACCTCAGACATGCCGCCGAAGTTGCTACCCGCATCTCTGCCGGGGATCTGACCGTGCAGGCCAAATCGCGTTCGGAAAAGGATGTGCTTGGCCAGGCCCTGGGGCGGATGGTAGAGACTCTGCGCAGAACCGTTTCCGAGGTTGCGGCCGGCGCAACGAATGTGAGCACGGGAAGCGAACAGATGAGCGCGGCCGCACAACAACTCTCGCAGGGCGCCAACGAGCAGTCCGCGGCGGCCGAGGAGAGCACAGCCTCCATTGAGGAAATGACTTCCAGCATTCAGCAGAACGCGGACAGCGCCAGGCAGACCGATAAGATCGCCTCCAAAGCGGCGGAGGATGCCCGATCGAGCGGAGATGCCGTCGTCAGGACTGTCACCGCGATGACTCAGGTCGCCGAAAAGATCAATATCATCGAGGAGATTGCGCGCAAAACCGATCTGCTGGCTTTGAACGCCGCGGTGGAAGCGGCCCGCGCCGGCGAGCACGGTAAGGGATTCGCGGTGGTGGCTTCGGAAGTCCGCAAGCTGGCCGAGCGCAGCCAGACCGCGGCCGCCGAAATCAGCCGTCTCACTTCCGATGGGGTAAAAACCGCCGATGGCGCCGGGCAGTTGTTGGCGCGGCTGGTCCCCGATATCCAGAAGACCGCCGAGCTGGTGCGCGAAATCGCCGCGGCCAGCGGGGAACAAAGCACCGGCGCGGCGCAGGTGAACAAGGCCATCCAGCAGCTCGACCAGGTCATCCAGCAGAATGCCGCCGCCTCCGAGGAGATGGCTTCGACCGCCGAGGAGCTGTCGAGCCAGGCGGAAGTGTTGCAGTCCGCGATCGCGTTCTTCAAGGTCGAAGACGGCCATCAGGCGCCGGCGGCCCAGGCGCGGCGGACCGCGGCGCCGGCCAAACCACAGCGCAAGAGCTTAATTCCGAGGCCGGAGCACCATCCGTCGGCCGGGTC
>JASHSS010000418.1 GCA_030038565.1 Bryobacteraceae bacterium
GGATTTACGGTGGCCCCCTAGGTTGGGCTCCGGCAGGCAATTCCGCGAGGACTGCTTCCACCAGAAGCAGTTCCATCTTCAATCTCACGCTAGCACGCGGGTTTCGCGATGCCGGGCAGCCATGTCCGCAAGTGATTGAGCCGGTTCGGAAGAATTTCTGCGAAGTCTGCTGCTGCGACCGCGGCGGTGCGCCCTTCCGCGCCGAAGCCCCTTTCCCCGGCGATGCGGTACGATGGGCCGTGGACCGCATCTTGCGTCGAGGGTTATGGGGACTCGTGGCGGTCGCGGCGGGATGGCCGGCGGCGGCCGCGAATCCGCATCCGCTGACGCCCCTTTCGGCCGATGAAATCCGCGCCGCCACGCGCATTTTCCGCGCTTCGGGGCGCATGCCGCCGGGAGGGCGCTTCAGCTTCATGGAACTGGATGAGCCGCCCAAGGAGCAGGTGCTCGCGGCCGCGGGCACTTTGCCGCGGAGGGCGTTCGCGGTAGTTTACGATCCGGCCGCCAACCGGACCTACGAAGCCATTGCCGACGTGACCGCCGGGCAACTGGTGTCCTGGAAGGCCATTCCCGGGGTCCAGCCGCCCTTAGGCGAAGGCGATTCGGCGCGCGCCGACCGGATTGTGCGGGCCGACCCGCGGTGGCGCGCGGCGCTGGCGGCCCGCGGCATTCGCAACAGCGACGCAGTCTACACGATCGCCTGGCCGGCGGGGTATTTCGGAGCGGCGGGCGAAGCGCACGATCGGATTGTGAGGGTGGTGCCGCACCTGGCCGGGGGCGAGAATTACTACGCCCACCCGGTGGAAGGCGTGGTGGCGCACGTCGATCTGACCACCGGCCAGGTCCTGGAATTTGTGGATATCGGGCGCAATGTGCCGGTGTCGCGCGAAAATTTCGAACTGACGCCGGGCGCCAGCGGTCCGGTCAGGCCGGCGATGCCGCCGCTCGAAATCCGCCAGCCCGCGGGGACCGGGTACCGGATCGAAGACGGGGAAGTGCAATGGCAGAAGTGGCGCTTCCGCTTCGCCCTGCGCCCGCGCGAGGGGCTGGTGGTGTACACGGTGGGTTATGACGATCAGGGGCGGGTGCGGCCCATCCTCTACCGCGGCTCGCTTTCGGAAATGGCGGTGCCCTACGGGGACCCCTCGGCGGGCTGGTATTTCCGGAACAGCTTCGATGCCGGCGAACTGGGACTGGGGGTGGCCGCCAGCCCGCTGCGCGTGGGCGTGGATTGCCCGCAGAACTGCGCCGTGTTCGACGCGGTTCTGGCGGATGAAGCCGGACGGCCGCGGGTGATTCGGGGAGCCGTGGCGCTCTACGAGCGCGACGGCGGAGTGGCCTGGAAGCACGGCGAAGAAACGCGCCGGGCGCGCGACCTGGTGCTGCGCTACTCCAGCCAGGCCGGCAACTACGATTACGGCTTCGACTGGATTTTCCACCAGGATGGCACGCTCGAAGTCGAGGTGGAACTGACCGGAATCATGTCCGTGAAGGGGGTGGCGGATGGCGCCCACGACCCGCACGGGCATTTGGTGGCCCGGAATCTGGACGCCGTGCACCACCAGCATTTCTTCTGCTTCCGCCTGGATATGGACGTGGATGGCCAGACCAACCGGGTGGTGGAGATGAACAGCCGGCCGATGCCGGCGGGGCCGGCCAATCCGTATGGCGGGGGTTTCACCATGGAGGAGACGCCGCTCGCCACGGAGCGCGAGGCCCAGCGGCGCATGGATCTTTCCACCAGCCGCCGCTGGATTATCCAGAGCGCCAGCCGCAACGAGTTGGGGCAGCCCACCGGCTACGCACTCCTGCCCGGCGAGAATGCCGTGCCGTTCGCGCTGCCGGATGCGTGGGTGCGCAAGCGGGCCGGATTCCTCAACGCGCACCTCTGGGTGACGCCCTACGACCCCGCGGAGATGTACGCGGCGGGCGATTACCCGTACCAGAGCAAGGGCGGCGACGGGCTGCCGCGGTGGACCGCCGCGAACCGGCCGATCGAGAACCGCGACGTGGTGGTGTGGTACGTGATGGGCATCACCCACAATCCGCGTCCGGAGGACTGGCCGGTGATGCCCACGCACACAGCGGGGTTCCTGCTGGCGCCGTGGGGATTTTTCACCCGCAACCCGGCGCTGGATCTGCCGCAGTAGAAGGCGGCGCGGGAAGTGTCTTCACCACGGAGGCGCGGAGGGATCGGAGGAAGCACGGAGAAGACCGAGATCAGAGGCCGTAGAGACATGGAGCAGCCCACCGCGTGGGTTGGCGGACGGGGATTCCGCTCTAGCCGGTGGCGTGATGGACCTGCTGGCGGCCGCGGGGGTGTTCGCGGCGGCGCGAGCGTTCGCCCGCGTGATCACCTTAGGTTGTGACGAATCGGCAACTACCGTGAATTCCGGAATTGCCGGGCGGCCTTCCCACGGGGAGGCGCGGGCCGTTACAATGTTTAGCTATGGCGCTCTATCGGATCTACCGGATGAAAGATTCGCCACGCCAGCAGTTCCGTTGGGCTCCGCATGTTTCCGGCTGCGCTTCATTGCGACCCAGGGATTTTGAGCCGCGCGGGCAGGTGGAGGCGTTGCACGAGTACGACGCCTGGAAGACGCTGCGGGAGGCCGGCGATCCGCTTTCGGTGGGCGATCTTCTGGAAACCGAGGATGGCCGCTTGCGGGTTTGCAAGTATGTCGGCTTCGAGCCGGCCGAATGGGTTGTGCCGGAGGCGAAACAGGCCGCCGGGCCGGCCTCCGCGCCGGATCCCGGCGGGCAAACCAGCGCCAGCGGCCAAGCCAGCGCCAGCAGCCAGTCAACCGCCAGTTAGGAGAGCTTATGCGCGAACCCCGCCTGGGCGACGATATCGACGATTATTGCGTACGATGCAAGCGGATCATGAACCACGCGGTGGTCTCGGTGATCAACGCGGTCCCCGCCAAGGTGCGTTGCCGGACCTGCCACAGCGACCACGATTTCCGTCACGAGCAGGCGCCGCCGCCCAAGGTGGATGCGCGCAAGTCGGCCCTGTTCAACGAAGTGCTGAAGAAAGTGAATCCCGACGCCACGGCAGCCGAGATTCCCGACACAGACCTTTTGGAGGCGGATGGCGCGCTCGAGGCGGGCGAGGCCGATAGCGCGCCACCGGATTTGCCTCCGGAGCCGCCCCCGCCCCCGGCGGTGGCCGCGCCGAAAGCCAAGGCCAAGGGCAGACCCCGCAAATAAGCCCGTGCGTATCTTACCTTTCACTCCGGTGGCGCTGGGCACGCTGCTGGCGCTGGCGGTGACCGCACACGGCGCGGACTACCTGGTGCTCACGGGCGCCAACTCGCGCGGCCCCATCAAGGGCATCTACGCTTATCACTTCGGCACCAAGAACGGCAAGCTGTCGGCCGTAGGGGTGGCGGTGGAGACTCCCGATCCCACTTTCCTAGTGGAACATCCGAGCCACCGGTTTGTGTACGCGGTGAACCAGAAGGAGGGCACCGTCAGCGCCTTCGCGGTGGATTTCAAGCACGACCGCCTGATGTTCCTGAACCGCGTTTCGTCCCGCGGCGAGGGTCCCTGCCACCTGGCTTTCGACCGCACGGGACGCTGGCTGGCGGTGGCCAATTACGACAGCGGGTCGCTGGCGGTTCTGCCAGTCGCGCCGGATGGCAAGCTGGGCGAAGCGGTGACGGTGGACCAGCATGAAGGCTCCAGCGTTCACCCCCGCCAGAAGTCGGCGCATGCCGCCGGCGTGGCGTTCTCCCTGGACAACCGCTTCCTGTTCGAAGCCGATCTGGGGCTGGACAGGCTCTTCGTGTATCACTTTGACGTTTCGCATGGGGCCATCGCCCCGAACGACCCGGCCTTCGTAGCGACACCCCCCGGTTCCGGCCCGAGCCGCGTGGCCGTGCATATCAGCGGGCAGGTGCTCTACGTGCTCAACTCGCTGAACTCCACGGTGACGGTGTACCTGTACGATGCCGCGGGCGGAATTCTGAAGCCCATCCAGACGCTCTCGACGCTGCCGGCGGGGTATATCGGACCCAACGAGGCGGGGGAAATCGCGGTGAGCACCGGGGGCACGCTGCTGTATTGTTCCAACCACGGCGACGATACCATCGCGCTGTTCTCGGTGGATGTGAACCGTCTGATGCTCACGGCCATGGACCAGACCCCCACGCTGGGCCAGGCGCCGGTTGAATTCGCGATCGATCCGACGGGACAGTATCTGCTGACCGCCAACCGGGATTCCAGCACCATCACGGTGTTCCGCGCGCAGCACATGACCGGACAACTGCGCCCGGTGGGCCACCCGGACATCGCGCCCGCGCCGACCTCGGTGCTGTTTATGCCGATGCCGGCGAAATAAGGGGCGGCCGCGCTCATAAGCGCTAACTTAACGTCTGAAAGGCTTGCCGGATCGGCCCGTGACGCGGGATCCTCTGGTGGGCATATCGGCGGAATGGGGACTTTACATCCTACTGAATCCGTAGCCTATGCCCGATGTGGTGACGACAAGGTCACTAACGCCCTGTTCGATCCGGCGCTCTGCTTGAGCAACCTCGAGTTGTACTGCATCGTCCGTTGGCTCTAACTTGAGTGCCTTCGCGCCAAGTCGCAGACCGTTTCGAAACGCGCGTCCGCGCGCAAAGGATCGAAGAGCGACTCAACGGGGAGCGAGATAACCCAGAAGGCACGTTGTTTGACTGCCATGCGCAGGCTTTCTAAAGCATCTTCGAATTGGCCCGTACCCACCTGGATGGCGGCAATGTCACAAGCGGAAACATAGTGTTGGAGAGCCAATTGGTGCAATTCTTCGAGAACTTCGGCGGCTTTATCAGGCTTACCGAGCCGCCCGTAACAATGGCCGAGAGTCGCCAGCAGTTGTCCCAAATAGGCGCGACCGCGAAACAGGGGCCGCGCTTCGAGGCAGATTTGGGCGGCGTAGTCGTAGTGGCCCTGGGCGGCATGAGCCCGCGAAAGCGGTATGTAGGTACGGGAAAAGGATGGATGGAGATCAAGGGCTTTGAGTGAGGCTTCGATAGCCTCGGGGTAGCGGCGCGCGAAATAGAACAGGAACCCGAAATCGCATGCGATTGGGGCAGAGATAGGCTCCAACCGTTCGGCCTGCCGAAGAGCGGCGAGCGCCTCATCTGCCGTGCCTAACCGGCCCAAGGCGTAGCCGAAGACGGCGAGGCTGTGCCACGCGTAAGCGTAGCTCGGATCGAGTTCCAGCGCGCGTTTCCATTCGGATTCCGCGTGTTCGAGGTCGCCGTGGAAGGTCGCCAGGACCGTGGCCATGGCAGAGTGCGACGCGGCGAGTTTGGGATCAAGCGACGAGGCCGAGTTGGCCGCGTTACGCGCCTTGCTCATGCATGCATGGGGCGGCTCCAGGTCGTGCGCGGCCATCAACACGTGGGTTTCGGCCAGTGCCGAACACGCGCGCGCAAAGCAAGGATCGCGTTGAATCGCTGCTTCATAATACTCAACGGCGCGCGCAAAACCGTGATCAGTCCGCTGATTCCAGAAATGCCGGCCTTTCAGATACAGATGATACGCTTCGCGATCGACAGTTTGAGAATTTCCTGCCGTAGGGGACAAGTGTGGGCGCAGGGTTTTTACAATGACGGAGGCGATTTCATTCTGCACCGCAAGCAGGTCCGAGACCGGCCGGTCCCAACGGCCGGAGCAAAGGTGATAGCCATCCTCAGTATTGATGAGCTGAACGGTGATCCTCAGAGAGTCGCCGGACTGACGCATAGTTCCTTCTACTATCAGATCCGCGTTCAGTTTTTGCCCGAGCGAGCGGATGTCATCGAAGGTACCGCGCAACGCCAGACAGGAGCTGCGAGAGACGACGCGCAGCTTCTCGACCCGCGAGAGGTGGAAGATGAGCTCTTCGGTGACGCCCTCACAGAGATACTCGTTCTCGGAGCCGGGGCCTTGATTGAGGAATGGCATTACGGCGATGGATCGCGGCGGTGTCGCTTCGGGCGAAAGGGCAGACAGGATATGAGGAACGTAGCTGCCCTTGCGGTACTCGATGCGGATGGATTCCTGTGCACCCTCGGATTCGTAGTACGCCAACAGCCGCTCCCGCAACTTCCTGGCCTGGACGCGGACAATCGAGTCAGTGCGCGGGTCGAAAGCCTCCTGCCGCCCGAAAACCTCCAATCCAAGCGTATATTCCTTGATCTGCGCCGAAGCACCGGCCAAGGTTTGTTCCACCGTGAATTCCAAAAGACGCCGGATGCTCTCAGAATTATGGAACCCGGCGCTAGCCATCACACGCCGGAGGTGCGCTCGAACATCGTTCGGGGCGAAGTCCGAAGGAGCCATAATCCTAAACGATATCACCGCGGGTCTGCAGCGCGGCGCTTCTGAGTTGTAGAAGAGAACGAGCTAAACCGTGCTGAAAAGCCGGCTGCAGGTTAAAGCTGCTCCCACTGAAACTGCGAACCGTTGCGCTCCAGCCGCCCTACTTTGCCGAAGTGGTAGTGGAACACGATGCTCCGGTCGGCTGAGGCGCGATCGAATAGCCGGCGCCGGGTTCGAACGATCCCCAGGGCATCTAAATCGAAGATTGTTGTCCATTCAGGATTGGCAGCCTGGCCCTCTACAACCATCAAGTCGCCGGCATATAGCAGGGATTCTGCTCCCGAGGAGATCGTGATTGCCACGTGGCCGGGCGTGTGGCCCGGCGCATCCATCACGAGGACCCCGGGAGTGATTTCCGTTTCGCCGGAAAGCCATTCCAGCCTTTCGCGCACGGGAGGCAGGTAACGGTTGATCCACATCGCAATAACCTGTTCCAGATGGGCGTCCCCATATACGAAGCCGGTGCCAAGTTTGTCGCGAAGCTCAACCGAATGCCAGAAGTCGTATTCCTTCCGGCTCATCAGGACGCGTGCGTTGGGGAACCTGGGTGTACCGTCTTCCAAGCTCAACCCCCCGATGTGATCCGGGTGAGCATGGGATAAAACAACGGCATTAATATCGGCCGGCTTGAAGCCCGCCCGATCAAGACTCCTCTCCAGTCGTCCGGTGGTATCGGCTAGCGGGCCGGCACCTGTGTCGATCAATATCCGATCGGAACCTGAATCGACCAGCAACGGCGTATAGGGAACTGACACCTCCTCAGGCAGAGCCACGACCCGCTCCGGATCGTCGCCGGCGAGAAGAGCCTTCGGGTAGAGCCGGTCACCGTCGGCGATGGGGTAACAACGGAATCTGCCGACAGGAATCACCGATGGCGCGTCTCCGCGACCAGGAGTCATGCGCTCGCCCCTTTCCGCCCGCAGATGGTTTGGGCGTACTGTTCGACCGAGGTCAAGTCAATGGGCATCAGCTGCAGCGTCTCCGAGGTATTCATCACGCAGCCGTGAACGTATTCGAGTTGCAGCTTAAGAAACGTCTCGGCCAAGGGATCCGTTGCCCGGTCGAGTTGGACAAGCAGCGCTTCTTCGGGGACGAACTGGCGTTCGAACGGCGCGGCCGCGACCTGCTCGAAGATTCGCACCACCTCCAGTGGACTTAGATCCTGGGGTCCCCCGAGGTCCAGAATGCGGTTGTATACCGCTGGGGTCAGATGCGAGCAGATGGCGAACTCGGCCACGTCACGGTAGGAAACCCAGGTGATTAGCGACCGCCCGTCTCCGAACAGCACCACTTTCCTCTGGGCGTAGTCAAACCCGAGCGCGGGACTGAGCCAGATCTCCATGAAATAGTTGCAACACAGAATCGTGTAGGTCATGCCGCTATCGGCCAGAGCACGCTCGACTGCCGTCTTGGCCTGCGTGAGGGGAGATCGGCGAACAAAGTGGCGGGG
>JASHSS010000419.1 GCA_030038565.1 Bryobacteraceae bacterium
TCGAAGAAGCGTTACGTGAGACTCGCCCGGCCGCGATGATTGCCGGCGTGATAGGCGCAGATGGTGCGAACCGGACAGGCATCGCATTTGGGCTTAGTGCGTTTGCAGAGTTCCTGGCCATGCCGTTTCAAAATCAAATACGCGCGCGTCCGTTCTTCGACGTTCCCGGCGATCTCGTCCGCGATGGCCTGTTGAGCCAGTCGATAGTTTACGCCGTAATTCTCCCGCTCTAATCCGCGCTGGATGCGGACTAACACGTGAGGGCAATTGGATGGAACCGCAGCCACAGGCGCAACGCCGCTGAATAGCAGGATCCGGTCGGCGCCAGGGTCGGCGATGTTGGGGAACTTCTTGAGCGCTTTCCGGGCTTGTGGAAGGGGTCCGGAAAGTCCTCTGCGGAGGTCGCCTCCAAAATCCTCCTGAACCCGGGTCGCGATCTCTTTGAGCCGTTTCGCCCTGAGCGCGGGCACCATGCCACCCGGCGTCAAGGCCTTCGTCAATTCCGGGATCGAGGCCCTCAGGATCTGCGGCGGATCCACCCCGATGCTCCCCTGGAGAGACGCCCAACCTTTCATACACGCGGCATCGCTCGCCGGGTAGCCGCAGTGCCACCACACCAGGAAGAGGTACGGGTCCACGGGCCAACAGGGCTCCTGCTTGCCGTAAAAAGCCTCCAGTTGTTCCAGAATCCGGGTGGTGGGAATTCTCATAATACAGAGTATCGCTTGATCCCAAGTGGCCACCGCCCAGTTTATACCCTGTCGTTTATTCCAACGTTTAAGACCTGAAATACTGTAATATGCTACCTTAGAGTGTTGATTTATCCCGCTGCCCGCCGCGGCAGCCGATGGGGAGGCGCAGCATGTCGTTGGCCACTTTGGGCACCGCGACGGAGTACTTGCGGGCACTGCCGGGCGACGAGGTCCGGCAGATTCTTTGGCGGTTCCGGGACCGGTTCGATCTCCAGATGCTGGTGCAGTCGGCTCGCGCGGTGGCGCGCGGTCCGGTGGCGCGTCTGGTGGCCGAGGGCGCCCGCAACACCCACAACTGGACTCCCGAAAAGGCCGCCTTGTTAACGGCTTACGACGAAAGCGGGATCACCGCGGTGTTCATGGACCCGGCCCAGGGCGGCTTCCTCGAAGGTCCCAAGAACCTGGCCCTGGCGCTGGTGGCATTCGAGCTGGCCTGGGTGGATGCGGGCGCCGCCACCGGCAGCCTGGCCGGATGCCTGGCGCTTTCCCCCATCCACGAGCGCGGCACTGCCGAACAGCGGGATTACTACCTCAGCCGCTCGGCTCCGCCGCAGCCGGGTGAAGACCGGCAGCCCTGGCGCGGCGCCTTCTGCCTCACCGAGCCTATCCCGTTCGTGGGCGTGGATACCGGCCTGCTGGGCGGAAAAGTCCGCGTGGCCCAATGGGATGAAGGGCAGGAGCCGCTGCTGCAGGTGGAAAAGCGCGGGCGCTTCATCACCAACATGGGGTTCGCCAACTTCGTCACCGCCGCGGTGGAATCGGACGATCCGCGCATCAAGGGCACCCTCATGGTGATCCTGGAAGAGACCGACCCCGGCACTTTCGACCGCGGCGCCCCCACCCGCAAGCTGGTCCACCAGCTCTCTTCCACCTGCGATCCGGTGTTCTCGCTCACCGTGCCGGCCTCGCGCATCATCGGCGGATACACGGTCAAGGATGGCGTAATCGTGCCGCGCTACAGCCACGGCGAAATCATCGAGGCGGTGTTCCGCCGCACGCGAGTGACGGTCGGCATCATGACCTCGGCCAAACTGCTCTCGGCCATCGAGCCGGTCATCCGCTACGCCCGCGGGCGTTTCCGCGGCAGTTCGGCCGGCGGACCCGGCACGCCGCGCTATGAGCTCGGCTTGCAGATGAAGGAAGACGTGGTGCATCGCCTGGTGGACGTGTGGGCCGCCGGCGAAGCCAGCGCTTCGCTGGGATTTGAGGCCGCGCGCCTGTTCGACCGGCTCGATCCGCTGGAGCGCGAGTGCCAGAGGATCCACGAACAGAGGGGGTTGAAGGGATCGGCGCTGGCCAAAGCGCGGCGGCAGGCGTCCAAGGACGCTCTGGCTTACCTGGAAGGCCGCCGCCCGGAACTGGCCGGCAACCCGGTGATCGAAGGCGCCCTCCTCGACAGCGCCGCCAACGTGCTCTGTCCGGCCTGCAAGATGTGGAATACCGGCCAGGGGGCGCGCATGATGCGCGAAGCCGTGAGCCTGATGGGCGGCTACGGAATCACCGAAGACTGCCCCGGATTCCTGGGCCACAAGTGGATGGATTCGCAGCTCGAGGCCACCTACGAGGGCCCCGAATCGGTGCAGCGCCGCCAGCTTAGCGTGACCATGACCGATGAGCTTTTCCTGGCCCAGTTCCGCAACTGGACCCGCGAAATGCGCGCCATCGCCAACGACCACCCCGGCACCGGCGCCTGCGCCCTGGCCACCGCCATGCAGATGTGGCTGTGGACGCTCCAGCATCTCGAAAAAGCCAAAGATGCGGATGGCGACACCCTCTACCAGAGCGCCCGCCAGGGGGTGACTTTTCCGCTGGCCGATGCGCTGGGCTGGCTGCTGGCGTCGCGCAGCCAGATCCTCGACGTTATGGCCCTGGTAGCCGAAGGCCCCCGGAATCCGGCGGTCGCCGAAGGGCTTCCGGGCCTCCTCAACTTCCTCACCGATCTCTGCCACGTGCAGGCAGCCCACGCCGCCGGCGAAGTGGGGCGCATCTCGGCGGAATTGCTGTTCGGCTACAACCGCCATCCGGCCTGGGATACGGAAGGCTGTGCCACCTGCTACCAGGGCGATGAGTTGGAAATGCTCGAAGGCATCATCCCCGGCATCGCCAGCCTGGCGCGCGGGTGCGCGGACGTGATCGAAAGCGATGGCTCGCATCCCCAGAAGGCCGGCCCCTGCGCGCGCTTCGACGGCCTGGAGCAGTTCAGCCGCCTGCGGGTGCGTTTGGATGGCTGCCTGACCGGCTCGCGCCTGGCCAAGGACCGCGCCGCCCAAGCCCTCACCCGCGTGGTGATTCCCGAAGCGCTGGACTATCCTGCATGAGCGATTGGGCAACCACCGATCCCCCCGGTGTGGACCGCGCGGCGATGGATGTGGACATCGTCTGCGTGGGATTCGGCCCGGCCACGGCCGGCTTTCTCAGCACCCTGGCGAAGACGCCCGATCTGGAATCGCGCGCCGCTCCGGGCATGCCGCTCCAGGTGGTGTGTTACGAACGCGCCGACGATATCGGCTTCGGCGTCTCTGGGGTGGTGACGCGTGCCCGCGGCATCCGCGCCACCCTGCCCTCGCTCGACCCGTCGCAGATCCCCATGGCGGCGCCGGTGACGGCGGAGAAACTGGTCTACCTGCTCGATCCGGTGGGCGCCAGCCACCGGTCTCTCGTCCAGCGCGTGGCCGACCGGCTGATCCGCCCGTTCGCCGGCCCTCTCCGCGCGGTCGAGCTTCCCTATGTGCCGCCTTTCCTGCGCAAGGAGGGCGGTCTGATCCTTTCGATCGGCCAGTTTTTGCAGTTCGCGGGCGGCCAGATCATGGCTTCCGGAAC
>JASHSS010000420.1 GCA_030038565.1 Bryobacteraceae bacterium
GCACCCCGTCACGCAGTACTGGCAGCCGATGCAGTAATCCTGCTGGAAATCCACGATGCCGTTCTGATACTGCACGATGGCGTTATCGGCGGGGCAGGCGGCCAGGCAGCCGGGATCGGCGCAGTGCATGCACTGGTCTTTGCGCATCAGCCACATCAGCGTGCCGTCTTCGCGGGTGTGCTCGCGGAACTGGATCAGGTTCCAATAATTCCACTCCGTCCGCGGCATGGTCTGGTAGGAATTCTGGAAGCTGGTCTCGCGGAACGGCAGGTCGTTCCACTCCATGCAAGCCACCTCACAGGCCTTGCAGCCGATGCAGGTGGTGACGTCGATCAGCTTGGCGACGGTCTCCTGGCGCTGGGTGCCCGCGCCGGGCGCCGCACCCGAATGGCCGGAGATCTTCTGAATTCGCAGGTTGGCCGGCATGGTCTATACCTTCGCCACCTTCACCAGGAATCCTTTGAACTCCGGCGTGTTGGCATTGGGGTCGGTAATGGCCGCGGAAAGCTGGTTGGCCAGCGTAAGCGCGGTGCGGCCGGCATCCTCCGCAATTCCGCGGTAGCCCCAATGAATCGGGATGCCGATCTGGTAAGTCCGCTTGCCGCCGATGGTCATCGGCTTGATCCGCCGCGTCACCATGGCCTTGGCAATATACTCGCCGCGCGCGCTCGACACCTTGATTTTTTCGCCCCCGCGGAGACCCAGATCGTCGGCCAACTCCGCTGGAATCTCGATGAACGGCTCCGGCACAAGCTGCACGTTCATGGGGTTATTCTTGGTCCAGTAATGATAGTGTTCGGTGAGCCGGTAAGTCGTGCAGATGATGTCATAACCTTCCGCCGGCGTGCCGAGCTTATCAGGCGCTGACTTAAACCGCTTGGCCACGGGGTTATTGGTTTGCCCCGGATGCAGCGGGTTCACCAGCGGGCTTTCGAACGGTTCGTAGTGTTCCGGGAACGGACCATCCACCAGTGTGGTCCCCGGCGCAAAAATCCGTCCAACGCCTTCCGGGTTCATGATGAACGGTCCCATGTGCTCCCTGGGCGCCGAATCGGGCTTGAAATCCGGCACATCGTTCCCCAGCCATTTCTGCTGCGATTCGCTCCACCACACCTGCGCGCGCGCAGGGTCCCATGGCTTGCCGGCCACGTCGCAGGAAGCGCGGTTGTACAGCACGCGCCGGTTGGCCGGCCACGACCACCCCCAATTCGCGTAGATGCCCAGCCCGGAAGGATCCTCCGTGCCGCGCCGCTGCATCTGCGCGCCGGCTTCGGTCCACGATCCGCAATAGAGCCAGTTACCCGAAGCCGTCGAGCCATCCTCGCGCAGCCATCCAAAGCCCGGCAACTGTTGGCCCGCTTTCACGGTCTGGTTGAGCCCGGCATCGGTCACATCCGCCAGCGCGCGCCCGTTGATCTCGCGCGCCACTTCGGCCAGCGACGGATTCTGCGGGTTGGTGTAAGTCCACGTGGCGTCGAGCACCGGGTCCGGGAACTTACCGCCTTCGGCGCGGTAGAGATCACGCACCTTGAGGAAGATGCGCGCCAGAATCTCCTGGTCCAGTTTCGCTTCGCCGGGCAACGGCAGCGCCGCGTTCTTCCATTGCAGCCAGCGCGCCGAGTTGACGAAGGTGCCATCCTTTTCGGCGAAGCCCGCGCCGGGCAGCCGGTAGACCGTGGTGGCGATCTGCTTCATCTCCTCGGGAGTCGTGCCCGGCGCTTTCCAGAACTCGCTGGTTTCATCGGGATAGATCTCGCACACCACCAGCCAATCGGCCTTCTTGAGCGCGTCGATGTTCTTGCGTGAGTTGGGCCCGATGGCCACGCCGTTCATTCCGAACGCCAGCAGGCCCTTGATGTGGCCGGCGTACATGTCGTCCCAGATTTCGGCCCACGAGTATTTGCGGTCGATCTTAGGCAGATAGTGAAAGGCCCACTGGTTGTCCTTGCGGGCCGCGTCACCGTACATGGCCTTGAGGAACGACACCATGAAGCGGGGCGTATTGGCCCAGTAGTTCATCGAATCCCAGGGCCCCGGCTTGGCCGGCTTGGGCGTCACGCGCGCCAGGTAAGCCGCCACGTCGCTGTCCGCCGGGTTAGCCATCTTCAGATATCCCGGCAGAATGTCGAAGACCCCCGCCATGTCCGTGGCGCCCTGAATGTTGGAGTGGCCGCGCAGCGCGTTCACGCCGCCGCCCGCGCGCCCCACATTGCCCAGAAGCAGTTGCAGGATGGCGGCCGTGCGGATGGTCTGGGTGGCCGAACTGTGCTGCGTCCATCCCACGGCGTAAATCACCGTGCCCACCTTCTTCGTGTCGCCGTCTTTGCGGATGGAGGTAAAAAGGTCCGCGGCCTTCAGAAACTCGCCGCGTGGAATGCCGGTGATGCGCTCCACCATCTCGGGCGTGTATCGGGAGTAATGCCGCCTAAGCAACTGGTATACCGAGCGGGGATTTTCGAGCGTAAGATCGTACGCCTTTTCCGGATCCTCATAATTCCAACTGGCGCGGTCGTAGGTGCCTGATGCCGCATCGAAACCCGAGAATAAGCCATCTTCCGGCAGCTTGAACCCATCCTTAATCAAATAGGCCGCGTTGGTGAAGTTCGTCAGATACTCGCGCGCCACGCGCCCGTTCTCGATGGCATAACGGATCAATCCGCCCAAAAAGGCGATGTCCGACCCGACGCGGATCTGCAGGAACAGGTCGGCGGTGGCGGCCGTGCGGGTGAAGCGCGGGTCCACCACAATCATCGTGGCGTTGCGCTGGCGTTTGGCCTCAATCGGCCACTTGAACCCGCAGGGGTGGTTTTCGGCCGGATTGCCGCCCATGATCAACATCATGTCGGTGTTCTTGATGTCGATCCAGCCATTGGTCATGGCCCCGCGTCCGAAGGTGGCCCCCAAACTGGAGACCGTGGGGCCGTGTCAAACACGGGCCTGGTTTTCCAGGTAGCAGACCCCCAGGCTGCGCATGGTCTTCACCACCAGGTAATTGAACTCGTTGGTATCGGTGCATCCGCCGTTCCAGGCAATGCCTTCGCAGCGGTTCACCGTGCGGCCCTGCGCGTCCTTTTCGACGAACGTCTGGTCACGCGTCTGCTTCACGCGGCGGGCGATCTCATCGATGGCCGCATCCCAGGAAATGTCTTCCCACCGGTCCGACCCCGGCCGCCGCACCTGCGGTTTCATCAGGCGCCGCTCGTTGACGATATCCTGCTGGAGCGACGATCCCTTGGGGCAAAGCGTGCCGCGATTGATGGGGTGGTCCGGGTCGCCTTCCACGTGCACTACCTGGGGGGTGACGTTTTTGGCCTTATCGCCCAAGGTGTGAATGATCACACCGCAGCTTACCGAGCAATACGGGCAGGTAGAACGGGTCTCGGTGGTGCGCGAGATCTTCAGCTCGCGCGACTGCGCCTCGGCGCGGGAAAGGTCGAAGCCCAGCATGGAGGCGATGGCAGGGCCCAGGGGGCTTCCCCGGAGGAAGGATCTACGGGTGGGGGTCATGGTATGCGGCTATTAGATACCGGGCTGCGCGGCAGTGTCAAGCGCGACCGATGTAACCGAGATGTAACGGGAAGCGCTTCACTAGCATTCCACCGCGTTCACCGCCAGGCCGGCCAGCGAGGTCTCCTTGTACCGCGCCTGCATGTCGAGGCCGGTTTCGTACATGGTCTTGATCACCTGGTCGAGCGAGACTTTGTGGGCGCCTTCTCCCTGCATGGCCAGGCGGCAGGCGTTGATAGCCTTCACCGCGCCCAGCGCATTGCGCTCGATGCAGGGGATCTGCACCAGGCCGGCAATCGGATCACAGGTCATGCCAAGGTGGTGCTCCATCGCGATCTCGGCGGCGTTCTCGATTTCCGCGTTGCTGCCCTCGAATGCGGCCACCAATCCGGCCGCGGCCATGGACGCCGCCACTCCCACCTCGCCCTGGCAGCCCACTTCGGCGCCTGAAATCGAAGCGTTTTCTTTGAACAGCACCCCCACCGCGGCGGCGGTCAGGAAGAAGCGTTCGATGGCGCGCTCGGGATGGGTCTCCGACGGCCCGGAGAAGTTTTCCCGGTAGTAGCGCATCACCGCCGGAATCACGCCGGCCGCGCCGTTGGTGGGCGCCGTAACCACGCGTCCTCCGGCGGCATTCTCTTCGTTCACGGCCATGGCGAAGGCGTTCACCGAGTCCATGCCTCGAAACAGATCGTTCCGATTACCGTCGCGGACGCGCGCCATCAAGCGCGGCGCCCGCCGCTGGACGTTCAGCCCGCCCGGGAGAATGCCGTGGGTGGAGAGGCCGCGATCGATGGCGGCCTCCATGGCGGCCCAGATTTTCCGGATGTACTCGAGAACCGCTTCCCGGCCGTTGAGCGCGGACTCGTTTTCCAGCATGAGCTGCCACACGGACAGCGAGGCGCGTTCACCGGTCTCCAGCAGTTCCGCGGCACTCGCGAAGGGATAGGGGACCGCGGGCCGCGCTGCCTGGTCCGCCGGCTTTTCGCCCTCGCGCTGGATGAAACCGCCGCCCACCGAATAATACACTTCGCGCGCCACCAGCGACCCATCCGCGCGGCGGGCTGAAAAGCGCATGCCGTTGGGATGGCCGGGCAACACCAGGTCCTTGTGAAAGCACAGGTGGCGCGCTTCGTCGAAGGGAATCTCGCGCCTGCCCAGAAGCGGCAGCCGTCCGCTGTGGCGGACCGCGGCGATACGCGCGGCGGCGGTTTCCGGGTCCGTCTCCTCGGGCCGCTCGCCCGCGAGGCCCAGCAACACCGCGCGGTCCGTACCGTGGCCAATTCCGGTCAGCGCCAGCGAACCATATAACTCCGCGGCCACTTCGGCGGTCTCCTCCAGTTGCCCGGCCGACTCCAGGCGCTGGACGAAGGCTCGCGCCGCCCGCATGGGTCCCATGGTGTGGGAACTGGAGGGACCGATGCCGATTTTGAACAGGTCGAACAGGCTGGTGCGCACCGGATCGACGCCTACGCTTTACGCGCCAGGATTCCGGATTCGCGTTTCGTGAGCTGCTCCACCACGCTGCGCGGGATGCCGAAGTTATCCTCCACCAGCGAGGCGGGATTGGCGCCCAGCCAGGCGGCCAGCGAGATTTCCTGGAATTCGGGGTGGTTGAACAGGACCAGCAATTCGGTGGGTTCGTCGCCCACCTGTTCCACGTAGTGTCCGTGCCCCTGCTGGATGAACGCAATCTGGCCCGGCCCGAATTCGTCGATCTTGTGCCGCGCGTGGGAGCCGAACACGCCCACCCGCGCGCGCCCGCGGACGTAGTACTGCCATTCGTCGGCGTGCGGGTGCCAGTGCATTTCGCGCAGCGCGCCGGGGTTCAGCTCCATCTTCACCGCGGTGAGCGTGGTTTGAATGGGAAACTCCCTGGCGGACACGATGAACTCCCGCCCACCCGCGAATTGCCTGGGCGGTTGCATATCCAGGCGGTACTTGTGGGACATCTGAGATGGCTGGAGGGCGCCGTTGCGCAGATTCTCGAGCGGCGTCTCGGGCACCCGCCCCGTGCCGATGTAGACCTCCTTACGCGGAAAACCCGCGAAGGCCGCGGCGGGGAGGCCCAGGTTGCGGCTGAGGATTTCGGGCGGGGTACCGGCGATCCAGTCGGTGATGCTGAAGGTTCCGTATTCCGAAAAATGGCCGTTGTCGAAGCCCAGCAGGAAATGACACTCGCCGGGACCGAGGCCTTGCAGGGCGTGGCCGTGTCCGCGCGGGAAATACCAGGTGTCGCCAGGCCCGAAATCGTCGATCTCGGCCTGCCCGTTGGGTGCAATCACGGTGGTCCGGCAGCGGCCCTCGATCACATAGGCCCACTCGGCGGCCAGGGCGTGCCAGTGCAACTCGCGAATGGCTCCCGGCTTGAGGCGCATGGAGACCCCGGCGATGCTCTGGGAAACCGGAAATTCGGCCGCCGTGGCCTCCTTGGCGGAGCCGCCTTCGCCCACCCAGCCGGTTTCCTTCTCGATATCGAACTTGAAATTGGCAAGCGGCTCGATTTCAGCGGCCTCGGCCGCGGGTTCCACCGGACCCACGGCGGCCAACGGCGCCAGGGCGGCTGCTCCGAACAGACCGCGCCGGCTGATTCCCGCGGTGCGCGTCTTCGGCAATTGGGACATGCAGAACCTCCTTCTGAGTGTAGGACTGCCACAGCATACAACGTGCGGCGCGGGAAAGACAATGGCCGGAACGCACGGAGTGCGGAATGCGCTGCCGCCCGGCACGCCGTATCGCGGCTGCAAGCGTGCGGCGCTCGTGCTTCGGAAAGGCAGCTTAAAGCGAACCTTACTGTTTGGCCAGCACCGGCCGCGGACGCTCCACGCGCCATTGCACCGTCCCGGCGGCCTCGCGCTCCGTGCGGCTGATGCGCAGATCGTTTTCGGCCAGATATTTCAGGTGCACGTAATCGAACGCCAGGCCGGCCGAAGCCATCAGCTTCATGTAGTCGCCGTGAGCGGTTTCGTCGGGGGCCTCGGTGTACGCCGCGTCCCAGGTCACGTCGGGGTTCAGCCCGCTCACGCCGCCGCTGCCGGGGGTTGACGCGCCGCCGGCTCCTCCCGCCCCTGCCGCGCCGGCTTCGCCGCCTGCACCCGCGCCTCCACCAGCGCCGCCCCTTCCGGCCGACCCCTTGAGCGACATATAAATGCGGATGCCGTTGACGATGGGTTGGAACATATCGCGCGGCTGCCAGCGCTGGCCGAAGCGCTCGTAGCGGGCGTTCATGCGGTCTTCGAGCGGCAGCAGGCCGGGCACGGCGCGCTCGGCTTCCACGATGCGGTCTTCGATGGCGAAGGCCACCTGCTTGCTATAGGGGTGCTGCTCATCACGCACGTAGCCCATGCTGGTGAACCAGCCGCGCGGAATCCACCAGGCCCGGCCGGTGTTGGCGCCCTGCCGGCTCTGCACCCAACCGGTGTACTCCGAAAACGGCTGCACCCACTCGTGCGAGGGATAGCCGTGCGGGTTCAGAAACGCGTCCGGCAGCCAAGCTTCGATCAACTGGCGGCGCGTGCGCGATTCGGGATAGATGGGGTCGGTCTCGCCCTGCCCGGTGGAAACGTCGGCGCTGAGCGAGCCGTGGTAGCCCGGGTGCAGCAGGTTGTCCGGAGTGATCTTGTACAGGTCCACCGACAACTGCGCGCCATCGGGATTGGTGATGGGGTGGAGCACCACGTTTACCTGCTTGAGCAGCGCGCGTTTGGCGGGGTCGGTGAGCAGATCTTCGGCCAGCTTGTCGATGTGGCTGGTGGAGGAAACCTCGTTGGCGTGCTGCCGGCCGGAGTAAACGATGGCCGCCTTCAGGGTGGTCTCCTTGGGCCAGGAGCGCAGGAGCGCGGGGGTGGGCAGGGTCAGGTCGGCCGCCCAGATGTTCTCGCCCAGGTAGCTGCGGCCCATCCAGTAAACATTCACTCCGGGGAATTGGGCGAAACGCGCCAGGATGGAAGCGTTTTCAGCAGGGCTGATGGGGTCCGACCACTGCACGATGGGATCGCCCGCGCGCGGCTTCACATCGGTAATCATGGGGCGCGGCGTGGCGGGCGCGTCCACCGCCAGGGTGGCGAATTCGCGCGGCGCGGGGCTCGCGGGCTTGGCGTGGAGATCCGGCGGCAGATCGAACTCGAAGCCCATCTGCTTCAGGTGCGGATAGGCCAGGTTGTCGCGATACAGGCCCGCGCGGTGCATCTCTTCTATCCAGTGCAACTGGCCGCGCGCCTTGGCTACCGAAAAAATGCTGCGGTCCACCTGGTCCTGGCCCTCCACCTTGAGCCACTCGTCGTAGCGGTCCTCGGCGAAATCGGCGGGCAGGAGCCAGGTGAGCCGCTCGACGCCCGCTTCGCCGGCTTTCACCCGCGCCTGGATGAGCCGCGGCTGCATCTCGCCGGTGACGGCCGGCAGGTTGCGCTCGCGCTTCTGGTGCTTGCCGTGCCCATCGGTCCAGGTGAGGCGCACCAGCGGATTGGCCGCCGGCTTGCCGTAGAATTCTATGTGCACGCGGCCGTCCTTGCCATCCTCGGAACCGTGCACGATGGGGATGATGCGGCCGGTGTAGCTGATGGGCCGCCCGGCTTCCAGGTCGCCCATCATGCCGAAGAACACGCCGGTGGAATAAAACGTGTCCTCCTGCAGGGCTTCGAGCGAGGAGATGCGCTCCTTGTCCAGGTCAAGGCTGTAGTCCGGCTCGCTCATGTGGATATCCAGTGTGAGGGTGTCGAAGGGCGGCGCGTATTCGGGGCGCAGGTCGCCGTGGGCCTGCTGCATGATGAACTGGTAAATGCGTGGCAGGGTCTTGGACTGGTAGTGCTCCCAGAATTCTTCGATGTCGGTCTTGACGCGCTCATCCAGAATCGCCTGCCCGCCGGCTTCCAGGCGCACCCAGCCGGTGTTCACCTGCACCTGCTCGTAGCGCGGGATCACGCCGTTGTAGGGCTGCATCACGGTGGCGACTTTGAAATCGCGGGTGAGGATTTCCTTGTCCGCGGCGTCGAAGGCGTGGACCCGGTAGGTGGGGCCATTGGCGGGCGGCTCTTCGATCTCGTTGAGCGTCACGTTGGCCAGCGGCAGGTTGAGCTTGCGCGCCAGCATCTCGTCCACCGGATAGAGTTCCTGCACCCAGCGGGCTTCCGACTGCATGGCGCGCATGTTGGTCGCATCCACGTTTTTGGCGAAGTCGATCGCGATGCGGCGCACCGGCTTTCCGGCCAGCGCGGGAGCGATCTCGTCCATCAGCCAGCTATAGCCCTGCTTGTAGGCGCAAAGCACTTCGACGGTGAGATGTTTCGGATCGGCGCCCGCCGCGACGAGCGCCTGTTGCAGTTGCGCCTGAAGCTTGCGGCGTTCTTCGGGTCCTTCGCTGACGCGGGCCACCAGCTTTACCGGCTGGCCCGGAGCGAGTTTGCCCGCCTGATTGGCGGCGGCGTGGTGGACCGTGTCCAGCAGCCGGCGGCCTTCCCACGGGATCACGATGTCTTCGGCGAAATCCGGCGCGGCCTGATGAAACGCCATATCGGGAGCGCGGAAGTGCAGATCCGGATTCTGGGCGCAGCAACGCGTTCCGGCGTGCAGACTGGCGGCGGTGATGGCGGCGGTCGCATGCAGGCGCTCCTCCACCAGGTCCTTCACGAATTTACCCAGGCGAGCATCGGCCACATCGACGTAGACTTCGGCCTTGACGTTTTCGATCCCGGCGCAATCGATGGAGCTGCTCCACTGGTCCAGGTGATAGAGCGCGGCGGCGGCTTGTCCGGCGCTCGAGCGGAGCGAGAAGAAGCGGTGCAGGTCGTAGCGGATCTCTTCGAGCGAAAGGTACTGTTTGCCGTGGTCCCACAGGTTCGGGAAGCGGTTGGCGAGCAGGTCGAGCGCGGCGGCGGCGCCGGGGCCATCGCCACGCGTGAGGATGGCGGCGCGGCGTCCGAAGGCATCGTCCACCACCCGGACTTCGCCTTCGCCCGATCCCAGCGCGGTCTCGGATTGGGCGGTGGCGGTGTCGCCGGCGCGGAGCGTGGTTTCGGCCTCGTGCGCGAGAGGGGCGTCGCCCGCCAGCACGGCCTGGCTGCGGACGTCGGCGGCGGAAGCGGTTTCGATGGGCGTGGCCAGCGGCAGGCTGATGCCGGTGGTTTCGAGGCCCATGCGCGCGGCCAGATTGGCCATGGCGATACCGGCGGGGCCGGCGGGCACATAAAGATGCGCGTTCAGCGTGGAGGGCACGGGCATGCGGGCGGCTCCCGTGAACAGACCATGGGTGGTGTAGAGCGTGGCCAGGTCGAGATGCGTGGGCGCCGCGCCGGCTGCCGCGCCGGTGTCGCTTGCCCCGCCGGTATCAGCCGCGCCGCCTGCTCCCGCGGCCGTATCAGGAGCCGCAGCTGCCTCCGCGCGCCCGCCTCCACCGGCTCGCCCACCACCACCCGCGCGCCCCGCGCCGGGGATGTTGGCCTCGGGCTTGGAACTGGTGGCCGAGACCGCGGTGTCGCCGGTATAGACCACCAAACCGTGCACCATGGCCAGCGGCGCGCTGGCCAGCGCGGTCTCTAGCGCCGGCCGCTCGATCGGCTGGCTGCTGCGCAGGAAGGCGCGATGGATGCCGGTTTTGCCGTGCAGGTAAGTGACCGCCGAAAGCTCGATGGTGGCGCCCGGAGCGGCGGCGCGCAGGGCCACAGCAATCGCCGCCAGCTTTTCGCCGGGCACCCGCCACTGGTAGGGAGCGCGCGCGGCATAGCCCTCGGCAGCGGCCAGCAACCCGGCGTCGCTCGCGCCGATCACCGCGAGGTTGCCTCCCTGGTTGACCAGCGCGCCTTCATCCTTTTCCAACTGCGCGCCGAGCGGATCGGAGGCCGCCCGGCCCACCAGGATGCGCGGATCTCCCTCGGGCCGGTTGACCACCAGCGGCGGGGTGAGACCGGTCGAGCCATAGCCCAGCCGCGCGGCGAAATCGGCGGCCGCGGCGTTCTCCGTAGCCGTCGGATTTTCGGGCACCACGATCTTGCCATTGATGAAGTCGGCCAAGCCGTCGCCATTGGTGTCGGCCAGCATCCAGCCGGTGGCGAAAGCATCGGCCAAGGGACCGCCGGCAGGCGGCGCAAGCTGCGAACGCAACGCCAGGGCGCCGCCCAGCACAAGAAGCGCGGCGCAGGCAATCGGAGCGCGTGAGAAGGACATGCAGTTTATCCTACATCGGACCACGGCGCCCCTGGCGCGGGGTATAACAGTTCCTATGACCCGCCTTGTCTTCCTGCTGCTCGTTTCCTCCGCGGCGCTTCCGGCCGCCGACGTGAATACCTTTTCCATCGTGGCCTACGATCCGGTGAACGGCGATTGGGGCGTGACGGTGGCCTCGCGTTATTTTTCGGTGGGATCGGTGGTGCCGTGGGCCGAAGCCGGGGTGGGCTGCATCGCCACGCAGGCCAACGTCAACGTGGGGTACGGCCCGAGCGGGTTGGAACTGCTGCGCCAGGGCCTCAGCGCCCGGGAGGTGCTGGCGAAGTTGCTGGCCGAAGATCAGTTTCCGCCCACCGATGGCCGGCAGGTGGCCATCATTGACCGCCACGGCGAAATTGCCACCTACACCGGGCCGAATGCGCCGAAATGGGCCGGCGACCGGCAGGGCAAGACGTGGTCGGCACAGGGCAACATCCTGGTGGGGCCGCAGGTGCCCGAGGCCATGGGCAGGGCCTTCGAAGCCACCCAGGGCGAACTGGCCGAGAAACTCTACGCCGCGCTGAAGGCGGGAGACGATGCGGGCGGCGATTCGCGCGGCAAACAATCCGCCTCCATGTTGGTGGTGCGGAAGGGCGGCGGGCGCAACATCAACAACGACCGCTACATTTATATCAACGTGGATGACAGCCCCGCGCCAATTCCGGAGCTGCGGCGTTTGCTGGACATCAACCTGGGGCTGCTGTACCAGGAAAAGGCCGGCAAGCTGCGCCAGGAAGGCAAGCCGAAGGAGGCGCGCGACGCCGTCGAGAAGGTCACGCGGTACCAGCCCTCGGGGAATGCGTTTGTGAGCCTGGGGGTCGCGGATTACGGCCTGGGCGACAAGACCGCGGCGCTGGCGGATTTTCGCAAAGCCCTGGATCTCGACCCCAATGTGCGCCGGCAGTTTGAGGCGCGGCCGGCGGCGGCCAATGCGGTGGCGAACCCGGCAGCCGGCGGGCGCGGCGGGCAGCGGCTGCGCGCGATTCTGGAAGACCAGGAGTTTCTGAAGCAGCTTTTCCCGGAACGGTAGGGGCTGGATTCGTTGTCCGACTTCCTGGCCTCAAATATCGATGGATGCTGGGAATCGGCCCCCAGCGGAGGTGCGCCCCGGCCGCGTCTGGCCCTTCTCGGGAGGCGGCCTCGCGGTCCAGATCGACGGCCAGGCGGCTTCGTCGATGTGGCTGCTGGGTCCCTCGCACCTTTGGGGAGCGGAGGCCCTGATGGCGCACACTGTCGTACCATCGGAGGCATGGCCGATCTTCAAGAGCAATTCGGGGCCATCGATATCTACCTCTTCGATCAGCTTCTGCGCGGCCGCATCGCGCCCAGGATGCTGGTAATGGACGCGGGCTGCGGCTCCGGACGCAACCTGGTCTACCTGCTACGAGAGGGCTACCAGGTGTTTGGCGCGGATATGAACCGCGGGGCGGTGGAAGAGTTGCGGCGGCTGGCGGCGAGGCTCGCTCCGGGTCTGCCGGAGACCAACTTCCGCGCCGAGCCGGTGGAGGAGATGAGTTTCCCGGCGGCCTTCGCGGATGTGGCCCTCTCCAGCGCGGTGCTGCACTTTGCCCGCGACGACGAGCAGTTTCTGGCCATGCTGCGGGGCACCTGGAGGGTGTTGCGGCCGGGTGGGCTGTTCTTTTGCCGGCTGGCATCCTCGATCGGGATGGAGAACCGCGTGGAGCGCGTGGCCGGTAACCGGTTCCGTCTGCCGGACGGCTCCGAGCGGTACCTGGTGGATGAAGCGCGGCTCATGCGCCTCACCGAAGACCTGGGCGGCACGCTGCTCGACCCCCTCAAGACTACGGTGGTGCAGAATCAGCGCTCCATGACGACTTGGGTGCTGCGCAAGAACAGCGCTTCAACGGGGATTTAGATACAGGCGCGCGTTAACGAACTGGTTAGGATAGAGCGCCCCGTCGTGGTTATCGAACACGGCCTTGAGTTTCAAGGTACCGCTGGTCTCGTCGATCTGGTTGTCGATGGCCGTCAGACGGCCGGTGGCGAGCTTCCGCGAATCGTCGCGATTCCATGCCTCGACCGTCAGGCTGGCGCCCTCGGCCATGCGCGCCCGCACCTGGGGCAGGTCGTCTTCCCGAATCGTGAACAACACGGCGATGGGCTGGATCTGGGTAATCACCACTATGGCAGTGTCCGAAGCGTGCACCAGATTGCCGGGGTCGAGCAGGCGCAGGCCCACGATGCCGCTGATGGGAGAGTGGATCTGGGTGTAGCTCATCTGGAGCTGGACGCTCTCAAACCGGGCCTTGTCGGCGATCAAGCGGGCTTCGAGGTCGGTATTGCCGATCCCGATCCCGAGCTTTTGGATCCTGGCAAGCTCTGCCTGGTCTTGCGCGAGTTGTACCCGAGCCTGCTCCAGTTCGATCTGGCGTTGCCCGGGATCGATCGAGGCGAGCAACTGGCCCTTCTCAACGGCATCGCCTTCCTTGAAGCTCACCGCCGTCAGTTCGCCGTCGATCTTCGACTTGACGATTACGGTCTGGAAAGGCGCCACGTTGCCCAAACCCCTCAGGAAAGCGGGCGGGGTCCCGGCGGGAGCCGCGGACTGCCGGGGCTGCGGCGCGGCAGCCGGCTTGCTCGTAACCATTGGAACGGCCGCTTGCGGGGCTGCGGCCGGCCGAGCCGGCGATGCGCTCTGCGCGGTTTCCGGCGGGGCGCTCGCGGGTTGCGCCGCCGCCACCACCCAGGCAAGCGGCGATCCCAGGAGCAGAATGGCTGCCAGGCTCCCGCGGGTGACGCCGCGGGAGAGAGACGTGCCGTCCAGAATGCGATAGATGCGTTTGTCCGGGCGGCCGTAGCGCGCCATGGGCACGCCTGCCCAGTGGGCGCGCGGGCTTCTCCGTCCCACGAATTCCAGCAGCACCCCGGCGTACAGGGCCCGATCTCGAGTCGCCGCCACGGCCGCATCGTCGCTGGCTTCTTCCGCCAACCGCACGATGCGCGAGTGCAGCAACCAGCTCAGCGGGCTGTGCCAGAGCACTGCCCGATGAATCGCCGAAAGCAACTGCACCGCCGGATCGCGGCGCCGGATGTGCGATCGCTCGTGCGCCAGCACGGCCTCCAGCTTGGCGCTATCCCAGCCGCGCCAATCAGCCGGCAGCACGATGGCCGCGCGGACGATCCCCAAAGTGACCGGAACCGGCACGCGCTCCGATTCGCGGATCTCAATTCCTTCGGCCGTCCGTCCGGTGGGACGGCTGCCGCGCGTCAGTCGCCGCGAGAGGGCCAGCCCCACGGCCAGGCGAAGCAGCAGCGCCAGCGCAACCGATAGATAGATCGCCACCGCGGCGCGCGCCCAATCGAAGCGGTTGGCGGCTGGCTTCCTGCGCTCTTCCAGGGCTGTCGACGGAGGGCGCACTGGCAGCGGCGCGGTGTCGTAAGCCGCGGCGGTTCCTTCTACCCGCAGGGACGCCACTCGCGTCCAGGTCAACGGCACCCTCGGCAGCGCCGCCGTGAGCGCCGGAATGGCCAGCGAGCCGCAGAGCACGGCGGTCCATCCGGCCAGACGGATGGCGGGATCCTTCACCCGTAACACCCACAAAAGCAGCGCTCCGCCCAGGATCAGGAACGAGGAACGGAGCGCCCATTCCGTGAGGAATTCGATCGTTGTCATGCCTGCTTCTCCTTGCGCGCGGCAATCTTCTGCGCGAGGCGCTGCAACTCGTTAGGCTCCAGCACCTGGTGATCCACCAGCCCGACCAGCAACTCTTCGACCGACCCGTCGCAGAAGCGCTCGATCAGTTGCGTGGCCGCCTCGACCGCCACATTGCGCCGGGTGTCCGCGGCGCGGAAAACAAAGGTGCGACCTTCCACGCTGTGGGTCACGTACCCCTTTTCTTCCAGCTTGCGCAGGACGGTGCGGACGGTCGAGTCCTTGAGCTTGCGCTCGGAGGCCAGTCCTTCCCTGCACATTTCAGCGGTGCAGCTCGGGTGCGTCCACACAAAATCCAGGAGGAACTGCTCGAGGGGCGTGGGTGGCTTGCGGCCTCCAATGTTAAACATCGTAATGTTAAAATTACTAACGCACGTGCCAGGCGAAGTCAATCCCCTCTTTGGGGCCATCGAAACGGCGCGGTGGTTCGCGGCTTGGCTTCCCGGCGCTGCGCCACTCCGCACCACTCCCGGCGCTCTTGACAGCCGTGCCCGGCCGGCCTAATATATCCGTAGCGGATGTATTTATGAGCAAGCCCGAATCCCCGCAAGACCTTCTACCCCTGACCCCGCCGGTGTTCCACATCCTGCTCGCCCTGGCCGATGGAGAGCGCCACGGGTACGGCATCATGCAGGACGTCGCCCGGCAGACCGGCGACCAACTGCAACTCGGCCCCGGCACTTTGTACGGCTGCCTCAAGCGCATGCTGGCGGCGCGGCTGGTGGAAGAATCCGGCGAGCGCCCCGACCCTGCGCTCGACGACGAGCGCCGGCGCTACTACCGCATGACCGAGTTAGGCCGCGAGGCCGCGCGGGCCGAGGCGCAGCGCCTGGCGGCGGCGGTCCACGCGGCGCGCTCCCGGCGGCTGTTCTCGAAGCCTGAAGTGGCGGGAGGAAAAGCCTGATGCCCGCTTCCCCCATGCGCTGGTTATGCCGGATCTACGCGGCGCTGCTCTACGCCTACCCGCGCGAGTTCCGCCTGGAGTATGGCGCGGCCATGCAGCAGGTCTTCCGCGACCGCTGCCGGGCCGCGGCGCGCACCGAAGGCGCTTTGGGCGTGCTGCGCTTCGCCTTTCACACGGCGGCCGACTGGGTCTCCACGGCGGTCCGCGAAAGCGCCATCCCTCGCATAACCGCCGAGCAAGTGCGCGCGGTGTGGTCCGCCGGCCGCCGGCAGGCTCCGCGCGGTTTCGTCGGCGAGTGGGTGGTGACGATCCTCCTGTACCTGTTCGCTTCCACCACCCTGGTGCAGGCGTACGTGGTGCCCACGGGTTCCATGGAAGGCACCGTGCGGGTGGGCGATCACATGCTGGTGGATCGCCTGGCCTACGCTGAAGCCGGCGCCGCGGCGAGGCGCGTGCTGCCGTATCGCGACCTGGAGCGGGGCGACATAGTCTGCTTCCTGTATCCGGAGGATGTCCGCCAGACCTACGTGAAGCGGGTGATCGGCCTGCCCGGCGACCGTATCCGAATGGTGAATAAGCAGGTGATCCGCAACGGGCGCCTCCTGGAAGAGCCATACACCCAGCACATCGATCCATCGCTCGAGGCGTACCGCGACAATTTCCCGGCCGGCCCGCAATACCAGGTCAGCCCGCGGGGACTGGATATGCTGCGCAAGCACCTGGTGAATGGCGAAGTGGTGGTGCCGCCGGACTCCTTTTTCGCCCTGGGCGACAACCGCGACAACTCGCTGGACAGCCGCTTCTGGGGGTTCGTTCCGCGCCGTTACCTGGTGGGCAAGCCGCTGGTGATCTACTGGTCGTTCGATGCGCCCACGTCGGACCTGGAAGGCTGGAGCCTGGACCACGTTCTGGATGTGGCGCTGCACTTCTTCACCAAGACGCGCTGGCACCGGATGCTGATGGTGCCACGCGCGCAAAAAGCCCTGGAGTTAGGAGACACGCCATGAAACGCCCGTGGAAAGACGCGCCGCGGCCGGCCGCGCTCCTGCTGGCCGCCTGGCTGGTGCCCGGAGGAGGCTATCTGCTGCTCCGCCGTTACCGCCAGTTCGCCCTGTTTCTGCTGGTGGTTTCGATTGCCACCCTGGCGGGAGTGCTGCTGCACGGCGGCAACCTGTGGCCCGCCACGGGCGAGTTACAGGGGCTGGACGGCCTGGCGAAGCTCACCGCGCGGGCGGGCGCACTGGCCAAAGCCATGGCCGGCGGACCCTATCTGCTGGCGTATCTGGCGGGCTATTCCCAGACATACCTGGCCGGATGCCTGCACGAATGCGGCACCGCATTGCTCACCGCGGCCGGATTGCTGAACCTGCTGGCCCTCGCGGACGCCTGGGACACGCGGGGAAGGGTGCGCGCATGAGTCATCCCGCTTACACCGTGCTCTTTGCGCTGTTGCTGGCCACGGCGATGGCGCTGGTGGGCGATCGTGCGGGACGCCAGCGCGTCTACCTGGCGGTGTATTGGTTCTGTTCCGCCATGGCTTCGGTGGCGGCCGGCGCGTGGATCATGCACTGGGTGCACGGCTAGGCCCGTTGGCGGCGGGCGATGCGCGTGCCGTTCGCCAGTTTCTAGAAAACCCACCTATCGTTCCCAACCCTGGCAGAGGTTCCCGCGAGGGGTCCTTTGTGACACGCGACGGTGCTCATATGCTCATTGCGGATGCTCGGGCGGCCCGATCCAGCACCCTGGTTAATTTTCGGTCGGGACTCTATCTGCGTAGTCCACCACAAGTACGTCTAATGGAGCTTTTTTTTCTCGCAGTACTAAGCCAAGTTGCTGCTGAAGAGCGTCAATTAGAGTCGGAGCGGTATCAGTCTGGCCGTCTGGTAAAGGCAGAGGGAAGGCTCCCCCCGGCCCACGGTAGCCGGCAAACTCAAGCGTGAAATCATACCGCCCAGCCAGCCCTGTCTTATCTACGACTCGCCCCAATGCAACCCCGCCCACTCCGGCCATAGTACTCAGCGGCCACCCGAGTTGCTGGATAAATTCCATCATGGAATAATTCCGAAACGTTTGGCGCACGTTTCGCGGCGGAACCCTTGAAATTGCCCACTTTTCTCCAGGGCGTGGTAACGGAAAGCCAGGATCTGGCTTAACCGGACCTTCCCCTGAGTTGCGAAGCTTTGGCCCGCCTTTAGCCACGGATAACTCATAGACCGGGAAATCCTTCTGAACGATGTGAGTTTTCAAGTGAAAGCGCTCGGCGAGAAGGTTCTGCCACATGATTTTGAGTTGATCTTTCGTGGTCCCCCGAGAAACCTTCGCGTCGACGCTGTATAACTCCTTCCCGAGCCAGGCTGGACCGGACATCTGGTCGAAGTCGAATCCATATGCGGCATTAAGCAGACGCGGCAGAAACTGCCTCTCGTAGGTGATTCGCTCTGGATCGGAGGTTCCCGGACCGCCGCGCATAAACGAGGGCGCATCATCATCACCGACGGCACGCTTCACCGAAGCGACCTCAAACTTAAGGCTGCCAGAGTCCTGTGCGACGGCCGTCTCCGATGCGAATACAGGCAGCAAAAAGAACACGGCAATAGTTCGTGCGACGGCTCCCATACGTTGTTATTGTACAGTCCGATCAGGTCTCAGTTCGGCCATAGTGTGAACCTGCCCTGGCCGTGCCCCAACTCCTCAGGATGCCTTCATAACTCGAACTGAGAAGCTACAAACCGAGGGCATGCGCAGGTTCGGGGCGTCCCGGGGTTCACCCTGGCACAGTACGCCGAAGCGCCTGCCCGCGCTACTCGTCGCGCAGCGCCGTCCACGGATCGACCCGCGAGGCACGCCAGGCGGGGCCGTAGCCGGCCAGCACCGAGGCCGCCAGCAGCGCGGCGGAAGCGGCGGCCAGCGAAATCGGATCGTTAGGTTTCATCTGGAAAAGGAACGACGCCACGTAGCGCGTGCCGGCCAGCGCCGCAGGAAGCCCGATGGCCAAGCCGAGAAGGGCCATGGCCAGGACTTCGCGCAGCACCATCCACATCAGCCGGCGGCGTTCGGCGCCCAGCGCCATGCGGATGCCGATTTCATTGGTGCGGCGGGCTACGCTGTAGGCCATCAAACCGTATAGCCCCACGAAGGCAATGATGGCCGCCAGCACCGCGAAGCAGGTGCAGAGGGTGGCGAAGGTGCGCTCCTGGCCGATGGTCTGCTCAATCACGCGATCCTCCGTGCGCAGGCTGGAAATGGGGATGCGGGGATCGGCTTCACGCACAATGCGGCGGACCGACGCGGCAAGGCCGGTGGGATCGCCGCCTGCGCGCAACTCGTAAACCATCGATAGCGATTGGCGGGGATTCTGGTTGTACGAAACATAGACCGTGGGATCGACTTCGTCTTTCAGGGACACCAGCAAGGCGGTTTTGGCAACGCCGATGATCTGGAAGTCGATGCGATTCTTGCCGCCGCCGAGCACGAAATGCCGCCCGATCGGGTTCTGGCCGACCAGGTACTTCCTGGCGAAGACTTCGTTGATCACCGCCACGGGCGTGCTGCCGGCAGCATCGCGGTCCTCGATTTCGTGGCCCAGCAGGATGGGAATCTGCATGGTGCTGAAGAAGCGGGGCCCAACGTTCAAGACATCGGTGCCGGAATTGGGAGCGGTTACGCCGGGGATGGTCACGTCGGTGGAATTCAAGGACTGGGAGACCATCGCGTAGTTGGAGAGAGTGGCGCTGCGCACGCCCGGAATTGCGCCAAACTGGCCCAGCAGGTTGTCGTAGAAGCGCATCAGGGCTGCGTCCTGGTAGCCCGCCTGGCGCGCGTTCAGGCTCACCAGCAGCAGGTTTTCACGATTGAATCCCAGCGCCACGGAATGCAGGTTGCCGAGCGTGCGGACGAACAATCCGGCGGCCACCAGCAGGAGCAGGGAGATGGCGATCTGCGCGACGGCCAGCGCCTGGCTCAGGTTGAAGCGGAGGCCGCGATGAAAGCTGCGTCCGGCGCCGCCCGAGCGGGTCTGCTTGAGCGCGGAGACCAGATCGACCTTGGTGGATTGGAGGGCCGGCGCCAGTCCGAAGAGCGCGCCGGTGGCCACCGACAGCCCCACCGTGAGGGCCAGGACGTGCCAATTGAGCGCGGCGTGCAGGGTGAAGTTTTCCCGGCCGTTGGCCAGCAGCAAGGTGAGCGCGCCGATGCCCCATTTGGCGAAGGCCACGCCGAGCGCGCCTCCAAGCATGGCCAGCGCCACCGATTCGGTCAGCAACTGGCGCACCACGCGCAGGCGGCCCGCGCCGAGGCTGAGCCGCAGCGCCATCTCGCGTTGGCGCGCGGCCGCCCGGGCCAGCAGCAGGTTGGCGATGTTGGCGCAGGCGATCGCCAGAATCAGCGCCACCAGCGTCATCAAGACGTACAACGGCTTGGAATACTGCCGCCGCAGGAAATCCAGGCCTCCCGCGCCTTCCTTGAGAATCAGCAGCGGCAGGTTGGCGTGTTCGCGGGCGTTCACCGCGGCGCTGTCGGCAAAATGCTGGAACACGGGAACCATGGCCGCTTCGGCGCGCTGGCGCGAGACGCCGGGCCGCAGCCGGGCCATCATCTGAATCCAGTAATAGGTGGCTTCGGTGTATTTGGCGCGAGAATTGCCGCCGTAGATCGATTCCAACAGGATGCTCGAATGCATCGGCACATACACGTCCTGGGCCCCCGCCGGGTTGACGCCGAAAAACTCGGGGGCGGCCACACCCACGATGGTGAACGGATTGCCGTTGATGAGCATCGTCTGGCCCACGGCTTTGGAGGGTTCGCCGAAGCGGCGCTGGGCGTAGCCATAGCTGATGGTGGCGACGAGGGGCGCACCTTCGCGGTCGTCCGCAGGGTCGATCAGGCGGCCGGCGGCGGGTGGCACGCCGAGGCCAGCGAAGAAATCGCCGGTGACGTACTGGGTGGGGGCCAGGTCGGCCTGGCCGTGGATCTGGGCGTTGAGCGCCCCGCCGTTGGAAAATCCGAAGACCGAAGCGAAGACCGCCTTATCGGAGCGCACTTCCTCGAAGAAGCCGTAGGGCATATTGCCGCTGGTCAATCCGAGACGGGGTTCTTCCCACTGGCTGCCGCTGGAGCTGTGGATGACCGGCGGGCGCTTGTTGGCATGCCAGTTGAAGACGATCAGCGACTGGGGATCCTGAACCGGCAGGGCGCGCATCAGGATGGCGTCCATGAAGCTGTAGATTGCGGTATTGGCCCCGATTCCGAGGGCCAGGGACAGCGCTGCCATGGCGGTGAACAGCGGTTGGGCGGCCATGACGCGGGCGGCGTAGCGAAGGTCCTGCACAAACTGGTCCCTGATCACGTGCATAGAGGAAGCCTCTGCCCTTAGACGTTCGATGGGGCGGAAGTGTTGGGTTGGCCGGGAAACCTTCTCCTTTGCTCCGGTGTCTATCCCTCATGCTCGAAGTGCGCGGACTGACAAAACGCTACGGCGGCGCCGTGGTGGTAGACCGGGTCAGCTTCACCATCCGGCCGGGCGAGATTCTGGGCTACCTGGGGCCGAATGGGGCGGGGAAGAGCACCACCATCAAGATGCTGATCGGGTTGATTGAGCCGAACGCGGGCGAGATTCTGTTTCATGGACGCGGCGTCCGCGGCAACCTCAAGGAGTTTCAGCACCGCATCGGCTACGTGCCGGAAGAGCCGAACCTCTACCCGCATCTTTCGGGGCGCGAATACCTGCAACTGGCGGGACGCCTGCGAGGCTTGGGGCGCGAGCTGCTCGAACCTCGCATCGATGAGCTGTTGCGCCTGGTGGGACTCTGGGACGACCGTCATGCGCCCCTGGCCTCCTATTCCAAGGGTATGCGGCAGAAGGTCCTGCTCTCGGCGGCGCTGGTCCACGATCCGGAACTGCTGATTCTCGATGAGCCGTTCTCGGGACTCGACGTAAACGCCGCCATGATGCTGCGCAGCCTCATCAAGGCGCTCGCCGGCCGCCGCAAAATGGTGCTCTACAGCTCACACGTGCTGGAGGTGGTGGAGAAGGTCTGCGACACCGTTCTGATCCTGCGCAAGGGGCAGGTGGTGGCGCACGATTCGGTGGCGCGCCTCCGCCAGGTGATGGCCGAGTCGTCGCTCGAAGGTGTCTTCGCGCAGCTCACCCAGCCGGAGGACACCGATGCCCTGGCGCAGCGCATTCTGGACACGGTGACATCATGAGCCGCTTGCGCCAGTGGCTGGCCGCGACGCACGGTACGCGCTTTGAGCTGGTGCGCCATTTCCTGGCGCAATTCTTCCAAAGCGACCTGGTCACCACGCCCGAGCAGTGGATGCGCGTCGCCGTGGGCGCCGTCTCGGTCCTGCTCTCCGCGGGCATTCTGATGGTTCCGTTATTCATGCATCGTTACGGCTGCCTGAACGCCGCCGCGCCCTCCATGTTTTGTCCGGCCGTCGCCGATTACCGCGGCCAGTATCTGTTTCTGGTGCGCATGGATACGCGCTGGCTGATCGGCCTGGCTTTTTGCATGACCGGCCTGGTGACCGCCATTCAATGGCACTCGCTGTTTCCCACGCTGCGCGATTGCCTGTCGCTGGCCGGGTTTCCGGTCACCGCTCTGGAGATTTTCTGGAGCAAGCTGTGCGCGGCCACCCTGGCGTTCACCGCGTTTGTCCTGGCGATGAACGTGGTTCCTTCGGTGCTGTTCGCCGGAATCGTGCAAGGACGTTGGCTGGAGCACCCTATGGCGGCGCAGGCGGCCGCCACATTTGCCGCCGCTACGGCCGCCTGCGTATTCGTATTCTTCGGGATGCTGGCGCTGCAGGGCTTGCTGCTGAACTTGCTGCCGCCGCGCTGGTTCGAGCGCGTCTCGGTGTACGCACAGGCGATTTTGTTCACCGCCAACGTGGCCGCGCTGCCTTCCCTGTGGACCCAGACGCCGGCCTCATGGTGGCCGCCGAACTGGTTCCTGGGGCTGTGGTCGCGCCTGCTGGGCGGCCCGGATCCGCGGGCGCGATACGCCTTGCTGGCTACCGGCCTTGCTCCATTGCTGGCTGTCTTGACCTATCTTCTCAGCTACCACCGATACCAGAAACTGCTGCTCGAAGTGCCCGCCCAAAGGCCGGGTAAAGGCGTCCGGTGGCCGGCGTGGATGGCGCTCCCCGACCTGCACAAAGATCCGCGCGAGCAGGCCATGTTCTCGTTCCTCTGGAAAACCCTCACCCGCAGCCGCCTGCATCGCCTGATGTTGCAGGTGGCGGCAGGGCTGGCCATCGCCTGGATGATCGGCGCGGGCGATCTGCGCTCGAGCGACGCGGTTCCGGTGGTGCTCATCCCGCTAGCGGTCTCGGTTTTCGTCATCGCCGGCCTGCGGTACTTGTTCTCCATCCCCTTGGAACTGCGCGCCAACTGGCTGTTCCAGATCGCCGAGAGCGAAGGCCGCGTGGCCTGGATGCGGGCGGTGGATCGCTTCGTTATCGGTTGCGGTCTGGCCCCGGTATACGCTTGCAGCCTGCCCGCGGCCATCGCCGTGTTTGGCTGGCAGCAGGCTTTCAGGGTGACGGCATTGGGCTTCTTCCTGGCGCTGCTGGTTTTCGAATTCCTTTTCCGGAACTGGTCGAAGGCGCCCTTTACCTGCTCCTATCTGCCCGGCAAACGCCTGTTGTGGCAAATCCTGGTGGCGTCTATGGTGGCGCTCTCTTACCTGGGCACCGCCGCCCTCGTCGTCCACGGGTTTTCCGCCGGCTGGGTGACCTTTGCCGCCGCGTTTCCTCTGCTCGTCGGGGCCTGGCGGTGGATGCGCCGGCGCCGCACGGACTGGTGGCCGGAGACCGCCCTGGTCTATGACGAATTGCCCGAGCCGGCCGTCTCTTCATTGCATATCGATTTCGAACGTGGTTCGCTGGAAGCTCTCCAACCGGTTGCCCAGGCTGCCGACGCTGCCGAAACGCATATACCATTCTGGGATTCGCTGGCTAAAGACGAGCGTGACACCGCGCCGTTCTTCCACCCCGCCGGTCTGGCGGAAGACCTCCGCTACGGCCTGCGGCTACTGCGCAAGAATCTGCCGCTGGCCGCCACCATCGTCGCCACCCTGACCCTCGGCATTGGAATGAACGTCAGCGTCTTCACCCTGCTGAACGCCATCGCCTTCCGCGCCCGGGTTCCCGATCCGGGCAGTTTCGTGCGCGTCTCGCCGGTTCATTCGGGCGAAGGCATGGCGCCGGTGGGCGGCGTTACCAGCGACGAGTATCTGGTCTATCGCGACCGCGTCCATTCGCTGCACAGCCTGGCGGGCTGGTCAAGCGTGTTCGTCACCGTGGAGTACGACCGGTCTTCGAGCGTCCACGCCCTGCTCATCTCCTGTAATTTCTTTCCGGTGTTCGGCGCGGATCGTCCCCTCTTGGGCCGGTTTTTCCGGCCCGATGAATGTGTCCCATCCGAACCGGCGGCGGTGGCCGTGCTGGCGGAAGAAGTCTGGCGCGGCCGCTTCGGCGCCGACCCCCACATCGTGGGCCGCGTCATTTCCATCGACGACCAGCGCTTCACCATTGTGGGAGTGGCCCCGGCCGGGACCACCGCCCAGGCCGGCGAAGCGGTGATGTGGATGCCCTACACCGCGCAGCCCCTTTTGAACCTGGGCTTCGATGGGTTCCGTAAGGCGACGTCGTGGCTGTGGCTGGATGGCCGGCTGGCTCCGGGAGTTTCGCGCGGGACCGCTCAGGCCGAACTGGCCGTGTTGGCGCGGCAGTTGGATCGCCAGCATCCCGGGCGCAAGACCACCCTGTTCGTGACGGATGGCTCGCTGCTCGGCATGGAGCCCATCATGAACGGGGCCGGAGTGGGCTGGGCCGCCCGCTATTGGATCATGATATTTCTCATGCTGGCGCTGGGCATGGTGCTGTGTATCACCTGCGCCAATGTGATGACTTTGCTGCTTTCGCGCGCGGTGGCGCGGCGCCGTGAGATCGCCGTGCGACTGGCGCTCGGTGCGCCCGGCGCGCGTCTGCTGCGCATGCTGTTGGCGGAGGGTTTTCTTTTGGCCGCGGCCGCGGGAGGGCTGAGTCTGTACATCTCCTATCGCGTGCCGGCACTCCTGTTCGAATTCCTGTCGCACCGCCGTTCCAATATCCCGCTCGATCCGGATTGGCGCGTCTTTGCCTATGTTTTCGGAGTGGCCCTGGCCGCCGGATGCCTCTCGGCGCTGGCCCCCGCTCTGGAATCGCTGAAGGTGGATCTGACCGCTTCGCTGAAGGGCGGCGACTCCGCCGCCGGCGGGACCACTGGCGCGCGCCTGCGCACCGGGCTGGTGACCGCGCAGGTGGCCTTGAGCCTGGCGTTGCTGGTGGGCGCCGGTATGTTCCTGCGGGCGTACTGGCGGATGTACCACGCCGACCCCGGCTACGACGCCCGCCACGTGCTGGTAGCCCCCCTGCGCTTCCCGGCCGGCCTGACCGCGGATGGTACGCGCCTGCTCACCCGGAGCGCGCTGGCACGCATCCAGGCGCTGCCTGGCGTGGCTGCGGTCTCCGCCTCCGATGCCATCCCCTTCACCGACCCGCGCGCCACATCGGCCCGGTTTGTCGACCGAGGCATCGAGACCGCCCGTACGCTCAGCTTCCAGAGCGGCGCTCCGGGGCTGCTCCGCACGCTGGGCATCGGCCTGGTGCGCGGCCGCGATTTCCGCGAGGCGGATGATCTCTCCGCGGGCGGGTTTTCGAGCGTCATCCTATCGGAAAAGCTGGTGCGCGAAATGTCTCCCCACGACGACCCGGTTGGCCGCACGCTGGAAACCCTCGGCGGCGCCGACTACCAGGTCATCGGCACCGCCAGGGATGTGTCGAGCGTCGTTACCGCCGATCCGATGGTTTACGTCTTCAATGGCTCGAACCGCCGACAGACGTTTCTGATGGCGCGCTTTGCCGGGGACCCGCGCGCGGCTCAAAACGCCGTTCGCTCCGCCGTCCGGGGCCTGCGGGGCGATCTTCTGGTAGTGCCTCGAACGCTGCAATCGCGCATCGACGAGTCGCTGGCCGACATGTGGCGCGTGGTAGTGCTCATCCTGATTCTCGGCATGGTGGCGATGACGCTCGCGGTGGCCGGGATCTACGGCGTTATTTCGTTTACGGTTACGCAGAAGACCCGCGAACTGGGCATCCGGATGGCCCTCGGCGCGCAGAAGAGCGACATCTTGCGCGAGGTGCTCGTCTCCGGAGGCCGTCCCGTTCTGCTGGGCCTGTTTGCCGGTTTATGGCTGACGCTGGCCGCCGATTCCGCCATTCGCCAGATTTTCCTGAATGCGCCGTTGCAATTGGACGCCGCCAATCCCGGGGTCTACCTGGGTTCGGCATTGGTGCTGGCCTCGGCGGCCCTGGCTGCCATGTTCTTCCCGGCCCGCCGCGGCGCCCGGAGCGACCCGATGAAGGCGTTGCACTACGAGTAAGAGACGTAAGCGGCGGCGGTGGGGCGGGCCGTCACGTTTCGACCAACCTGCATCTGTTGGGAAGGCGCGCGCGTCCCTTGCCGGGCATTGGCGGAAGGTCTCAGGCTCGCCATCGACTATGCCGTCGCTATGGCCCCGCGGTTCACCTCCGGCCGCTCGGCCCGTGCCGGAGGTGGGGCAGGCGATTCGCCTGCCGGGGGGCCTACCAAAGGCCCGCCCTACCAGAGTCTCGCGAATCATGCGGTTGCGAACTCCTAGTGCCATTCCCAATCGATGAAGCCGGGCTTCGCGTCCACCATGGCATTGACGATCAGCTCCACCAGGCCTCCGTACAGGATGCGGTGCTTATCCCACAGGCCGTAATAGGCCAGCATGTCGCGGAACTGCCCCTTGCAGTTACTGCACGGCGCGCACAGGTACTTCGGAACGGACGGGTCCAGGCAATCGGAGAAGGCCCCCAGGACCTG
>JASHSS010000421.1 GCA_030038565.1 Bryobacteraceae bacterium
ACTCGTACCGGTACAGCTTGATTTTGAGGATGCCGATCTCCGGCCCGCGCAGGCTCGCGCGGCTGCCGCCGCCGCTCTCGTCGCCGTTGAGGCGACGGCCGGGGATCCACGCTCCCTTTTCGTAGCGGCCTTCGTCGATGCTGCCGAAGCCCGCGATTTTTGGGCCGGGAGTATCCGGAACGGCGGTCAGGGAGACGCCCTCGCCCGCCAGCACGAATTCATCCGGCGCCGTGTTGAGCACCAGCGCGAACCCCAGGTTCGGCTGCGCGGGCCGCGGAGCTTGCCCAGCCGGGTTGGCCGCCGGCCCGCGCCCGCCTCCGAAAGTAAAGTTCAACCGGTAACCGCCCAGCGAAATCTCCTGGCTGCGCTCGCCGCCGTTCTCCTGCCCCACCGCGGCCACCTTGCCTTCGGCCTGGTATTTGGTGAGCACCGGCATCATGCCCTCCAGCGTTTTATACGCCCCGGCCAGCGGAGTGTCTTCCGGCAGGTTCTCAATCCCAAACGGCGAGTAGCCCAGCGCGGCGTGATTCCCGATGGCCCAGAACAAATTGGGCGCCGAAGCGCGCGCCTCGGGAATGAACAGCGGATTGCCGGAGCGGGTGTAACTGGCGCAGACTCCACGGAAATCCGGCAGATAGATATCGGGCGCCAGCAGGTCGAGTTGCGGCGCCGCCGCGCGCCAGATGTCGTGCATCCGCGATACCGGACCGCCGCTGGGGTATCCGCCCGGCAGTTGGCTGTCGTTTTGCACCAGCCAGGCGTTGACGTACATAGGAAGGGCCAGTTCGGCCTTGCCCGCTTCGGCCACTTTGCCCACGTATCTTCCCACGTACCACGCCATGAAGACCTCGTCGCCCCAGGCATCGTTGCCGAATACCTCCGGCCACGTGCCCGAAGTCTTGAAGCCGTTGGCGCCCCAGACCTTGGTCAGCTCGGGAAGCAGGTGGGCCTTGTTCTCGCTGAGGTAATTCATCAGCGCGGCGGGAACCGGCTGGTTCCAGGCGGCTTCCGCCAGCGGAGAGCGGTCGCGGCTGTCGCCGGTCTTGCCGGTCTCGTTCTCCACCTGCATCATGATCACGGTGTGCTGGCCATCCACCGTGCGGATGTGGCGCATCAGGGCGCGGAAGGCCTTCGAGTCGGCGGCCAGCGAGGCCTCGCCGAGCGGCGTCAATTCCTCGCGCGCCACGCCGTCTTTGGAGCGCACCCGCGGGAAGCGCCGGGTGTCCTCCTTCACCCACAGCGGCGCGTAGCTGGCGTTGGCATTCTTCCAGGTGCCGAACCAGATCAGGACCAGGCGCATGTGGTGCGCCCGCGCCTGGTGGATCTGGTCGTCCACCAGGTTGAAATCGAACCGCCCCTCCTGGGGTTCCACCAGTTCCCAGGAAGCCGTTCCGATCACCGTATTGAGATTCATGGCCTCCAGCTTTTTCCAGATCGGCTTCATGTACTCGATGCTGGAGGCGCTGGAGTTGTGCAGTTCGCCGGCGAGCATGATGAAGGGCTTGCCGTCCACCATCATCTGCTTCACCGTCCCGTTCTGCCGGATCGCGGGCAGCGGCGCGGCGGCCGGAGCCGTCTGCGCCATGGCCAGAACCGCGCCGAAGAATAAGAGCAGTCCCCCTGTTTTCATAGCGGTTTCATGATATTGCCCGGCGGCGGAAATGGCAAGGCGGCGGACGGGGGAGAGCGGCGGAGAGCGAACACGAAGTGGGCCGCGGCGGTTGGGGCGAGGATCCGGAGGCGGCGTGCCGGGTGCGCGGCGGGATGTTTGGCGGCGGGAGCAAGGGGGGACACCAGTGCGCAACAGCAGGCCGCGGCACACGTGGGAATGCAGAGGCGGCGCGCCGGGTACGCGGCGGGACGTTTGGCTCGGGACCAAGCGAGGGGACACGCGCCACCCTTCCCGCTGGAGGCGCCGCGCTTCCCGCTACAATGAAAGGCCATGCCGCTGCGCCAACGCCTGGAGCGATATTTCCAATTCCAAGCCCTGGGCACCAACTGGCGCACGGAGATCCTGGCCGGCGTCACCACCTTCATGACGATGGCCTATATTGTCTTCGTCAACCCGGCCATCCTGCACGAAGCCGGAATGCCGCTGGCGGCGGTCACCGCGGCCACCTGCGTTTCGGCGGCGGTGGGCAGCCTGCTGATGGGCGCGCTCGCCCGCTACCCCATCGCGTTGGCGCCGGGGATGGGGTTGAACGCCTACTTCACTTACACCGTGGTGAAGGGCATGGGGGTGGCGTGGCAGGCGGCGCTGGGAGCGGTGTTCCTTTCCGGGGTAGCCTTCTTCGTACTTACGCTGGTGGGCGTGCGGCAGCTCATCGTCGGCGCCATCCCCTTCGAGCTGTATGCCGCCGTAGCCGCCGGCGTGGGGCTCTTCCTGGCGCTGATCGGCTTTCGCAATTCCGGCCTCATCGTGCCCAACGCCGCCACCACGGTCACGCTGGGCAATCTGCACGATCCTTCCACGCTGCTGGCGGTGTTGGGTCTGCTCATGATCGGCGCGCTGCTGGCGTGGCGCGTGCGCGCGGCCATGCTGATCGGGATTCTGGCCACCACCGTCATCGGTCTCGCGACCGGGGTGGCCCGCTGGTCGCCGCAATTCTACAGCCTGGGCGATCTCTCGGCCACCGCGCTCCAACTGGATGTGCGCTCCACGCTGCGGCTGGGTTTCCTGGAGATCGTCTTCGTCTTCCTGTTTATCGACCTGTTCGATAACGTGGGAACGCTGGTGGCGGTGGGAAAAAAGGCCAACCTGTTTGATAAGGCCCACCAGATCCCGCGCATCAACCGGATCCTGCTCGCGGACGCCACGGCCACGGTGGTGGGCGCGCTGGCCGGCACTTCGACGGTGGTGAGCTACGTGGAAAGCACCGCCGGAGTGGCGGCCGGGGGACGCTCGGGCGTGGCGGCCATCGTGACCGGACTGCTGTTCGCGGCAGCTCTATTCGTGGCTCCCGTGGTGGGCGCCATTCCGGCGGCGGCCACCGCGCCCGCGCTCATCATTGTGGGCAGCCTGATGGTGTCGGTAGTGGCGGAGATCGAATGGAGCGACCCGGAAGTGGCCGTGCCGGCGTTCCTGACCATGATGGCGATTCCGCTGACGTTCAGCATCGCCAACGGCCTGGCCTTCGGTTTGACCACCTTCACGCTGATCAAGGTATTGCGGGGAAAATTCCGGCAGGTCAACTGGTTCGTTTATGCCCTGACGGCGGTGTTCGTAGTGCGGTTCTGGTATTTGGGAAAAACATGAAAAACTGCCTGATTCCGTTCCTGCTGGCCGTGGCGTTGCCGGCGCGGCTTCCCGCGCAGGCCAAGCCGCGCTACGAGGTATACGCCATCCGCTACGCCACCATTCCGGGATTCGCCGTCAACCAGCTGGTGGCCGGCGCCGACCCGTCGCGCAAGCTGGATATCGCCATGATGGTCTGGCTGGTGCGCGGCGGCGGCCACACCATCCTGGTGGATGCGGGCTTCTACCGCGAGCAGTTTTTCCGCCAGTGGCGCGTCACCGAATTTGTGCGGCCGGACGAGGCCGTGAAGCGCGCCGGGGTGAACCCCGAGGATGTCACCGACCTCATCATTACGCACATGCACTGGGATCACGCCGACGGGATGGACCTGTTCCCCAAGGCGCGCGTGTGGATGCAGAAGGAGGAGCTGGAATACTACGCCGGAGAGGCGTGGCAATCGCGCCGCACGCACGGCGGCATCGATCCGGACGACGTGATGGCGGCGGTGAAGCTGAACCTCGCCGGACGCATGGGACTGGTACAGGGCGACGCGCAGGAGATCCTTCCCGGAATCACCTGCTACACCGGCGGCAAGCACACCTGGGCCTCCCAGTTCGTAAGTGTGAACACGGCCGCGGGAATGGTGGTGCTGGCCAGCGACAACATGTACCTTTACGAGAACCTGGAAAAGCACGTGCCCATCGCCGCCACCCTGGATGCCGCATCCAATCTGCGGGCGCAGGATCGCATGAAGCAGATGGCCGCCAAGCCCGAACTGGTGGTGCCGGGGCACGATCCGGAGGTCATGAAGCGCTTTCCGGCCACCCAGCCGGGGGTGGTGAAAATCGCCGCGGCGGAATGAAACGCCGCCGGTGATAAGCTGTCGGTATCGTGGCGGTTGGGTGCTCGAGCGCGGCGGTGGTTTGTGCGGTAGCGCTCACCCTTGCGCCGGCCGGTCCTTACCACGTCAGCGGGAATCGAATCGTGGATTCGCGCGGCCGCGACTACCTCGCGCGCGGGACGGAACTGCCCACGGCCACCCTGGACGTGGCGCAAGTCCAGGGCGAGGGCGGGCAGTTCGGGGTGTACTCGCCAAGCTCGTTCGTCACCATTCGGCAACGCCTGAACATGAACGCCGTGCGGCTGCCGGTGGATGTGGCGCTCTACAACCAACGGGCGGAGTACCGCGCACGCATCCACGAAATTGTGCGCCGGGCCAACCAGTTTGAGCTGCTGGTGATCCTGGCGGCGGGTAGCGGGGATGTTGGCGAGGGCGCGGCGCTGGATTTCTGGAGGCGCTGCGCGGCCGAATTCCGGACCAATCCCAACGTGTTTTTCGCGGTGGGCCACGACGCGGGCGCCGCGCCGGTGGAAGCGCTGGTCGCGGCCATTCGCGGCGCCGGCGCGGCCCAGCCGATTGTGGCCGCCGGATTCGCGGAAGGCGAAACGCTGCCGCAGGGCGCGAACCTGGTCTACCAGGCTACCCCGCGCTATGCCGCGATCCGCACCGAAGCGGATCGCCGCCGGCAGTTCGCCCTGGCGGATCGCGCGCCCATGCTGGCCAACGATATGGATCCGCAACTGGACACGCCCTCGGAAGAATGCGCGGCCTTCCCGGCCGATCCGGGCGAGGCCAGCAAGCTGGTCGAGTCCAATCTCGATTACTTCGACCAGCATCACATCTCCTGGACGCTTTCCCAGTTTCGCCGCGGCCGGATGCTCACGGATTACCGCTCCTTCACCTGGCTCAAGCTGGACGATGGATGGACGTGCGGAGTGTCTCCGGCGGGCAGCGGGATCGGCATGCTCCTGCTGGCGCATTTGTGGAATGCCGATCCGCACGGGCTGCTGGCGGTCCACCCGCCCCAGGGCGGCATGGCCGTCGCGCGAGGCGCCGTGGTGACGGCCTACGGGCGGGTGCTGGCGGAGCGGCAGATGGATGCGCCGGGAGTGGGGCCTCTGCCGCTGGCGCTCGGCAATGTCTCGATTCGGGTTACCGATTCGCGCGGCGTGGCGCGGAGGGCGCCGCTGCTGTTCACCGCGGCAGGCTGGGGGGAAATCACTTTTCTGATTCCGGAGAATTCCGCCACCGGAGGGGCGGAAGTGGCGGTGGTGCGCACGGATGGATCGAGCACCAGCACGAAGGTGATGATTGCGGATGTGACGCCGGGGCTTTGGACGGCCACCAATGACGGGCGCGGTCCGGTAATCGCGCAGGTGACCCAGCGGTTCGCGAACGGCGCGTCGAAAACCTTTCCCGCCTGGCATTGCACCGGCGCGTATGAGTGCCGCGCGGCGCCGATTCCACTCGCGAGCGGCGTAACCACCACGGTGCGCCTGGAAGGGAGCGGCATCCGCCACGCCGGGCCGCATGCCGCCATACGAGTCATGGTGGGGGATGTGGCGGCGCCGGTTTTATCGTACGGCCCGCTGGACCAGCGCGGGCGCGACCGGATTACGGTGCGGCTTCCCGATGCGCTCCAGGGCGTGGGCGAGACGGACCTGTTCCTGACCGTCGATGGCCGGCTTTCGAACGTGGCGCGCATCCACTGCGGGCGGATGGAATGAGGCTTGGCTGGGGCGTTCTGGCAGTGGCCCTGGCGGCGCCGGCATTCGGCGCGGATGCAAATGTCGCGCTGCCGAAGGGCTTTCCGAAGCCGCGCATTCCAGCTGATAACCCTATGACGGGGGCCAAAGTGGAGTTGGGCCGTTACCTGTTCTACGACAAGCGGCTTTCGGGAAACGGCACGGCTTCGTGCGCCACCTGCCATCGCCAGGAACTGGCCTTCACCGACGGGCGCGGGCGGGCTATCGGCTCGACCGGGCAAACCCATCCGCGCGGCGCCATGAGCCTGGTCAACGTGGCTTATGCCGCCGCCTTCAACTGGAGCGATCCGACGGTGGATTCACTGGAGCGGCAGGCCCTCAAGCCGATGTTCTCGACCACCCCCGTGGAACTGGGAACCGTGGAAGCGGAACTGGTGGCGTTGATCCGCGAGACTGCGCCGTACCAATCGCTGTTCGTGCAGGCGTTTGCGGGGGAAGCAGACCCGTATACGATTGCCAACGTAGCCAAGGCCATCGCCTGCTTTGAGCGCACCATCGTGAGCGCGGATTCGCCCTACGACCGGTTTCACTTCGGCGACGCCGGGGCCATTTCAGAAGCGGCCAAGCGCGGGGAGATCCTGTTTTTCCTGGATTACGGCGGCCCGTCGTGCTTCCGCTGCCATGGCGGGTTCAATTTCTCGGACGCGGTGGAATTCGCCAACGGAGAGAAGCGCCCGGTGGAGTTTCACAATACCGGGCTGTACAACCTGGGCGGGCCGTTTTCGTACCCCCCGCCCAACCTGGGCTTGTACGAGCACACCCGGCGCCTGGAGGACGTCGGCAAATTCAAGGCCCCCACGCTGCGCAACATCGCCCTGACCGCGCCATACATGCACGATGGCAGCATCGCCACCCTGGAGGAAGTGCTGGACCACTACGCGGCCGGCGGAAGAACCATCCACGAGGGGCCGCTGGCGGGCGTAGGTCGCGCGAACCCCGCCAAGGACGCGCTGATTCACGGCTTCTATCTGACCCCTCGCAACCGGCTCGACCTGATCGCGTTTCTCGAGAGCCTTACCGACGAAGGCGTGACGCACGACCCGCGGTTCAGCGATCCGTGGCCGCGGTGATCGCGCCTGCAAAGCGGTCCCCTGAAGAAGCCACACCAGATCCGCGAGGCATTGGCGGGGCCGGTCCTTGACCGGCGCTGGGCAGGCGAATCGCCTGCCCCACCAGCGGGCCGCCACCCGCGAGGCTGATAGAAT
>JASHSS010000422.1 GCA_030038565.1 Bryobacteraceae bacterium
GAAGCCTTCGGCTTTTACAACCGGGCGCTGGCCACCAATCTGCCGTTTCCCAAGACCCGCCGGATCGTGTTCCTGGGAAATCGCCCCGCTACGCTGCCCGGCTGGGTGGAATTGACGGTGGAAGATTAGGGAAGGCCACGCGCTGGCCTTCGGCCTTCAATTCGTCCTTTTAAATCAATGGTTTGCGAAGGTAAAACGGCCAGAGCGTGGCCGTTTGCCTAGTTTGGGCTGGCCGGTGGAGGCGCGCCGTCGCTCGCCCCGGTCAAATGGGCGAACTTCGCCAGGTCGATATTCCCGCCCGAGACGATGGCCACCACCTTCCCCGCGCCGGCCCGTCCTGAGAGTGCCGCGGCAATCGCGCAGGCGGCGGCGCCTTCCACGATGATCCGGTTGCGCTCCGCCGCCAGTTGCATCGCGGCGGCGGCTTCCTCCAGGGTGACCACCAGGGACCCCGCCAGCAGTCCGCGCGCGCGCTCGAACAAATTGGCGAAGACCGTCTTGCTGCCGATGCCGTCTACGAAGGAGGGCTGGTACTCCACGGTGGAAGGCCGGCCCGCCGCCAGCGATGCCGCCAGCGGCGCGGCGGTGGCCACTTCCGCCGCATAGACGCGCACCTTGGGCGCAAGCTGCCGCAGCACGGCGGCGATTCCGCAGGAGAGTCCGCCGCCGCCCCACGGGACCACCACCGCATCCAGCGACGGCAAATCCTCCAGAAGTTCCAGCGCGATGGTGCCGTTGCCGGCCATCACGTCCAGATCGTCGAACGCGTGGATGAAGGTAGCCTCGACGCCCGGATAAGCGCGGGTTTCAAACGTCCGCCACCATTCCGCGAAGGGCGCCTGGATTACGCGGCCGCCCATCCGCCGCACGGCGCTCATCTTGGTGGCGGGCGCGGTGTCGGGCGACACCACCGTGGCCGGCACGCCCAGGCGCCGCGCGCAGAACGCCACGCCCTGCGCCATGTTCCCGGCCGAAGCCGTTAGCACGCCGCGGGCCAGGCGCTCGGAGGGCGTCCGCGCCATCACGTTGGCCGCGCCGCGAATCTTGAACGAACCGATGGGCTGAAGGTTTTCCAGCTTGAGGTAGACCTCGGCCGGCGCCTCGAAGTTGGCTGGAACCAGCGGCGTGCGCAACGCCAGCGGGGCAATGTTCCGGCGCGCTTCTTCCACCTGGGCCAGGGTGATGGGCATTTCCATATCTTAGCGCTCGATGGGGATCGGCCATGCCGATCGCTCCGTCACGGGGGCAGCCTCCGGGCCCGGCGGACAGCCAAGCCAGGCGGCGCCCCGTAAGCGGGCGCGCCTGGTTAGCTGGCACGGTTTGTTTTGTCTTGTGGTGGTTCCTTACGCCGGTCGCCCTGGAACCATCCGTCGTTAGAGCCAGCACCGTCCCGTTAAGGACATCCCCTGCAACCGGCATCCCTTCAACGGGAATCTCCCGCGCGCGGCGCAGCCGCTCGTCATAAAGAGCGAGGCAAGTCTGCCCGCCGCCGGCAGAGAGACTGGTTCGGGGAGACGCGCAGCGTCAGCACACGCCGTGGCTGAAAACCGGGATTCACCTGCGCCAGCTTCCACAGGCTGCGGATCAGCAGCCCGGCGCCGATGGTCAGCCGGTCGACCGCCATTTCGAGGGCTTCAGTCCCGCTCACGCCCGAGGCCAACAGACGGCGGTAATCGTCGCTCAAATGGCCGGCCAACTCGTCGATGATTTCCGCTTCCCGCTCGGGCCGAAGGTTCAGGCTCGCGAGGCGCTTGGCGATTTCGTCTCTCAGCTCGGATCCTCAGGCATTTTGGAACCCCGTAATGCGGTCGGTGGCTTCCACGAATTCCCGCCGTCCGCGGCGCTGGGCCGCGAGCATCCGTTGGCCCTCCTTCGTCAGGCGGTAGTAGCGGCGGCGGCGCATGCCGGCTGTTTCCACCCAGCGTCCGGCGATCCATCCGCGGCTCTCCAGCCGGTAAAGCAATGGATAGAGCGATGCGATCTGGAATTTCACCGCGCCGGCGGAGCGCTGCTCGATCAGCCTGCCGATGTCGTACCCGTGGCGGGACTGGTCCTCCAGCAGGGAAGGGATCATCATCTCGGCGCTCCCCTCTGGCCGCCGCGGGCGGAGTGATACTGGCCGGCGCCCCGCGCGGCGGCGAATGCGTGTAAAGTAGACCCAAAGGGGGTTTCGCCATGCCGCGGCTTCGCGCTCTACTGCTTCTGGGTTTCACCTTCCTGGGCGGCCTCGCCCTGGTGGTTTCGCGATCCGACGCCAATCCCGAAACCGTGCGCATCGTGGCGCCGGGCGTGTGGTTTCGCGAAGGCGATATGGACCAGGGCCACTGCAACAACATCATCATCGAGATGAAGGATTACCTGATCGTAGTGGACGCCAACTACCCCAGCGGGGCTCGCGCCGCCATGGCGGATGCCCGCCGCATCTCGCCCAAGCCGGTGAAATATGTATTCGACACGCATCATCACGGCGACCATCTGTACGGCAACCCGATCTGGACCGCCGCCGGCGCAACCACCATCGCCTTCAAACAGGTGGGTGAGGAATTGAAGCGCCTGGAACCGGCGCGCTGGCAGGCCGCCGCCAAAACCCGCCCCGACGTGGCCGAACTTCACCGCGACGGCCCCGAGCCGCCCAGGCAGGATATCAACGAGCCCAGTTACGTGCTTTCGGACGGCAGCCGCAAGGTGGAGTTCCGCTACTTCGGCTGGGCGCACACCCGCGGCGATGGATTCGTGTACCTGCCCAAGGAGCAGGTGCTCTGTTCGGGCGACGCGGTGGTCAACGGACCGTACAACTCCACTACCGACGCCAACATCGGGAACTGGCCCACCGTACTCGAAGCCGCGGGGAAACTTAAGGTGAAGTATGTGCTGCCGGGCCACGGAGTGATGGGCGGCCGGGAGTTACTCACCGGACAGGCGCAATTTATGAAAGAGTTATACAAAGCCGTGAAGGAGGGAGTTGACCAGCATAAGAAGGTGGAGGAGTTACAGGCTTCCATTCAATTGCCTCGCGCGGTGGAAGGCTGGGTGGGAGAGGCTTCGCTGAAACGCCAGATCAAAGACGCTTTCGACGAGATCAGCCAGGGAAAACCGCGCGGCGAGCTGCCGAATTAAGCGTGCCGCCTGCTACAATCCAAATCACCCGACTAGCCGGAGAATCAATCGATGCGAAACCTGTTTCTGACGCTATTGCTTTCGGTGGTTGCGCGGCCGCTGCTCGCCCAGGGCGCTCCGCCGCACGGGGCTCCGGACCAGCCCTATACCGTGGAGTACTATTACAAGGTGCAATGGGGGCACCAGCAGGAATTCCTGCAGCTCTTCCTCAAGAACCATTACCCGCTGCTGCTGAAGATCGTCGAGAGCGGGCGCATGACCGGCGTGAAAATTGAGACGCCGGCCAACCACATGACCGAGGATTCGCGCTGGGATTACCGCGTCACCATCCGCTTCAGGAACTCCGCCCTCGCCACCACCGCGAATCCCGACGAAGAGCGGCTGATCAAGCAGTTATGGCCCGACCAGGCGACTTACCAGCGCGAGGAACAACGCCGGTTCGAAATTCTGCTGGCCCACTGGGATCTTCCGGTAACCGATATCACGCCGGCCCGATAATCGCCTGGGGTGGCCGGCCATTTCGGAGCGCAACGTGCGGCCGGTCCCGTCCGTAAGCATTAATATGCGGCTGCTTGTGCCGTTATTGGTCTGCCTGGCGTCAGCGGCATTCGGACAGGATGCGCGGGAGATCGTGCGGCGGTCCGTCGAATTGGATCAGGCCAACTGGATCCGCATGGCGGACTATACCTGGGTCAACCACCTGCGCGAGCGCCATTTCGATTCGCGCGAGCGCGTCACTTCCGAGCACGGCGAGGCTTGGGAGACCTTCATTCTGGATGGGCAGCCGTTCCATCGCACGCTGGAGCGCGATGGGAAACCGCTGCCGGCGGATGAAAAGCAAAAGCAGGAGCAGAAGCTCGACAAAGCCGCCGCCCGGCTGGAAAGCGAAACGCCGGAACAGAAGCAGCGGCGCGCCGGTGATTATCAGAAGTCGCGCCGCCGCGAGCGCGCCTTTCTGCTGGAGATCCCCGACGCCTTCGATTTGCGCCTGGAAGGCAGCCAGCAGGTTGACGGACAGGATGTCTGGGTGATCTCCGGCACGCCCAAGCCGGGATATCATCCCAAGAGCCGCGACGGGGCGGCGCTGTTGAAGATTCACGGAAAAATGTGGATCGAGAAAACCGGCTACCAGTGGGTGCGGGTGGAAGCCGAGACCACCGCGACGATCTCCTTCGGGTGGTTTCTGGCGCGGCTGAATCCGGGCGCCAAATTAGTGCTCGAAGAGGAGCGTGTGAACGGCGAAATCTGGCTGCCGAAACGCGAGTACATGATCGGCAGCGGGCGGATTGGCCTGCTAAAGCGGCTGGCCGAGGACGCGGAAATCACCTGGAGCGATTACAGAAAGTTCCGGGTGGAATCGAAAATCATGCCGGCGGGGCAGTAATTGCCCTATAACCTTCGAAACCGCGCGCTGAAGTGTCGCAGGAACGGCGGCTCCTCCACGATTTCCATTCCCCGGATCCGCTCTTTTTGCGCGTTCACCTCCAGAATGGCCTCCACCACGTAATCGATGTGGCTCTGGGTGTAGACGCGGCGCGGGATCGCCAGGCGCAGCAACTCGTGGCGCGCGGCGGCGCCGAACATCACCGAGCCGATTTCCACCGAACGGATGCCGGCATGGCGGTACAGTTCGACCGCCAGCGCCTGGCCGGGAAACTGGTGCGGCGGGATGTGCGGGAGCATGCGCGCGGCATCGATGTAGATGGCATGGCCGCCGGGCGGTTCGACGATGGGCACGCCGTGTTCGGCAATGTGGTTGCCCAGGTAGCCGGTGGAGATGATGCGGTAGCGCAGATAGTCCGGGTCGAGAACCTCTTCGAGGCCCACGGCGATGGCTTCCAGGTCGCGGCCGGCCAGTCCGCCATAAGTGGGGAAGCCTTCGGTGAGGATCAGCAGGTTGGTCTCCTGCTGCGCCACGCGATCGTCGTTGGAGCAAAGCAGACCGCCGATGTTGGCGAAGGCGTCCTTTTTGGCGGAGAAAGTGCAGCCATCGGCGAGCGAGAACATTTTCCGGGCGATGCGCTTCGGGGACCAGTCGGCGTAGCCCGGCTCGCGTTCGCGGATGAACCAGGCGTTTTCCGCGAAACGGCAGGCGTCCAGGTAGAACGGAATGCCGTGCCGCGCCGAGACGCTTTTGACCGCCTCGATGTTGGCCATCGAGACCGGCTGGCCGCCGCCGGAATTGTTGGTGATGGTGAGCATCACCAGCGGGATGCGGTCCGCGCCTTCGGCGGCGATCAGCGATTCCAGCGCGGCCACGTCCATGTTGCCCTTGAAATCCATGCGGAGCTGCGTGTCGGCGGCTTCCGGGATGGGAAGATCGACGGCGCGCGCGCCGGTGAATTCGATGTTCGCGCGGGTGGTGTCGAAGTGCGTGTTGGAAGGCACGATGTGGCCGGGCCTGGCCACCACGCTGAAGAGAATCCGCTCGGCGGCGCGCCCCTGGTGGCAGGGGATCATGTGTCGGAAACCGGTGAGCTCGTCCACCACCCGCTTCAGGCGGAAGAAACTCTCGCTGCCGGCGTAGGACTCGTCGCCGCGCATCACGGCGGCCCACTGTTCGGTGGACATGGCGCTGGTGCCGGAGTCGGTGAGGAGATCGATCAGGATGTTGCCGGCTTCGATCAGAAACAGGTTGTAACCGGCCTGCTCCAGGTAGCGCTCGCGTTCTTCGGGCGTAGTCTGGCGCAGCGGTTCGACGCTCTTGATGCGGAAAGGTTCGATGATGGTGCGCACAATTGGAGCGTAGCGCGTTAAGCCGTTAACTGGCGCAGGTAGGCCAGGTTCTTGCGCATGTCGTCCTCGACGGTGGATCCCGGCAGCGTGTCGGTTTCGAGGTTGGCGGCGCCCGTGAAACCGATGTCCCGAATGGCTTCCAGCACGCGCGGGAAGGAGATGGTTCCCTGTCCCAGGTAGTGCGGGTTGTCCTTCAAGTGAAACTGGCAGATGCGATCTTTGCCCAGCCAGCGGATTTCCTTCACCACGTCGAAACCGGCGTGGGTGGAGTTGCCGACATCGTAATACACCAGAACGTTCTTCGATTTCACGCGGTCCATGATGCGCACGTTGTCCTCGGCGGAGATGGTGTCCTCGAGGCCCAGGATGACGCCGGCCTTTTCGGCTTCGGGCGCGAGCCCGGCCAGGGCATCGGCCACCGCATTGCCTTCCTCGTGGTTCTGGATGGCCCATTTCCCGAAGAACGGCAGCAGCAGCACCTTGGTCTTCAACGCGCTGGTCAGGCGGATGGAATCGCGCACCCAGCGGGGGGCCAGCGGGTCGCGCTTCAACCCGTTGTCGTGGAGCCGGTCCACGCAGGTTCCGTTGATCGGAATGTGGTGCTGGCTCGAAAGGCTCAGGTAACGGGCGATGATCTCGGGATCGTCGAGGGGCAGCTTGTCGTTGTTGATGCGCCGGCCGAAGGAAACCTGCACGCCTTCAAAGCCCAGGCTGGCGGCCAGAGGCACGGCCTCGGGGTTGGCGCCCAGTTTCAGGTTCCAGTCGGTGACGCCGATCGAAAAGGAGCGGGCAGCGCCGCGGGCCAGGCGCGCGCCGAGCGAGGCGAACGCCGCGTATTGAAGCAGGCTACGACGGTTGATCGGTTGCATGGATTTCCCTTACCACTTGAGCGTCAGGCCGGCCTTTCCCCACTTCTCGGTGGAAGCCATCATTTCATCCCACGTCACCACGCCTCCGCGGTATGCCGCCGTGCGCCCCAGGATACCGGTGAGGTTGCTCTCCACGGCCACGGCGGCATTGTTGATGGGCTTGCCGGACTGGATGCTCTGAATGAAGTTCTTGATGTTGGTGATGCATCCGGCGGTGAAGGTGTCGTCCTTTTCCGCGCCGGTCCAGTTCTTATCCGCATCGTCGCTGGTGATGCGGACCAGCCCGCCGTAATGCGTGTCCGCGCAGCCCTTCAACCCGAAGCAGCGCACGCAGAGGTCTGAAAAGCGGCCCGAAAGTTGATGCGAACTGAAACTCGCATGGACGCCTTCCGGATACCAATACGTGACGGCGAAGTGGTCCCAGGAGTCGCCCGTATCGCTCTTGGACCCCGCCCAGTTGGTCCGTCCGCCTGCGCCGGTGGCCTTCAGCGGATGGCCGCCCAGATACCAGTTGGCCATGTCCAGAACGTGCACGTTCTGCTCCACGATGATGTCGCCGCTGATCACGCGGTCGCCCAGCCAGTTGACCATGCTCTTCAGTCCGGGATCCATGCCGGGAGTCGAACGGTCGGTCCACGGCCGGTTGGCATAGTAGAAGACCTGGGCCATGGCGACCTTGCCGATGTCGCCGCGCCGGATGCGCTCGACGGCCTCCTGAAACACCGGGCGGGCGCGGCTCTGGAAATCCACAAAATAGCTGAGACCCTTGCTCTGCGCCTTCCGGCCGTTCTCGAGGAAGGTCCGGCTGTCGGGGACGTCCACGGCCACCGGCTTGGCGCAGAAGACGTGCTTGCCGGCATCCACCGCGGCCGCGGCGTGCGCCGGGTGGTAATACGGCGGCGTCTCGATGATCACCGCATCCAGGCTCGATTGCGCCAGCTCGCGCGCTGCGTCGGGACCCCAGTAGGCGCGCCCGGCATCCACCTTGAGTTTCTCGCGGGTGGCATCCAGGCGGCTCTTGATCACTTCGGCCACTGCTACTACGCGCGCGCCGGCATGTTCCGGAAAGAACGGCGCGATCCAGTTGCCGCGGCTCCCGCAGCCGATGAGTCCCACCTCCACAGTCGAATTGGCCTGCGACCCGAATACCGTGCGCGGGCTGAGCAAAAGGGCGCCGCCCGCGGTTTCCAGAAAGCGCCGGCGCGCGGTCGTCGTCTGGTTCATAGGAACCTCCACTTCCGGACTATTCCGTCTGATTTATGATAGCCGACCTGGAGCCGGGCGGTGGCGCCGCGTACGACGGCGTTCAACGGACCGGCTCACCATCCCGAACACCGCCCCGGCGACGCCCTCGACACCCTCGACGGCCCGGTTGCGTGGACAGAGTTTAAACGGTACAATTCTGCTCGAACCCGGTCTAGAATCCTACAACTGACAACTCGGAGGTTTGTGTATGGCGAAATACGAAATGCCCGTCCCCACCCGCGGCGAATGGCAGCAACTCCGCGATGGCGCTCATGTCAAGAAAGGCGCGGCGAAGGTAAGCATTGGCGATTCGATTGAGAAGGTCCACAAGAGCTTCGCGCCGGATAAAGTTGCCACAAACATTGCGGATACCCAGAAGCTGGTTAACAACCTCGATAGCTATATGAACGATACAAAGGCCAAATACCCGGCTTTTCAGGACAAGGTGAAGACGGTAAGGAAGCATGCCGCGAACCACCTGGCTTTTATGCAGGATATGCAGAAAGCCAAGAATTTATACCCCACCCGCTACGCCACGGCGCTGCAAGAGTACAACACCCTCAAAGCCCATGGAGGCAAGCCCAGCAAACTCGGTTCGGCGCTCGAAAGCTTCCGGGGGTGCCTCGATTCCCTGGCCATGATCGATCCGCATCTGGCGACTAAGCAACAGATGGTCCGGCAGTACCACACGCTTTGCGCATCTGCCGAGGCTTTGACCGACCACGATAAAACCGGCCTGGACAAGATGTTTGAGGAGATTAAGGCCTGATCCGGAGACCCTGACGCGGGGGGGGCTCCTCCTGGAACAACTGTCGATTTCGAGCCTGTCGCCGGCCTTCGAACACCCCCAGCGAAGCAGCGCCCGGGAATGGTTCCGGATGCTTGGCGCCGAGGCAGCGTGACCGGGGAAGCGGCCACTTTGGGCAAAATGCCCCAAAGTTTTACTGAAAACAAAGGAGTTAATGCCTATTTTTTGGGCAAAATGCCCAAAAAACACCCGCGTGAGGGTCCGGCGTCCGGTCTTCGACCGCGTGATTTAGTTCTTCCGCTTGGTGGGGCACGGTCGAAAACCTGCGCCGGTTTTTCATCCCTTTGGGTGGCGCGCCGCGCCATGACGACAGGCCTTCAGCCTGCCCTGGACAGGCTGAAGGCCTGTCCCACCAATACCTCACGCGGCGCGTCTTCAGGGAAGCGAATCATGCGGTCGGGGACCTAGCCAGGTCGCTGCGTTACAATCCCTGCATGCCGGATGTGAATTCGTTATTTCGCCTGGATGGCCGGGTCGCTTTCGTGGCGGGCGCGGCCTCCGGTATTGGCCTGGCCTCCGCCGAAGGACTCGCGGCGGCAGGGGCTTTGACCATCTGCGCCGATATCAATGCTCCCGGTGCGGAGCAGGCCGCCCTCGGCATTCGCGCCCGCGGCGACCGGGCGGAATCCATGACGCTGGATGTTACCGATCCCGCCGCCGTCGCCCGGTCTTTTCGCGCCATGGAAGAGAAGCACGGCCAGATCCACGTAGTGGTCTCCACTCCGGCGGTCAACATTCGCAAGCGCCTGCTGGATTACACCAGCGCCGATTTCGACCGGGTCCTGCGGCTGAACCTGGCGGGCGGTTTCCACGTCCTCCAGGCCGCCGGGCGTCATATGCAGGCGCGCCGGTGCGGGAGCATCATCCTGTTCTCTTCCATGCGGGCGATGACGGTAGAGCCGGGACAATCGATCTACGCGACCACCAAGGCGGGGCTGATTCAGATGGTGCGCGGCCTGGCCGTGGAATTGGGCCCTGCCGGTGTGCGCGTCAATTGCATCGCGCCCGGCGTGGTGGAGACTCCCCTCACCGCCCCTATCAAGAGCAAGCCGGAGTGGTATCAGGCCTACGCCAACCGGAACGCGCTCAACCGCTGGGCCACGGCCGGCGAAATGGCTGGGCCGGTGGTCTTTCTGGCCTCCGACGCCAGCAGTTATGTCACCGGCACGGTGCTGTTCGTCGATGGCGGGTGGACCGCCATCGACGGACGCTTTGCGCCGCCTGTGTAGATCCCGGGCGTAAGGTGTTTCACTGATCACTCTTCGGGCGCCAGTTAAATATCCGTTGCTACTGAAAGACAGCGTACGTCGGCCGATAAGGATGGCGAGGGACTTTTACGATTAACCCCTCCGAAGTCACGGTCTACGCACAGTCGCTCGCGGACATCCTGACGGCTCATGCCGCCTGGACCCTGGACGCGGGGCGCGGACGCCGCTGCCGTTTCCGGAACGTGACTCTGAACGAGGTAGAAATGCGCAAGGCCAATCTGAGCCGGTCTTCCTTCGAAGGGGTCATGCTGGTGGAAGCCGACCTGTCCGATACCGATCTCAGCGGCGCCGAACTGCATTCGGTGGATCTTGGGGGAGCGCTGCTCAGCGGCGCCGATTTCACCGGGGCGCAACTTTATCACGTTGATTTCCGCGGCGGCTATCTGCACGCAGCATCTTTTATTGAAGCCAGGATCGATGGCGCCCATTTCCGCCAGGCGCGGCTGGAGAAGGCGACTTTTCAAAACGCCGCCATTACCCACACCGATCTGTCCGGGACAACTCTGAATGCCGCTTCATTCCACGATGCCCGGCTGGCGGCCTGCGATTTTTCCGGCGCCAGGGTGGACGGCGCGCAACTGCCGCGCCTGCGCGCGGGGCAGTGCCGGTTCGGGAACGCAGCCGGCAAAGATGTGAACCTGGCAGGCAGCCGCCTGAACCACTGCGATTTCTCGCGGGCGGAACTGTACAATGCCAAATTTCACAACGCCTCTCTGGAGTCCTCCCGCTTCGTCAATACCGACTTGAACGGCGCGGATTTTCGCGAGGCATTGCTCAGCGGCTGCGATTTCTCGGAAGCCGGGCTGAGGAATGCCCGGATGGGGGGCGCCAACCTGCTGGGGACGGACCTTTGCGGGGCGGACCTGACGGGCGCGCGCGAATTGACCTCGCAACAGTTGCTGCAGGCCCGCACAGACGGCTCTACGGTTTTGCCCAACGGCGCCCGCGGGCCCTACATCCGGTTTTCCGGCGCCGAGAAGGCCAACCTCAACGGCGGCTGGGGCTGGAAGTGAGCCGGCCGCACCGGGAAAGCGTTAGGGGCAACCCTCCAGAAGAACGCTATAATCAGGTTTAGACCGTTGGTGATGGAGCCCGCCATCAACCGTCCCGCCTTGCTCGGGAATGATGGCTCCTATCATGAGGAGCTATGATTCCGGAAACTCAAGACAGTCCAATCCAGACTAACCGCGCGGCCCGTTCCGCGGATTCCCTTCCGCCGGCGGGTGGAGGCGGCGCAGCCGCGGCGGGGCGGGCGGCCCTCGAACTGGCGGCCGATATTGCCCAGCGATACGAGATTCGGGCGCTCTCCGGGTTGCTCGCGAGCGCGCGCGCGGCGGCCGGGCAGGACGAAATCACCGTGGCCGTGCTGGGGCGCTTCAAGGCCGGCAAGAGCAGCTTCCTGAACCATTTCCTGGGACGCACTGTGTTGCCCACGGGGGTGGTGCCGGTGACTGCGGTGATCACTGAGATTCGCTACGGCGCGCGCGCGGAAGCCCGCGTGCATCACCGGGACGGCAGCGATCCGGAAATCTCGCTGGATCAGATCGGCGGTTATATTTCGGAGAAGGAAAACCCGGAGAACCACAAACACGCCGAGCGAATCACCGTGGAATTGCCCGAGTTGGGGCGGTTTCGCGGGTTGAAGTTCGTGGATACGCCGGGCCTGGGGAGCGCGCTCGCGCACAATACCCGCACCTCGCTCGACTGGCTGCCGAATGTGGGGCTGGCGCTGGTGGCGGTGAGCGTCGATCCGCCGCTCTCCGAGCGCGATATCGAGCTGCTGAAGAGCCTCTACCATTACACGCCGAAGGTGGCGGTGCTGCTGACCAAGGCGGATCTGGTGAGCGAGCGCGACCTGGCGGAAGTGGTGGAGTATGTGGGCGCCGAGCTTGCCAGGCATTTTCCGGGAGCGCCGCGCGTCTTTCCCTATTCCACGCGGCCGGGGTTTGAGCGGTTCCGCACGGCGCTCGAAGCCGGGCTGATGAGCGAAACGGTGGAGCACAGGGCCCGCGAGCGCGAAGCCATTCTGGCGCGAAAAATGGAGACGCTGCTGCGGGAGTGCGGTGGTTACCTGGCGCTGAGCCTGAAATCGGCGGAGGTGGTGGAGTCGGAGCGGCAGGCCATGCGGCGGCAGGTGGCCGCCGAGCGGGAAATCGCCGCCGAGGTGAAGACCGCCCTCAAACTGGTGGTGCGGGACGCCGCCGCGGATACCCGGCGGATGGTCGGCGAACGGCTGGAGACGCACCAAAGCGATGTGGAGCGCGTGCTGCTCGGCGCCTTCGAGACTGAATTCCCAAAGTGGACCCGCAGCCTGGCTACCATGCTCGCGTCGTTCGAGAATTGGCTGGCGGGGGCCCTCCGCGAGGAACTGGCGGAGCTTTCGATCCTCGAGCGCGGCGCGTTTCTGGAGCCTCTGCACAGGGTGCGCAAACAGGCCTTCCGCGAGCTGCAACAGTTTCGGGATCGCCTGTCGGAGCGCACCTTGCGGGTATTCGGCGTGGCGCTCCGGACCACCGAAGCGGAGATCGAGGTGGTGGAACCGGGCGCGCCCGATATCCGTGTGGCGCGGGTGTTCGACCGGAACTGGGAGCTGCTTTCGCCGGTCCTGCCGGTGTGGATGATCAGGAGCCTGGTGCGCGGCCATTTTGGGCGCACGGTTTCCTATCTGCTGTACCAGAACCTGAGCCGGCTGAGCGCGCAGTGGGAGGAGAGCATCAATGCTACCCTGTGGGATGTCGAGAAGGAGGCGCGGCGGCGTTTGGATGAATTGATGAGCACGATCGAACGGCTGATAGAGAGCGGCACGAACGGCCGGGCGCCCGAACTTCGCGCGGACCTGGAGCGGCTGGAAGGCGCGCGGAGATCCCTGGCGGCCGGAACGGGATGTTGACCCGCTATCTGCTGGTGGCGGCTGGAGGCGGCGCGGGAGCCTTGACGCGGTACATCGCGGGGGCTGCGATCATGACGCGGTTTGGCGGGAGGTTTCCGCTGGGGACGCTGGTGATCAACGTGACCGGCTCGTTCCTGATCGGCTTTCTAATGACCTTGCTGACCGGCCGGTTGGATATCGACCCGCGATGGCGCCTGCTGCTGGTGGTGGGATTTTTGGGAGGCTTCACCACCTTTTCCAGCTTCGAGTGGGAGACCTACAGCGCGGCAAGGGAGGGGGAACTGTGGGCCGGCATGCTGAACGTGGTGTCGAGCGTTATGCTGGGGTACGCAGCCGTGTGGCTCGGGTCGATGCTGGCCCGGCGCTAGCGGCCGGAAGGAGACGCGATGCTCCAGAAGGGCGCCGCCAGGAAGGTCACGATTTTCATCAACGAGGATACGCGGCATCACTTCAGCTCGCTGTGCGACTCGATTCTGACGTTCCTGCTGCACAAGGGAGTGTCCGGGGCGACCGCCACGCGCGCAATGGCGGGATTCGGTGGCCACCGGACCATGCACACCACCAAGATCGAGGTGCTCACCGAGCATTTGCCGATTCGCATCGAATTCATCGAATCCGCGCAGAAAGTGGATGAAATCATGCCGACGCTGTACGACATGGTGACCGATGGGGTGATCGAGGTGCAGGATACCAACGTGGTGAAAGTAGCCCATAAGGAGCGCCCGGCGGCGCTCAAGGGGGCGCATACGGAGACCCGCGGAACGGCCCGCCTGATGCGCATCTACATGGGCGAATCGGACCAGTGGCAGGGCGAACCGCTGTACGAGGCGATGGTCAAGCGCCTGAAGATGATGGATATTGCCGGGGCGACGGTTTACCGGGGGATTTTGGGATACGGGGTGAAAGGCCACACGCACAAAAGCGGGCGGCTGCCGTTTTCCCACGATCTGCCGGTGATGATTTCGGTGGTGGACTCGGAGGAGAAACTGGCCAAGGCCCTGGACGAGATTGAATCCATGATGCAGGACGGAATCATCGTGCTTTCGGATGTCGAGATGATCCGCCTGGTGCGCACGCGCGCGGAAGGGGAGGGCGGGCGTGCGAACGGTTAAGAAGGCCAGGCTGCTGCGGCTGCATTTTGCGGAAAGCGATCGCTACCAGGGCAAACCGCTGTACGAAGCGATTGTGAATCGCGCCAGGGAACTGAAGGTGGCGGGCGCCACGGTATTTCGCGGCCTGGAAGGCTACGGAGAATCGGCGGAGATCCACCGCGGCCACATAGTGCGGCGCGACCAGCCCATCGTGGTAACGATTGTAGACACGCCGGAGAACCTGGCGCGGCTGATTCCCGAGGTGGAGGAGATGATGGATACTGGAATGATTGCCAGCTCCGACGTAGACTATATACGGATTGAAAAGCCGCCCGCGGCTGGAAAGTGAAATCGCCCGAAGAATATGCCCGCTCCATTGAATCGATTCAGCTCCCGCATTACCCAGCCCAGATCGCAAGGCGCCTCGCAGGCCATGCTGTACGCTACCGGGCTTCACGAAGACGATATGGCGAAGCCGCAAGTGGGCGTCGCCAGCATGTGGTATGAGGGCAACCCCTGCAACATGCACCTGCTCGCCCTGGCGGATAAGGTGAAGGAGGGCCTCACCGCCGCGGGCCTGGTGGGGATGCGGTTCAACACCATCGGGGTGAGCGACGGAATTTCGATGGGCACCGAGGGGATGAGCTTTTCGCTCCAGTCCCGCGACCTGATCGCCGACTCGATTGAGACGGTGATGGCGGCCCAGTGGTACGACGCGAACATCTCGATTCCGGGCTGCGACAAGAACATGCCCGGGTGCGTGATGGCGATGGGGCGGCTCAACCGGCCGTCGCTGATGATCTACGGTGGAACCATCCGCGCAGGCTGCCAGGATGGCAAGAAGCTGGACATTATTTCGGCGTTCCAGAGTTATGGCGAATACCTGGCCGGCAACATCGACGATGCCCAGCGGCAGGAAATTGTTCGCCACGCCTGTCCCGGCGCGGGCGCCTGCGGCGGAATGTATACCGCCAATACCATGGCTTCGGCCATCGAGGCGCTGGGGATGTCGCTGCCGTACAGTTCCTCGACGCCGGCTGAAGATCCCGCGAAACTGGCGGAGTGCGCCGCCGCCGGAGCGGCCATCCGGAACCTTCTGGAACTGGATCTGAAACCGCGCCAGATCATGACCCGCGAAGCCTTCGAAAACGCCATGGTGCTGGTGACGGCGCTGGGCGGATCGACCAATGCGGTGCTGCACCTGCTGGCCATGGCGCGGTCGGTGAACGTGCCGCTCGCGCTGGACGACTTCCAGAAAGTGAGCAACCGGGTGCCGCTCCTGTCGGATTTCAAGCCCAGCGGGCGCTACGTGATGGAGGATCTGCACGGCGTGGGTGGAATTCCGGCGGTGATGAAGATGCTGCTGGCGGAGGGAGTATTGCACCCGGACGCGCTGACGGTGACCGGCAAGACGGTTGCTCAGAACCTGAAGGATGTGGCAGACCTCGCTCCGGGGCAGGAGATCGTGCACCCCTTTTCCAAACCGATCAAGCCGTCCGGGCACCTTCAGATTCTGCGCGGCAACCTGGCGCCCGATGGCGCCGTGGCCAAGATCACGGGGAAAGAAGGGCTGCGGTTCTCGGGGCCGGCACGGGTGTTCGATTCGGAGGAGATGATCCTGGGGGCGCTGGAGCGCAAGGAGATTCAGAAGGGCGAGGTGATCGTGATCCGCTACGAGGGTCCCAAGGGCGGACCGGGGATGCCCGAGATGCTCACCCCCACTTCGGCGATTATGGGGGCAGGGTTGGGCAAGGATGTGGCGCTGATCACGGATGGCCGGTTTTCCGGCGGGTCCCACGGCTTCATCGTCGGGCACGTCACGCCGGAGGCCCAGGAGGGCGGGCCGATTGCGCTGGTAC
>JASHSS010000423.1 GCA_030038565.1 Bryobacteraceae bacterium
GAGCGGAAACTCCCAGGAATTCGCGGTGGTCCAAGTGTGTTCGAAGAACCTCAACCTCCGCACCGAAGCTATGCGGCAAGCGCACCACGATCCCTACCCCGGCGGTATAGCGGCGCGTGGCCGAGGACCCCTGGTGGAGTCCCGTGGCCAGAAAGTCGATCGTGCCGGTCTGGAGAGAATCGGTGATGGGCACTCCGATTTTGGCGGTGAATTCCATGGGTCCCTGGCCGAAGGCGGACGGCAGGAACACCAGGATGGCAGCGATGGACGGCTTGGGCATCATGGGATATCCATTTCCAAAGATCCGCTCTCGCGGTCGTTTCAACTACAGGTACCCTGGATGGAGTGACGGTTGGCTTCTACTCTCCGCTGCCGCCCGCGCCGACCGGCGTGGCGGATTACGCGCAAATGCTGCTCACGGCCCTTCGGCGGTACGGCCGGGTGGAGGTGAACCCCACCCGCCCGGACGTGGCGCTTTACCATCTGGGCAACAACCGCCTGCATGCGGCGATCTACCGGCGGGCGATCGAGAAGCCGGGAATCGTGGTGCTGCACGATGCCGTCCTGCACCATTTCCTGCTGGGGCAACTCTCGCGCGAGGCCTACATCGAGGAATTCGTATACAACTATGGCCCATGGCAGCGCGGGCTGGCCGAGGATCTCTGGCGCGGGCGCGCGGCCTCGGCCGGCGATCGGCGTTACTTTGCCTACCCCATGCTGCGGCGCGTGGCGGAAGGCGCGCGGGCCGTGGTGGTGCACAATCCGGCGGCGGCGCGGCTGGTTCGCGAACACGCCCATGGCGCGCGGGTGATCGAGTTGCCGCACATGGCCCTGACGCCGGCGGACGCGGAGGGCGGGATGCCTTCGGGGGCTCAGATTCTGCGCTACCGGCAGCGGCTGGGGGTGGCGTCGGCGGCCTTCCTGTTCGGCGTGTTCGGCTTCCTGCGCGAAACCAAACGGCTGATGAGCGTGCTCGCGGCGCTGGCCGCTGTGCGCCGGGAGATTCCACGGGCGGCCTTGCTGGTGGCGGGGCGATTCGTTTCGAGCGACCTGGAGCGCGCTGCCGCGCCGCTGCTCTGCGCGCCGGGCGTTTTCCGGCTTCCGTACCTGGGCGAGCGTGAATTCTGGCTGGCCGCCGGCGCCGTGGATGCCTGCATCAACCTGCGCCATCCGGCCGCCGGCGAGACTTCGGGGATCGCCATACGCTTTATGGGCCTGGGCAAGCCGGTGCTCCTCACGGAGGGTGAAGAGAGCGCCCGCCTGCCTGAGGATGCCTGCATTCGCATCCCGGCCGGGATGGCCGAGGCGGAGGCCTTACGCGAGCACATGATTCTGTTAACATCAATGTTTGGATTTGCGCGCGCCATCGGCCAGCGGGGCGCCAGGCACATTCACGCGCATCACCAGGTAGAGGAAATCTCCAGGCGGTATTGGGAACTGATTTGCGAGCTTTGTACCTAGCGTTGGTCGGTTGCGCGGGCCTGACGGCCGGGCAGCACGAAATCGTGAAGGTATTACACGTAGCGGTGCCGATGCGGGACGGCGTGCGCCTCTACGCCAACATTTTTCTACCCGGCGAGCACGTCCGGGCGCCCGCCCTTCTGGAACGAACCCCCTACGGCAAGAGCGAAACGCTCAACGCCAATTACGAAGCCTTCCTGGAGCACGGATACGCGGTGGTTCTGGAGGACGTGCGCGGCCGTTACGAATCCGAGGGCGATTTCGACCCGTTACACCAGGAAGTGAACGACGGCGACGACACCCTCAACTGGATCGCCCGCCAGGCGTGGTCGGACGGCAAGATCGGGATGGTGGGGGGATCCTATCGCGGCATCGTGCAATGGAAAGCCGCGCTCTCCGGCAATCCGCACCTGAAGGCCATCTGCCCGGTAGTTTCGGGAGACGACGATTACCGCGACCGCTTCTACTCGACGGGAGGCGCCATGAAACTGGGCGGGCGCCTGGAATGGATGGCGGAGAACCTGAGGGCCCCCGGTTTTGTGCCGGATTTCGCGCGCTTCGTGCTGCACCTGCCGATCGGGACGGCCGACGTGGCGGCGACCGGCTGGACTTCGGCGATGTTCCGCGAGGCTGCCGCGCATCCCACCTTCGATGCCTATTGGCGGGCCATTTCGACGCGCGAACAATTGCAAAAAGTGCGCGTGCCGGTGCTTGCCGTGGGCGGCTGGTATGACAATTTCTCCGAAAGCGACCTGGACGCCTATGCCGCCTTGCGCAAGAGCAACGGGCTGAATCGCATCCTGATAGGTCCCTGGCCCCACAACATGTCGTACCGGTTCGCGAATACGGATTTCGGCCCCGGCTCCTCCGCGCCTCTGCGCACTTTGCAATTGGAGTGGTTCGACCAGTGGCTGATGGGTAAGGACACGCCGCTGGTTTCCACACCGCCGGTGCAGGTTTTCCTGATGGGAGCGAACCGCTGGGTGGCAGAGCGGGCGTGGCCGCCCGAGGATGCGCGGCCCATGAATCTGTACTTGGGCAGCACGGGCCATGCCAACGGCCTGGAGGGCGATGGAGTGTTGGGCGATTTTCCGCCACGGCGGGGAGCACGGGACACGTACGTCTACGATCCACGCGATCCTGTTCCTACGCGCGGCGGCGCGGTCTGCTGCAATCCCAGGGTCTTTCCCTGGGGGCCGATGGATCAGCGGCCAGTGGAGCAGCGGGCGGACGTACTGGTTTATTCGACGGCGCCCCTGGCCGAGGATGTGGAGGCGATGGGCCCGGTGCAGGTGGTGCTCTACGTCTCGACCAGCGCCAAAGACACCGACTTCACGGCCAAACTGGTGGATGTATTCCCGGATGGCTATGCGCGAAACCTCACCGACGGCATCTTGCGGATGCGCTACCGTGATTCGATCGAGAGGCCGGAGGCGTCCAACCAGGGCCAAGTCTACGGCATAAGCGTGGACGCGGGCGTTACCAGCAACGTGTTTCTGAAGGGCCACCGGATCCGGGTGGAGATTTCGAGCAGCAACTTCCCGCGCTTTGACCGCAATCCCAACACCGGCGCGGCGGTGGCCGGCGAAACCCGGTTATGGAAGGCCACCGAAACGATCTACCACGACCACGAGCATCCGTCGCGCCTGGTGCTGATGACGATTCCCGCGAAGGGCGCCGGGCTGGTGGCGGGAGCGAACGGGGCTAAGCGACGCGGGATGCTGCGATAGGGATCTAACCGGCCGTCCGAATGCGCTCCTCCACGGTGGCCTTGAAGGCCTGCTCCTGGATGGATTCCAGATTGATGCGGACATTCTCCATGGCGCCGGCGCGGGCGGCGGCGAGGAGCGCCTTGGCTACCGCGAGATCGGATCCGAATCTGGCGGGAACTTCGAGCGCGTGGAGGCGGGTGGCCATCGCGCCGGCGCGTTCGTAGACTTGCAAGGGAACTTCGGCCGCCGCGTGCAAGGCTTCCTCCACAAAAGGCGCGCGTTCGTCTTTGGGACGCTTGTAGGCGGCCATCACGCTCTGGAAGGCCGCGGCGTCGCGGTCGACTGCTTCGGTGAAAAACTTGCGGTCGTCCTCGAAGGCGCTGCTATCCTGTTTGGCGAGGCGGGTGACCATGGCTCCCAGGGCCGCTGCCATGGCCGCCGCGGCGGCTGAGGCGCTGCCTCCGCCGGGGGTGGCGGTGGGAGCGGCCAGAGCGTCCAGAAACTCCGGCAGGCCGCCGCGCGCCGCCATGGCTTCGGAGATGCGGCGTTCCAGGACCAGCTCGGGGCGAAAGTTCTCGTAGCGCAGGAAGTATTCGGCCGACATCTCGATGGCCTTTCGCGGGATCAGCCCGACGATTTCGCTGCCCACGACCGGCACGCCGTAACGCTCGGCTTCGCGGCGCACGGTTTCGAAGACGAGGTGCATGGGGGTCTGCTCGAAGTCGGTAAGGTTGATGGACACCTGCGCGAGGTTGCGGGAAGCCAGCATCACGCCCATGGATTTCACAAACCGGAAACCGCCGTTGGAGAAGCGAATCGTCTTAGCGATTCTCTTGGCGATGCCGACGTCCGGCGTGCCCAGGTTGATATTGTAGGCGATCAAAAATTTGCGTGCGCCGACCACGGTGGCGCCGGCGGTGGGGTGGCAGCGAGGTTCGCCCAAATCGGGCGCGCGAGCGGGTTCCACGCCCATTTCCCGCACCAGGGCTTCGAATTGGCCCCGGCGGATGTTCTCCAGGTTGGTGCGATCGGGCTTGCGGGCGGCGGCCTCGTACAGATACACCGGGACACGGAAGCGCTCCCAGATTTGCTGCCCGACTCGCTCGGCGAGGTGTACGCAGTCTTCCAGGGTGATGCCCTCGATGGGGATGAAGGGGACCACATCGGCGGCTCCGATGCGGGGGTGGGCGCCCTGATGGCGGGTGAGATCGATGAGCGCCACAGCCCTCTCCACGGAGCGCAGGGCGGCCTCGGCAACGGCTGATGGCGGGCCGACGAAGGTAAGGACGCAGCGATTATGGTCGGCGTCCGATTCGCGGTCGAGGAGGACCACTTCCGGCACCGCCACGATGGAGTCGACGATGGCATCGATTTTGGATGAGTCGCGCCCCTCGGAAAAATTCGGGACGCATTCGATCAGTTGTCTGGGCAAAGTTCTCTCCTGGAAGCCACATTCTATCGCGGGGGCGCCGAGGCCGCCGAGATGAATGCACGCGGGACGAGGCCGCCCAGGGGTTAAGAACGCAAAGTACCGCCCAGAGGATATTCGAGACAGGCCGCGAAGCGGGCACAGTGTCGTTTTGTTTCACGTGAAACAGATTTGTTTCACGTGAAACAGATTTCGATGGATGCGGGGGGACTCTCGCAAAGGCGCTAAGGCGCAAAGTACCGCCAAGAGGATCATTGGGAGGAAGCTGCGAAGCCGGCAATGCGGCGTTTGTTTCACGTGAAACAGATTGTTTCACGTGAAACAGCTTTCGAGGAGGGGTCTTTCGGACGGCGTCCTGATTGTTACTGGTGACTTCGGAAAGCGGTTCACAAATCTCGATCGAGAGTATTAGCCGCGTTTTCAGTAAGTTGCGGGGTACCACGAGAGGGAATGACAGACGACGATGTTAGTTTCGAATCAGGAAGGGAAGTAACGGAGTAAGCGAGGGGCGGATTGTCAGATCCAGCATCGGGCGCGAATGCGGCAGTAACCGGTGGGCTACTGCCGCCGGTGAACGCAGCGATTCCACAAATGTTTGTCAGTCTGGGGAGAGATATGGCGGAAAAAGGGGCGGCCGGAGGGAAACCTCCCAAATCGTGCCGGGAGTGCAGTAACTGGAAAGAGGGCAAAGAACGGGTACGGCTGATGGAACTGCTGGAGTCGGCGATCGACAAAATGCAAAAGGCCCTGTTGGACCAGGGGTTCAAGCCGACGATCGGAGACTACGCCAAGTTAGTACAGATGGAGAAAGAAATCGAGGAGGCGAACGGCGAGGCAAAGGAGATCAAAGTAACATGGGTGGAACCGGTGACTTCCGGCAACGAGAAATAATCTACAAACCGCTGCCTTCACAGAAGCGGTTCCACGACCTGCCGGCGCGGTTCAAGGGGTTCTCGGGGCCAATCGGCAGCGGAAAGAGCCAGGCGCTTTGCCACGAGGCGATCCGGTTGACATATCTGAATCCGGGGCGCCTGGGACTGGTGGGCGCTCCGACTTACCCTATGTTGCGGGACTCGACGCAGGCGGCGCTGTTCGAGATCCTGGAAGCGAACCGCATTCCTTACGATCACAACAAGGCCGAGAATTCCCTGGTAATGAAAGAAACGCGGTCGAAGATGTTGTTCCGGCCGCTGGACGAATTCGAAAGGCTGCGGGGGACGAACCTGGCGTGGTTTGGCCTGGACGAGCTGACTTACACGCAGGAACAATCCTGGCTCCGATTGGAAGGGCGGCTGCGGGATCCGAGAGCCAAGCGGCTGTGCGGTTTTGCGGTGTGGACTCCCAAGGGGTACGACTGGGTGTATCACCGATTCATCGTAGAAAGGATTCCAGGTTATGGGGTGGTGCGCGCGCCGGCGTTCGAGAATCGATTTCTGCTGTCGCAAACTCCGGATTACTACGAGCGGCTGAGAGACAGCTACGACGCGAAATTTTACGACCAGGAAGTGATGGGGGCATACCTGAGCCAGGATGGGCGCCGGGTATACACGGCTTTCAGCAGACACGACAACGTGCGGGAGCTGCAGATAGACCGGCGGCAGCCGCTGCTGTGGTCGTTGGATTTCAATGTGGACCCCATGAGTTCGGTCATCGCTCAGATTGTGGAAGAGGAGGTGCGCGTGGTGGACGAAATCGTACTGAGGCAGGCGCTGACGGCGGATGCGTGCGTGGAATTTCTGAAGCGGTACCCGAAGCATCCGGGAGGGCTGCGCATCTACGGCGATTCTTCGGGAAACAGCCAGCAGACCACCGGGTGCTCGGATTACGAGATGCTCCGGCAGTATTTGGCGGATTACTCGGACTATAAGGTGGAATACCGGACGCCCACGCAGAACCCGCCGATTGCGCATCGCCTGAACCTGATGAACGCGAAGTTGCTGACGGCGCGGGGCAAGGTCGGGATGGTGGTGGATCCGAAGTGCGTGGAACTCATCAAGGACTTCGAGGAAGTGTTGTACCGCGCGGAGGACAACAAGCCGGACAAGGATCGGGACAGGATGCGAACGCATACATCGGACGCCCTGGGATACCTGGTTTGGCAGGAATTCAAGGCGGCGCGGGGTATTGGGGAGCGAGACAGGAGGCTTTGCTAAGCATGGAAAACATCAACCGGGAGCATCCCGAGTATATTGCCCGGAAGGCGATGTGGGAGCAGTACGACGACTTGTACGCGGGAGGGGAACAGCTGCGGGAACACGCGACGCAGTACTTAGTGCGAAGGCACAGGGAGCCCGGGGACGTGTACCTGGAGCGGCTGAACCGGGTGTTCTACGAGAATTATCTGGGGTCGATTATCGATTGGTACGCGGCGACGCTGATGCGGAGGGAGCCGGCGCTCCTTTTCGAAGGGAGCGACGGGGCGGCGAAATCGTTTTACAGCTCGTTTGCGGAGGATTGCGATCTGAAGGGAACGAGCCTGAGCGAATTTTTCCGGCAGCGGATGGTGGAAGCCCTGGTGTACGGGAGCAGTTACACGGTAGTGGACTTCCCGCGAGTGGGCGGTCCGGCTCTGACGCGGGCGGAAGAAGATTCTTCGGGACGGTCGCGGGCGTACCTGGTGGATTACTCGCCGCAGGAAGTCATCAACTGGAACTACAACGAGAGCGGAACGATGGAATGGGTGGTGATCCGCACTTCGTGCCTGCAACAGAGCAAGGTGACGGACGCGCGGTGGGAGAAGGAGACGCGGTGGATCTACTACGACCGCGAGAACTTCCAGGTGTTCCGGAGAATCGGCGACTCGCAGGCGATCGAAGCGATGGACGAGGGGCGGCACGGGCTGGCGTCGCTGCGGCGGGTGCCGGTTTTCCGTATGAAAGTGTCGCCAGGACTGTGGCTGATGAACAAAGCGGGGCTGCTGCAACTGGAGCACTTCAACAAATCGAATGCGCTGGCGTGGGCGCTGACGATGGGGTTGTTTGCGATGCCAGTGGTGTACTCGGACAGGGAATGGAACCAGATCGTCGGGGAGTCCTACTACATCCAGTTGGGGCCGCAGGACCGGTTCGGATGGACGGAACCGGACGGCAAGGTTTACCAGATCGCAGCGGACAACCTGGAACGGCTGAAAGACGAGATTTACAGGGTGTGCTACCTGATGAACCAGGCGGGAAATGGGGGAAGCGGGGACACGCGGTCGGGGTTGAGCAAGCAGATGGACTTCGAGACGACGCAGGAAGTATTGCGGGCGTACGGAGACATGGTGAAGGAAGCCATGAAGCAGGTGCTGCGGGGGATTGCGGAGGCGCGGCAGGACGAGTTGGAGATCGACATCGCGGGGCTGGACGAGTTCGACATCGAGGACTTCGGCGGTGAACTGGACGATGCCAAGAAGTTACTGGATCTGGGGATCAACTCGGAGACGCTAAGGAAGCAGATTTTTAAGAAACTGGCGGCGAAATACCTTTGCGACGCACGGCAGGAGGTAAAGAACCGGGTGGCGGAGGAGATCGACCAGGGGTAGGGGGAGCGGTAAGAGAGTCTCGCAAAGCCGCTAAGGCGCCAAGTAACGCAAAGAAGAAGATTCGGGGGGGCAAGAAAGACGGGTGCCTGGCTGGGGAGGGGTTGTCCGCGGAGTTGAGTTTTTGAATGGGTGAGGAGGTGTATGGAAGAAATCGACGTTCAGGCGATCGTGCAACAGGCGATACAGGAGTACGTGAGCCGGGAACAAGGGAGAATGGAGCCGGCTTACAAGGCGGAACTGCAAGAAGAGAAGAAGCGGCGCGAGCAGCTCGAACGGCGACTGAACGAACTGGTCGCAGAGAACAGCCGCAGCCGACAAATCGCGGAAGAGGCGGAACGGAGTTCGGCGATCAAGAGCGAACTGCACAGACTTGGTGTAGCCAAGGTCGAACTGGCCTATCGCGCGGTGAAGGATGGGATCGTGCGCACGGAGGACGGGCGAATCGTGGCCCGGACGGACGGGGGCGGCGAATTGGCGATGGCGGAGTATCTGGCCGCCTTCGTAAAAGAGAATCCCGAATTTCTTCCGGCCCGGATTGCGGGAGGGACGGGGATGACGGGAACCCAGAGGGCCCCCGGCGCGGGGCGTGAACCGATCGACCTGGAGCGGATACGTCCAGGTATGAGCGCGGAAGAGATGCAGAGAGTGCGCGAGGAGATCGTGCGGGTGGCATCGCAGAGTCTGCGCGGAGTGTAGGGACAAAGGAGAACGAATGGGGATCATTACTTCAACGAACGTAGCAAGCGCGATTGTGAAGCTGGTGGCGGCGGACGCTTTGCCGGTACTGACTTCGAACCTGGTGATGGGGAACCTGGTGAATCGGGATTACGAGCCGGTTTTGGCAAATGCCGGCGATACCATCAACGTGCCGATTCCGCCGACGATGGTGGCGAACAACATTCTGGAAGGCAACAGCGTACAGGCGCAGAACCCGAGCATCGGGAACGCGGCGATCGTGCTGAACAGCCACGTGGAGGCGACCTTTCAGATACCGGACGTGACGAAGGCTTTGGCGGTGCCGGATCTGCTGAGGGTTTACCTGCAGCCGTCGGTATCGGCGATCGCGGAGAGGATCGAGAGCGACCTGCTGAACCTGTACGGGGGATTCACGGCCAATACGCCGGTGGGGACGCCTGGGACGGCGCTGACGGAGGCCACGATCGACGCCGCGGAAACGGCGCTGTTCCTGGCTAAGATTCCGCCATCGGAGCAGCGGTATTTCGTGGTGAACGCGGCGGCCTACTCGGCGTGGCGGCAGATTCCGCTGTTCGAAGAGTTCCAGACGGCGGGGGCCGCGGGATTGCGGACGTTGATCGACGGAACGATCGGGAAGTACAAGGACTTTTTCGTGTTCCGTTCGCAACTGGTTCCGCAGACCGGCGCCACTCCGGTGAACACCCACAACCTGGCGTTTACGAAGAGCGCGATCGGGCTGGTGATGCGCCGGCTGCCGCAGCCGCTTCCGGGGACGGGCGCGATTGCGGAGTACGCCGAGCTGGGCAACTTCGGCATGCGCGTGGTGATGAGCTATCAGCCGAATACGCTGGCACAGCAATTCACGGTGGATGTGCTGTACGGATGCGGCGTGCTGCGGAACGCAGCCGGCGTACAGGTGAACACCTAGGTCTTCGACCGCGTGATTTAGTTCTTCCGCTTGGTGGGGCGGGTCTTCAGCCTGCCCTGGACAGGCTGAAGGCCTGTCCCACCAATGCCTCACGCATCATGGTGTGACAGGCGCGCCTCACGGGCGCGAATCATGCGGTCGGCGTATTCGCCCCGCGCCCCGCTGCGCGATAATCGGAAAC
>JASHSS010000424.1 GCA_030038565.1 Bryobacteraceae bacterium
CAAACGCAAAGAGTATCGCTAACCGCAACATATTCCTCTTGCCTCCTATGTTAAACCACGATTACGGGTAGGGAGGCTGCGCCGCGCCATTGCCCCCGCGGGGCGGGACGGCTAACCGAAAGGGCAGGGCGCCGCGTACTGCCGGAAAAGGTGCGGGTGGTTCGGCCGCCGGTTTACTGGCCGCAGTGCCATCGTACGACGCGCACATGGGGACCGCGGGGGGCCCAGACGAGCGGGTCGGTGGGGCCGAACACGGCCAGCACAGGTGCGCCCGCAGCAGCCGCCAGGTGGGTGATTCCGGAATCGTTCCCCACATAAAGGCGGGCCCGGCTCAGCCAGCAGGCCAGCTCGTACAAATCATCCATGCGCACCGCGCCGGTGAGCGGCGGATCGTCCGGCCCGGCGCACCACTCCACCGGCATGACGCGCTCAAGGCCGCGCGCCAGCGCGCGGAATTTGGCGAGGGGCCAATTCTTCTTGGGGCTGCCCGAGAACGGGTGGATCACGGCGAAATTGGCAGGTGATCCGGGACACGGAATGCGCGGGATTCCGTCGCCGGACTCAGGGCGGACGGCGCCCAGGCCAGCCACCTGGCGGAGATAAAAATCCACGGCGTGGCAGGCGGAGTCTTCGGGCGGCAGCGCTGGGAGGAATTCAACGGGAAGTCCCAGGGACCGTGTAAGTTCCACGAAATCAGGACGATTGCTGCCATACCAGGAGACGATCCGGTCAAAGCTGCGAAGGTCCGGAAGGAGACTTGGCGGCGGTTCCGCGACTCCCAGAAGGTCGATCCCGGTGGAGCCGATGGCTCGAACCCGATTGGCAAAACGAACCAGCGCGACGTTCGCACCCGCGGTCCAAACCTCTAAGTACTTGCATTTCAGGCATTCCAGGGCCGGAAGGGAAAGGATCAGGTCGCCGATAGCGCCCGGGCGGATGGCCAGCGTACGCATCGGGTTTCAGTATGCCAGACCCGCGCTGGCCGCGCATCCGGGAGCGGTATGCCCAAAAACGCGAAAACCAAGCCGGAAGCCCTAAACAGGACTTGCGACCGGTGTTTTATGCACAACTCTTGCACTGTCAGATCTGCGTAACCACTTCGTAACAAATGGAATAAAACTTGAGGAAAAGGGGGCGTTTTTACGCATATATGCGTTGACGGAAAAGGCGGTTCGGGCGCATAGTGAAGTTGGTTCCAAGAGGTTTGAGGAACAGCAAGCCTACGGGGCAGTAGCGGACTGGGAACGATGATCCGGCGCCGAACCTAGCAATAGACATGGCGCCGGGGAGCGAACGGAGATCGGGCAGGTCCCGGAAGGCGGACTGGCAGGCGGCGAGTCCAGTGGAGGCATCGATCCGGAGGGAGGTAACACTCCCGGCGGGGAGCGGAAACTGGAGGCGCAGCATGCGGAATTCAGCGGTAACGCCGCGACGGGTCTGAAGCGTGGAAGCAGCCGAAGCCGGGGCAAACCGGGTGTTGGCTGTGGAGCGGAAGGCCGAACGGGCGGGGTGACCGGTGGATCCAGAAGCGAAGCAGCAGGCCGGGAACTTTGACCCCGTGGCGGAATCCGCGTGAGCGGAGATCACGACGGGCGAGCGAAAGGTCGTTGCGAGCAGACAGTCCCGTTCGGAATGTAGCAGGCGACGCGTCTGATGGCTTTGATCCGGCGGCCGGCAAATCCGGTTGTTGGGGAGCCGTCAGGCAGAGCGTACCGCAATTCCGAATGCCATGTTCGATACCGTGCATGCCGGGTGCGAACAACGCTGGGAATCAGGTCACTTGGAACCATTTCTTTTTTTTGGGGCCGTTTTCCAGGCGCCGCGCTCAAACCGCCGGAACGCCGCGGCAATCGGCCACGTAACGCCTGACAAACTTACCAAACGCGGCTTTGAGAGCGGAACAGACGCGCGTTTCGTGGGTCAATTCGCGCTCCCCGATGCGCACCACCGGCCGGAGGTCACGCGTGGTCGAGGTGATGAACACCTCGTCTGCGTTCTCCAAATCGGCCGGCATCAGGGTGTGCTCCTCCAGCCGGATACCCGGGACCTGGATTTCCCCCAGCAGCAATTCCCGGGTGATTCCGGGCAGGCAGCCGGAGGTCAGCGGCGGCGTCCATACCTGGTTGCCACGGGCGGCGAAAATGTTGGCGGACGTGCATTCCGCCACCTCGCCGCGTTCGTTCAGCAGGATCACCTCGTCGAAGCCCTGTTTCTGAGCCGATTCGATCCAGGTGAGATTCATGGCCCAGGAGAGGATCTTGGTTCCGGCGAACGCGCAGGCGGCGTGGCGGGCGTTGGCGATAATGCTCAGCCGCACCTGATCGCCCCATTCTTTGCTGTCGGCGGTAAGCGCCAGCAGATCGCTTTTCCGGCCGTTGGAAGGACCTGCCCACATGCTGCCATCGTTGCGCACGATCACCAGCCGCAAAGTGGAGTCATGGGCATGGTTGGCCTCCACCAGATCGAGCAGCTTACGCCGCACGGCCTCGGAATCCTGCGGAATGGCCACGTGGAACGCCGCGGCGTCGCGCGAAATCCGCGCCCAGTGGCGCTCGAAAGCGAACAGCACACCTTCGGTGACCTTGATGGTGGTGAAGACGCCCCATCCTGCGAGCAGGCCGACCTGGCCGGGCGAAAGAAGTGTATCGGAGACTTCGCGAATGGTGTCGTTATGGAGGACGTGACCGTGAAGCACCCTGCCATTTTATCGCGCCGCCGCCCTTTCCACCGGGCCTATTTCCAATTCGGAAACGGATCGACGCCACGATGCTCACGAGCGGCCTCCAGCAAATCCGGCACGCGCTTGCGGCGCTCGAAGAGGCGCTCCAGCAGACGGCTCAGTTCGTCCTCGTCGCCTTCCACCCAATGCGGCGGAATCCGCTTCCAGGCTTGGTCCATCACTTCTTCGGGGAAATTCATCACCAGGCCGAGCCAGGGCTGGAAATCGTCCAGCGAGGTAACCGATTCGTACACCAGCTTGCGGCAGTACAGTCCCTGGAGCGCGGATTCGGGAAAATCCCAGTGCGGGCCGTTGAAGGCAAACCCGTGGTCGATCATGCGTGCCACAAACGCCGGTTTGGCTTCCTGGGCAGCGCGCCCAGCGCCGTGGCTCACCCGAGCGCGGTAAAACACGCACTGGCGGCCATCGCTATTGGCCACCCATTTATCGAAAACCAGGATGGCGCGAAAATCTTCCAGGTTGGCCACCGAGGGCAGCAAGGCGTCGGGGAGGAAATCGTAGACCGCCAGGCGCGAGGGGTCGCCAGGGTATTGAGAACCGAAATGCCAGCCCGGTTCGACCGGCAGCCGGCGGCTTCCGAGCGAGATGTGTATCTCCGGGTTGGCGTCCAGGAAGGACGCGGTAACGTGGATGAGGGCCACCGGCGGCGCGGCAATCTTCAGATAGTCGAGCAGCGTGGACGCCAGCAGCTCGTTCACCAGGATGCGCCGGTGTTGGGGATTGTTGCGGAACTTCACCACGTACCAACACCCGTCATCGGCTTCCAGCAGATAGGCCTGTGCGCCCCCTCGCATTTTACGGACAAGCCCAGCGGCAGTCAGCGGCATCGCAACGGAAATCGAGTACCCTAGAGTTGTATCACACGGAGGAAGGAAGACGAGATGGCAGAACCTGGAGCAGCGAATCCGGCGCCTGAGAACACCGCGGGCGGCGCACGCAGCAAGGATGAAGTGGCCCTGGAGCTGATGAAGTTCATTGCCGTGAATACGGGTTACGGACGATCGTCGCAATCGTCGGCCGGTTTTTCAGGCAAACCCGTCAATCGTTCGCCGGAGGAGCAGGCGGATGCGCTGCTGGACCTGTTCGAGCGTTGCCGGGGGGTAGTCAATAAACCCGGGGCGTAGTCAACCAAGGAGGCTAAGGGAGGCGCGGGCCAAACCGCGCCCCACCTGTGTCCGAAGCGACCGGTCAGGTCTGGAGCCTAGCGTTTGGTGCCCTTTTTAGACGCCTTTTTGGCGGAACCCTTTTTGGCTGCCGCCTTTTTAGCGGGGGCCTTCTTGCCGACCGCTTTTTTGGCCGGGCCCTTTTTAGCTTTAGCAGCCTTCCCTGCCGGAGCCTTCTTCACTGCCACTTTCTTGGCGGGGGCTTTTTTG
>JASHSS010000425.1 GCA_030038565.1 Bryobacteraceae bacterium
CCCCTCAGGCGTTACTTCTTCTTCCCCTGCGCCGCCACCGCCTCCATGGCCGCCCGCACCTTTTCCGGGTCTCCCAAATAGTAGCGATTGAGCGGCTTCAGGTCGCCGTCAAGCTCGTACACCAGCGGCATCCCCGTGGGAATATTCAGTTCTACAATCTTCGCTTCGGGGATGTTGTCCAGGTATTTCACCAGCGCCCGCAGGCTGTTGCCATGGGCGGCGATCAGCACCTTGCGGCCTTCCAGAATGGCCGGGGCGATGGTCTCGTGCCACAACGGCAGGAAACGCGCTACGGTGTCCTTCAGGCACTCGGTCAGCGGAAGATCGGCGGCGCTCAACCCGCTGTAGCGCGGATCGCGGCCCGGGTAGCGCTCATCGTCCGGCGTCAGCGCCGGCGGCCGGATATCGTAACTGCGCCGCCAGATCTTCACCTGGGCCTCTCCGAATTTGGCCGCCGTTTCGGCCTTGTTCAGCCCCTGCAACGCGCCGTAATGCCGCTCATTGAGCCGCCATGAGCGGTGGACCGGAATCCACATCAGGTCCATTTCGTCGAGCACCGTCCACAGGGTGCGAATGGCGCGCTTCAGAACCGAGGTGTAGGCTACGTCGAAGACGTAGCCCTCCCGCCGCAGCACTTCGCCGGCTTCCTGGGCCTCCTGGCGGCCTTTCTCCGAGAGGTCCACATCGGTCCACCCGGTGAAGCGGTTTTCCTGGTTCCAGGAGCTTTCCCCGTGCCGCACCAGCACCAGGCGGGTCATGGACGCAGCGCCTTTCTGCCCAGGAAGTGGGCCGCCGGCCCCAGCTTTTCTTCGATCCGCAGCAACTGGTTGTACTTGGCAATGCGGTCCGTGCGGCTGGCCGACCCGGTCTTAATCTGCCCCGCGCCGGTGGCCACCACGAAGTCGGCGATAAAGGGGTCCTCGGTCTCGCCCGAACGGTGCGAAACCACCGCCGTGTAGCCAGCCCGCGCGGCCATGTCCATGCACTCCAGCGTTTCGGTCACGCTGCCGATCTGGTTCAGCTTGATCAGAATTGAATTGCCGATGCCCTGCTCGATGCCGCGCTTGAAAATCGAGGGGTTGGTGACGAAAATGTCGTCGCATACAAGCTGGATCTTGGTCCCCAGCGTTTTGGTCAGCAGTTGCCAGCCCGGCCAGTCCTCTTCGGACATGCCGTCTTCGAGCGACAGAATAGCCGGATACTGCCGCACCCAGTTGGCCCAGTATTCCACCATCTGCCCGGCATCCCGCTGGCTCTTATCGGACTTTTTGAAAACGTACTTCCCGTCCTGATAAAACTCGCTGGCCGCCGGGTCCAGGCAGATGCCCACCTGCGAGCCCGGCTGGAAGCCCGCCTGCGCGATGGCTTCCAACACGCTCTCGATGGCCTCCTCGTTGGATTTCAGCATGGGAGCGAACCCGCCTTCGTCTCCCACCGCGGTGGAATAACCCTTCTTGTGGAGAACCTTTTTCAACGTGTGGAACACCTCCACGCCCATGCGCAGCGCCTCGGAGAATTTCTCCGCCCCCACCGGGCAGATCATGAACTCCTGCACGTCCACCGAATTGTCGGCGTGCGCGCCGCCGTTGATGATGTTCATCATCGGCACCGGCAAGGTATTCGCGTGCACCCCGCCAAGATAGCGGTAGAGCGGCGTGCGCGCCGATACCGCTGCGGCCCGCGCCGCCGCCATCGAAACCGCCAGAATGGCATTGGCGCCCAGCCGTCCCTTGTTGCCGGTCCCGTCCAGGGCGATCATGATCCCATCGATTTCGGACTGCTGCGCAGCGTCCTTGCCGTGGAGCGCCGCGGCGATCTCACCGTTTACGTGGCCCACCGCCTTCTGGGTGCCCTTGCCGAGATAACGCGACTTATCGCCGTCTCTTAGCTCCACCGCTTCAAATTCACCGGTTGATGCGCCCGACGGCACCGCCGCCCGCCCCATGCTCCCGTCAGCGAGATAAACATCCGCTTCCACCGTCGGATTCCCGCGCGAGTCGAGAATCTCCCGTCCAATGATTCGTACGATCGTTGTCATAAATCAAACCTTCAGAAATCAGTCACCGGCAATCTATCCCACCACCACCACTCCGCCTTCGGTCAGGGTGTAGCCTTTGGCCCGGTCCGCGTCCGCGTCGAACCCGATCACCGCCGAGTCTCCCACCTTCACGTTGGTATTGACAATCGCCCGGCGGATCCGGCTGTACCGCCCGATCTCTGCGCCCGGCATCAGGATGGAATACTCCACTTCGCAATAGCTGTTCACCCGCACACCCGGCGAAAGCACGCTGTGCACCACCCGCCCGCCCGAGACGATGCACCCGGCGGATACGATCGAGTCCAGCGCCAGCCCCATCCGGCGGCCCTCCTGAGCGAACACGAACTTAGCCGGCGGCTGCTGAGTCACGTTCGTGCGGATCACCCAATTGCGGTCGTACAGGTTGAACTCCGGGGTTACCGACACCAGGTCCATGTTGGCTTCGTAATAGGCGTCCAGGGTCCCTACGTCCCGCCAATAACGCACCCGCTTGGCGTTGATATCCCGGAAATCGTAAGCCACCACCTTCAACTTGTCCAGGTTGCGCGGAATCACATCCTTGCCGAAATCGTGGGTCGACGCCGGCTCGCGCGAATCCTCGTGCAACACTTTCAGCAGCACTTCGGTTTCGAAGAGGTAAATCCCCATCGACGCGCTCACCATCGAGGTATCGAACCTCGAGCGTTTGGGATTGCCTTCGCGCGGCTTCTCCTTGAAGCCCACCACCCGGTAGTCCGAATCGATCTCCGCCACGCCGAAGCGCTCCGCCTGCTCCGGCTCCACCTGGATGGTGGCGATGGTGATGTCCGCCCCGTGCTGGCGGTGCCACTCAGCCATGTCGCGGTAGTTCATTTTATAAATGTGGTCCGCCGCCAGGATCAAGGTCTGCTGGGGGCTTTCGGCCTCGATGCCCGGAAAATTCTGGAACACGGCGTCCGCGGTGCCCTGGTACCACCAATCCTCGCTCACCCGCTTCATGGGCGGAATGGTCTCGATGTACTCCCCCAGGGCGGACGAGAGGATGTGCCACCCGTCACGAACGTGCCGGTTGAGCTCCAACGATTTATACTGTGTTAGGATAAAAATTCGACGAATGTCAGAGTTGATACAGTTGGACAGGGTGAAGTCGATAATGCGGTAGGCCCCGCCAAACGGGACCGCAGGCTTGGCCGTATCGCGGGTCAAAGGGTACAGACGCTCGCCAGCCCCTCCCGCCAGCAGAATCGCGAGAACATTTTCCATTCAGCGCAAGTTCCTGAAAAGAAAGTGAATGGGCACCTTGTCAAGGTTCCCCCAGGCGGCCGCCTGAAAATTAGGCTTGACTTTATCTATCAACCACTTATGATATCAGGTACCTTCTGTGCGCAGTGCAGGAAATTTTGGGGAAACGCCTCGCGATCCCAGGCAGGTCAGGAAGCAGGTCCGGTCTCTGAAACCATCCCGAACGACGCACGGCAATTCAGGTCCAGTTGGGAGGTGTAATTCGTTTGGCTGAAGTGAAGCTTCAAGAGGGCGAAACATTGGAAAACGCCCTTCGCCGCTTCAAGCGTAAAGTCCAGCAGGAAGACATCATCAAGGAGGTCAAAAGGCACTCCTTCTACTTGAAGCCGGGAGAGAAGCTACGGGCCAAGCAGGCGCTGGCTCGCAAACGAAACCGGAAGAAGAATCGCCGGGAGATTGAATAGTAACCGAGTGGCGGGACGGGGCTGGAGTTGCGGCCCGCTCCCGCCCTTGCAATTCGATACGAGTACGGTACAGGTTGATAACGGGGCACAGTTGATATGGCGGATTTTCAGGACCGCGTCCTCAAGTGCGTAGACTGCGGAGCAGACTTCGTATTTACAGCGGGAGAACAGCACTTCTTCCACGACAAGAACTTCAAAAACGAACCGAAGCGTTGCAAGAATTGCAAGACCAAGCGTGCAGGTTCTTCGGCCTCGGGCTTTGCCAAAACGGAAACCATGACCACCTGCTCACAGTGCGGCCGGGAAACCACGGTGCCCTTTAAGCCAACCCAAGGCCGGCCGGTCTATTGCCGGGAATGCTTCCTGAGCCGGAAGGCGTCCTCGGCGGCCGTCGGAGGAAATCGATAGCACTCGCCTGCAATGTTCCGCGGTGGCACGCGCGAGACTAAGTCTGGCGTGCCGCCCGCGCGATGCCTATCCGCGGCGCGGAAGCAAATACCATCCTAAAAGCAGCCATGCGGCAATCATCGACACGCCGCCGATGGGTGTGATTGCGCCCAACATGCGGTTGCCGGTGATCGCCAACAGGTAAAGACTGCCCGAAAAGACGCCGATTCCGATTGCCAGCAGCATCGAGACCCACCCGGCGGCATCCGGCGAAATCGTGCCCGTCTTGGGCAGAATCGAAACAATCAGAATTCCCAG
>JASHSS010000426.1 GCA_030038565.1 Bryobacteraceae bacterium
ATTTCTGCCAGACTAAGAAAGCAAACTCCTATGCAAAACTACATGGATCTCACAGGCAAGGTAGCCCTAGTCACGGGAGCCTCCTCCGGCATCGGAGCGGCTACCGCTCTGGTGTTAGCCGATCTGGGCGCCGCCGTGGCGCTCGGCTGTCACGCCAACCCGGAGGGCGCCGAACAGGTGCACCACGCCATCCAATCCGCGGGCGGCCATTCGGTCGTCCTGCCGGCGGACGTGCGCCAGGCCGGCCAAGCCCGTTCCCTGGTCGCCCGCGCCGCCGAAGCCCTCGGCCCGATCGACATTCTGGTGAACAACGCCGGCTCCCTGGTGCGCCGCATGCCGCTCTCGGAAATCACCGCCGAAGGCTGGAGCGAAGTCATGGATCTCAACCTGACCAGCGCCATGGTCTGCGCCCAGGCCGTGGCTCCCGCCATGATCGCCCGCCAACGCGGCGCGATCGTCAACATCGTATCGATTGCAGGGCGGAACGGCGGAGGCCCCGGCGCCGGCCCCTACGCCTCGGCCAAGGGAGGCCTGATCGCCTTCACCAAGTCGTTGGCGAAAGAGTTGGCGCCCCACGGGGTACGCGTCAATGCGGTCTCGCCCGGCGTCATCGACACGCCTTTCCACGAAGTCTTCTCCACCCCCGAGACGATCCGGAATTTCGTCAAAGGCATCCCCCTCGGGCGCGTCGGCACCTCCCGTGAGTGTGCCCTGGCGATTGCCTTCCTGGCCTCCGAGGCGGCCGCCTACATCGTGGGCGAAACCCTCGAAGTCAACGGCGGCCAGTTGATGCTGTAGGCCCTCGGCGGTTTCGGCCGGCGCGCGCGACGAGCCGCAAACGCTTATCCACGACCGTCAGGCAACACCGTAGCGTGCATGTGCTCCCCGGAACCGCCGCGTCAACCTCCGGGTCAGCCAAGCAACCAGATCGGCGCCCTAGACTAGCCCGCTGCCCGGCTGCCCGACAGCGGGCCTTGTGTCGTGCCTTCCTCCGCCCCTCTTCAATCCGCCATGGCCGGAACTTCAATCTCGCGCGGGGCGTATTCGTAATCCTGCAGCTTACCCCCCAGGTAGCTCTCGTACGATCCCAGGTCGAAGTGGCCGTGGCCGCTGAGGCAGAACAGAATCACCCGCGGACGGCCCTCCGCGCGCGCCGCCAGGGCTTCCTCCACCGCCGCGCAGATGGCGTGCGAGGATTCCGGCGCCGGCAGAATGGCCTCGTGGCGGGCGAATTGCACCGCCGCCTGGAAGCACCGCAGTTGCGGAAACGCCTGCGCCTCGATGTGCCCCAGGCGCACCAGGTGGCTGAGCAGCGGCGATGCCCCATGGTAGCGCAGCCCGCCGGCATGGATCCCGGGCGGCACGAAATCGTGGCCCAGGGTATACATCTTGATCAGCGGGGTCAGCTTGGCCGTGTCGCCGTAATCGTAGGCCAGCTTGCCCTTCGTCAGGCTGGGGCAGGCGGTCGGCTCGGCGGCCAGCAGGCGCGGCCCGTGCCCCGCCAGCCGGTCGAGCACGTACGGCAATGCGATCCCCCCGAAATTGCTCCCGCCCCCGAAGCAGCCGATCACCACGTCCGGCTCTTCGCCGGCCTGCTGCATCTGCAACTTGGCCTCCTGCCCGATCACCGTCTGGTGCAGCATCACGTGGTTCAGAACGCTGCCCAGCGAATAGTTCGTGTCGGCGTGCGTGGCGGCGTCCTCCACCGCCTCGCTGATCGCAATCCCCAGGCTCCCCAGCGAGTCCGGCGTGGCTGCCAGCACCCCGCGCCCCGAGTGGGTCCGGTCGCTCGGGCTGGGATACACCTCCGCGCCCCACGAGTGCATCATCATCCGCCGGTACGGTTTCTGATCGTAACTGATCCGCACCATGTACACCGTGCACTCCAGCCCGAAAAGCTGGCACGCCAGCGCCAGCGCGCTGCCCCACTGCCCCGCGCCGGTTTCGGTGGCCAGCCGGCGGATGCCCGCGCGCTTGTTGTAGTAGGCCTGCGCCACCGCCGTGTTGGGCTTGTGGCTGCCCGCCGGGCTGGTGCCTTCGTACTTGTAGTAAATGTGAGCCGGCGTGTCGAGCGCTTTCTCCAACCGCCGCGCGCGATAGAGCGGCGTCGCGCGCCACAGGCGATACACATCCATCACCTCGCCGGGAATGTCGATCAGCGGCTTCGGACAAAACTCCTGCTCGATGAGTTCCATCGGAAACAGCGGGAGCAGATCCTGCGGCGTCAGCGGCGCGCGGGTCTGCGGATTGAGCGGCGGATCGAGCGGCTCCGGAAGCGACGGCAGCACGTTGACCCAAGCACTGGGAATCTGGCTATCGGTAAGCAGGAATTTAGAAGGTTCCGGCATAGAATGCGCCTATTGTAATACGCGGCAGCCGCGGGACCGATTGGACAACCCGTGATTCCGACCGCGTGGATAGGCCTTGCGGAGAACTCACCGCCAGCGTGGGGGGCACGCCCTCAGCCCTTTCGCAAATCCTCCCGCGAAGCCGATCTGCTGGCCCCGCAGTGGAGCTTTACGCTTCTACCGGACGTGGCGCCGGCTCTTGATCCGCAGACGAATCGGTCTCCGCCGGCTGCGGGCTCTCTGGCGTGGCCGCCGGCTCCGTCATCGCCTCCCGAGGATCCGCAGTCATGTTCTCCGCCGCGTTCTCCGGGCTGGCTGCAGGCGGGTTCTCCGGTGTGACCGCTGGCATGTCCTCCGCCATCGCCGCCGGAATTCCCTCGGGAGCGGCCGGCAACGCGCCCACCGGGCTGGCCCCCAGTG
>JASHSS010000427.1 GCA_030038565.1 Bryobacteraceae bacterium
CCACGTTATAGAGGCTGCGAACGTTATCCAGGAGGGCGCTGACCGGCAGCCGGCCGATGCCATCGTAGCGCGTGCCGGCGGTGGTGGCTTGAAAGGGGATCCGCTCGGGCGACTGAGCCATATGTATGCGATGCTACACTGAAATCTGAATTACAATGCTCTCGATTGTCGTCCCCATCCATAACGAAGAGCCTTCCATTTTGCCCTTGTACGACCGGCTGACGCTGGTGCTGGAACAACTCCAGAGGCCCTATGAGATCCTGTTTGTGGACGACGCCTCCACCGACCGGAGCTTCGAGCTGCTGGCCAACCTGGTGGAGACGGACGGGCACCTGAAAGTCATCCGCCTGCGCCGCAATTTCGGCCAGACGGCGGCGCTTTCCGCCGGTTTCCACGAATCCAAAGGCGATGTGATCATCGCCATGGACGGCGACCTGCAGCACGCCCCGGAGGACATCCCGGCGCTGCTGCGGAAAATCGACGAGGGGTACGACATCGCCAGCGGCTGGCGGCAGCATCGCGTGGATAACGCCATTATGCGCAAGATCCCCTCGCGGGTGGCCAACTGGCTGATGGCCAAAGCGTCCGGCGTGGAGTTGCGCGACTTCGGCACCACCTTCAAGGCTTATCGGGCGGAGGTTCTCAAAGACGTCCACCTGTACGGAGAGCTGCACCGATTCATTCCGGCGCTGGCCAGTTTTTACGGCGCGCGGGTGGCCGAGGTGCCCATCCGCAACACGCCGCGCGTGGCGGGCGATTCGCACTACGGCATCGGCCGCACGTTCCGGGTGCTGTTCGACATCCTGACCATCAAATTCCTGCTGAAGTATTTCACCCGTCCGATGCATTTTTTCGGCACCCTGGGGTTGGCGGGGACCACCATTGGCGGCGGCATCATGGTGTGGCTGGCGATTGAGAAGATGCTGGGCCAGGACATCATCGCCGAGCACGGCCCGCTGATGATGGCCGGGGGGCTGTTGCTGCTGGCCGGACTGATGATGTTCTCGACCGGCCTGATCGGCGAGATGATGATGCGGACGTACTTCGAGAGCCAGGACCGGCGGATTTACGCCGTGCGGGAGATCCTGACGCGCAAGCAGCGCGGCGTGGCGGGCGGGCCGCGGTAGCGCCGGGACGCGGCGTATTCACCACGGAGACACGGAGAGCGCGGAGCAAGCACGGAGAAAAAACCAAGGAGAATTCTTCTCTGTGTGGCCCTTGTGTTCTCCGTGCCTCTGTGGTGAACACCGGGTCCGCTACAGCCCTCGCCCTAGTTGCCAGTGGCCGTCGAACAGGCCTTTCATCACAGCGCGGCGTGGCGGGCGGGCCGCGGTAGCGCTGGGACGCGGCGTATTCACCACGGAGACACGGAGAGCGCGGAGGAAGCACGGAGAAAGAATTAAGGAGAATTCTTCTCTGTGTGGCCTTTGTGTTCTCCGCGCCTCTGTGGTGAACACCGGGTCCGCTACAGCCCTCGCCCTAGTTGCCAGTGGCCCGCGGAGACACGGAGAGCGCGGAGGAAGCACGGAGAAAAAATTACGGAGAATTCTTCTCTGTGTGGCCTTTGTGTTCTCCGTGCCTCTGTGGTGAACACCGGGTCCGCTACAGCCCTCGCCCTTTTTGCCAGTGGCCGTCGAACAGGCCCTTCATGGCTTCGCCCAATCCTTCGTGGTCGAAGACTACCGACGTCCAGGTGGGGCGCGAGATCACCGGGTCGAGCAGGGCGATCAGGCCGCGGGCGCCGTCGAACAGCGCCAGTTTCATGGGCAGCGCATCGGCGATCCGCACTTCCACTCCGGCCGCCATGTATTCGCTGAGCCGCTGGCGGTGCTCGTCATCGAGTGAACCGGCCTCCAAGAGCAGCCGGCACGCCACCCCGCCCGACCCCGCCTGCTTCACCAGTTTCTCGTCCAGCGGATCCACCGCGTAGGGCGGGCGAGAGAACTCGAGGTACTCGCTATGGACCTCGGCCAGCATGCGGCGGTATTCGGCGCCGGTCTGGGCGGGCTCGGTGACGATGCGCAGGAAATCCAGGGTGCCGCGGCCGCCCTGACCCTCCGAATACAGGGTGTTCAGGTCGTCGATCATGGCCGAACCGGCGCGGCTGTTGTCCATTAATTCCTGTTCCAGCATGAGGCGCTTGCGCCCCAGATAACCCGGAATCGCCAGGCTCGGCTCGACGGCCGAAAACAACTTGGTCTTCTCCTGCACCACCTGGGCGAATCCTTTTTCCACCAGGCTGTCGAGCACTTCATAGATTTTCTGCCGCGGCACATGGGCCCGCGCCGCCAGTTCCAGGGCCTTGAACTTGGGGTGCCCCAGCAAGACCAGGTAGGAACGGGACTCGTAAGCGTTCAGCCCCAATTGTTGCAGCCGCCGCCAGAAGCGTTGAAAGTCCACTTCGGCCAATTCTTCGCTCATTCCATTAACCTTAGCAAAATGCCGGCTGGCTGCACAGCACTTCGGTCCGAAGGGCGCGGGGCGGGCGTGGTCCTGGAGAGGCCGGAGGGCCGGGCGGGCCTCCCGGCGAATCCCGCGGGGCGCCATTCGGCCGGGCCTGCGAACCGTACAACCCCATGAAATCACAGTTGGCCGTGCGGCAGTGGCTTCCTCCGAAGGGGGCGCCTACAATGGCCAATCATGGCCATATTTCAGGTAATACCATCTGAAACTACCTATTCCGGCTCGCGCATCGCGCCACTCCTCAGGGGCCTTCCCAAGCAGACCCAGTCGATGTGCCCGGAGTGCTCCGCGCTGATCGACGCCACGATTTTCGAGGAGCGCGGCAAAGTGGTGATGGAGAAGACCTGTCCCGAGCACGGCGGGTTTCGCGATATCGTCTACTCGGACGCCCGGCTGTACCTGAAAATGGAGGACTGGAGCTTCGGCGATAACCGCGGCATCGAAAATCCCGCCGTGGCCGACGCCACCCGCTGCCCCCAGGATTGCGGGCTGTGCAACCTGCACACCAGCCACACCGGCCTGGCCAACGTGGATCTGACCAACCGCTGCAACCTGACCTGCCCGGTGTGTTTCGCCAACGCCAACGCCGCGGGCTACGTTTACGAGCCGGACTTCGAAACCGTGCGCAAGATGCTCCAGGCGCTGCGCGATGAGCGCCCCGTGGCCACCCGGATCGTGCAGTTTTCGGGCGGCGAGCCGACCATCTACCCGCGCTTCCTGGACGTTTTGCGGCTGGCCCGCGAGATGGGCTTTTCCCACAGCCAGGTGGCCACCAACGGAATCCGGTTCACCGACCTGGAATTCGCCGAGCAGGCCAAGGAGGCCGGGCTGCACACGCTGTACCTGCAATTCGACGGGGTGTGCGACGACATCTACCGGCGCACCCGCGGCAAGGCGCTGTGGGAACAGAAGCTGAAGTGCATCGAAAACGTGCGGCGGGCGGGGTTGAAGATCGTTTTCGTGCCGACCATCGTGAAGGGGCTGAACGACCATCAGATTGGCGATATCATTCGCCTGGCGCTCGAAAACATCGAGTGCACCAGCGGGATCAGCTTCCAGCCGGTGGCCTTCACGGGACGCATCGCGCGCCACGAACTGGAAGCCAAGCGTTTCACGCTTTCGGATTTCGCCCATGCGGTGAAGGAACAGACCGGCATCGCCGACCCGTACGAGGATTGGTTCCCGCTTTCCTGCGTGACTCCGTTTTCGAAGCTGCTCTCGGCCCTGCGCGGCGAGGAGACCACCACTCTGAGCTGCCATCCGCACTGCTCGCTGGGAACCTACCTGTTCGTGGACCGCGACCGCCACGCGGTTCCGGTGACCCGGTTTGTAGACGTGGGGCCGATGCTGCGCCAGATGGACGCGCTGGCCGCCAAGGCCGGCAAGCGGCGCATCCAGATCTTCACCCGGCTGGAGGCCTGGAACAGCCTGCGCAAGTTTTTCCACGCGGAACGCGCGCCCCGGGGCCTGGATTTCAAGCTGTTTTTGCAAACCCTGCAGGGCATGACCGACAAGCGCTACGGCCGCGGCAAAAGCGAGCAAGAAGGCTTCACCTACCGCACCCTGATGCTGGCCGGCATGCACTTCATGGACTCTTACAACTACGATGTGGAGCGCGTGAAGCGGTGCGTGATCCACTACGCCGCGCCCAACGGCCGGATCTATCCCTTCTGCGCCTACAACTCCGGCCCGGTATTCCGCGAGCGAATCGAGCGGGAGTTCGCGGCGCCACTGGCGCTGCCGGTGGCCAGGAAAGAATCGGAAGAACCCGCGCTGGTGGGCTGACTTAAATGGAGTGAGGAAGGGTTACGGGCAGGCGCCCTTCTTGCTCCCGTTTGCAGCCGTTGCCGGCGCGCTCCGATTTTGTCGCCGCCGCCCACGCCCGCCGCGAACCCATTTCTAGGGTAAGGGCGTCTACCAACCGGAACTGGGCACTTCACAGCAACGGCGACTACACGGCCAGATGGTCCGTCCATCCGAAAATGAGCCCGTTTTGTACTACCGGCACCAAAGACGACCACGGTTGACCGGGGACTCGCATCGAGTTACCGTTCCTGCATGGTGCCGCTCGCTGCGGTCGAACATGGATGAACTTGTGAGGCTCAAAAGGCGCGTCCTCGAGCTCGAAGAAGAGAACGCGGCGCTTAAGAAGGAGAATGAGGCCCTCGAGAAGAGGATCCGGTTTGCTAGAGGAGTCCCGGCGGAGGAATTCGTAGCGAAGCTCACGGACGGGGTTCGCTCTCGGTATAAGGATGGGCACGATGTCACAACGGGGCGCGGCCGTCGCCTTGAGATCAAGATGAGTCACCTCAATAGCCCTGGCTCCTCGAAGACTCGCCGCTGGAATTGGGACAGGCTTCGCGGGGACAATGAAACCAAGGACTACGACTTTCTCGTTTTAGTAGGCGACAAAGACCCGCGATACGCTTCGCAGTACCCTTCCGGTTTGGAATACGTGTGCTTTTTGATTCCGAGGGGCGAGGTAGACACGGTCTGCAGTAGGGGCGACTGCATCGCGCTAAATACCAACCTGAACACTGTTAGAGCGCACAAAGGAATACTTCTCAAGAAGTACCTACTCCATTCGCCAGCGTGTCTAAGAGAGCTGTAGGAGTGAACTCGCACCCAGTTCCCGCGCTTCTGGAGCCTGCCGACGCTGTACGCTAACTTAACTAGTAGACTCCGGCCCACCGTGAAGGTGGCGTCGTCGTGGTGCGACCGGCCCGCCACTTGGACGGATGAACGCCCGACTCGTGGATTGTCGGCCACCAGGTCAAGGGAATGGCAGGTGGCGCTTACAGACAAGTGCGGCCGCCCACCGACGGCGAACCAACTTCTGCGTTAGTGCCGTCTCACGGCCAGAGCGGGCCGCCCGGAGAAGTCCCGGCGCCCACCGAAAGGGCCAGGGCGTGGCCGCCGGGCGCTCCTAATCCATTGATTCCAAAGGGTCGGATTTCTTGAAACGGCCAGACCCTGGCCGTTTGCCGTTTATTTCACCGCCTGTCCCAGCGCCGACGCCGCGCCCTGGATAGCCTCGCCGGCGTTTTCGAGCACCTTGCCCACGCGGGCGATCTGCTCTTCGGCGAGCGGCCA
>JASHSS010000428.1 GCA_030038565.1 Bryobacteraceae bacterium
CGGACGCGGTGGACGCGGCGGCGCGGGCGGAGCTCCTTCGGGCGGGCCGATTGCACGCAGCGCTTGGCACTCGGTGACGGGCGGGGAAAGCGGCTTCGCCACGCCCGACCCGGAGGACCCCAACATCATCTGGTCGAGCGCATCGGGATCGGGCAGCGTAGGCGGCATTGTGACGGTGTTCGACGAACGCAACCACCAGGCCCGCGACGTGGAGATCTGGCCCGAGCTGGTGAGCGGGGCGACGGCGGCGGAGGTGAAGTACCGGTTCAACTGGGAGTTTCCGATTCTGATTTCGCCGCACGACCACAATAAGGTATACGCCGGCAGCCAGTACGTTCACATGACCACCGACCAGGGACAGTCGTGGAAGATCATCAGCCCGGATCTGACGCGCAACGACAAGAGCCGCGAGCAATTTTCCGGCGGCCTGACGGGCGACAATATCGGGGTGGAATATGCGGGGGTGGTCTTCGCGCTGGCCGAATCTCCCAAGCAGGCGGGGGTGATCTGGGCGGGCACCAACGACGGCCTGGTACAGATCACGCGGGATGGCGGCAAAAACTGGACCAACGTGACGGGTAACATTCCCGGCCTGCCGGAGTGGGGAACGGTTTCGAATATCGAAGCCTCGCGCTACGATGCCGCGACCGCCTATATCACGGTGGATCTGCACCAGGTGGACAACCGCGATCCGTTTGTATATAAGACCACCGATTACGGGAAGACGTGGACCTCGATCGTCAACGGGATTCCGCACAGCATGTTGAGCTACGCGCACTGCATCCGCGAAGACCCGGTGCGGCAGGGGCTGCTGTTTCTGGGCACGGAAAACGCGATGTACGTATCGTTCGACGACGGCGGGCACTGGCAGCCTTTGCAATCCAACCTGCCGCACGCGCCGGCCTACTGGATCGCCATACAGCCGCATTTCCACGACCTGGTGCTGGCCACCTACGGGCGGGGCTTCTGGATCATGGACGACATCACGCCGCTAGAGCAGATGACGGCGCAGATGCTGGAATCCGACGCCACCCTGTTCGCGCCGCGGGACGCTTACCGTTTCCGCAACGCGACGCAATCCGAGGGGATGCAGAACGATCCCACGGTGGGGCAGAATCCGCCCTATGGCGCTTCCATCAATTACTTTCTGAAGCCGGGGCAGAGGGGGCCGGCGCGAATGGCGATTGTGGACGCCGGGGGGCGCACGGTGAGGACGCTGACGGCCTCCGCGCAGCCGGGGATCAACCGGGTGTGGTGGGACCTGCGTTTCGAACCGACCCGGCAGATCCGGCTGCGGACGGAGCCGCTATACGCGCCGGAGGTGACCCTGAACGCGCAGGGATGGCGGGCGGCGCCGGGGGAACGGCCGATCTCGCTGCTGGCGCCTCCGGGAACTTACACGGTGAAGCTGACGGTGGGAGGGAAGGATTATACGCAGCCGCTCAAGGTGCTGAAGGACCCGCACTCCAACGGCACCGAAGGCGACATTCAGATACAGACCAAGCTGATGACCTCGCTGAGCGGGACGATGAACAGCATGGTGGACGCGGTGAACCAGATCGAATCGCTGCGGGCGCAGTTGCTGGAGCTGAAATCGGCGGTGGGGCCGGATGAGGCGAGCGCGCCGGTGCGCACGGCGGCCGACCAGTTGAGCGCCAAGCTGATCGACATCGAAGACAACCTGATCCAGTTGAAGACTACCGGACGCGGGCAGGACGACGTGCGTTTTCCACCCGAGCTGATTTCCAAAATCGGCTACCTGGCGAACGAGGTGGAGGGCTCGGATTATCAGCCCACCACGCAGCAGGTGGCGGTGCACGATGAGTTGAAGGAGCAGGCGGCCACGTACCAGCAGCACTTGAAGCTGCTGCTGGAGCGGGAAGTGGCGGGTTTCAACAGCCTGCTGCGGCAGCGCAACGTTCCTAACGTGATCACGAACAACCTGCCGTAGGCCGGGCAGGCGAATCGACAGCCCCACCACTCACAGGCCGAAGCAGAGGATATTGGGGCCGGCAGCCACCGCGATGTACTGGCGGCCACGGAAGCTGAAAGTCATGGGCGAGGCTTTCATGCGCACGTTGGTGGGGAATTGCCAAAGGGTTTTTCCGCTACGCGCGTCGGCGGCCGCGAAGCCCCCGTTGGGCCGGCCGTAGAAGACCAGGCCGCCGGCGGTGGCCAGCACTCCGGACCAGGTTTTGGCGTGCGCGGGCCCGGGCTGCGGCGACTCCCAGGCGACTCGGCCGGTATCGATATCGAGGGCGCGCAGAAACCGCTGGCCGGTCTGCTCGGGGTAGCCGGTGGGCTGGCCGGTGCACTCTTCGAGGGCCATGAAATAGTAGAGGCGGGTTTCGGGGGAGAACGCGGTGGAGTCCCAATTGGCGGCATCGCTGGGGCAGCCGCGGGGATCGGTGACGACGGGCCGGCCATCGGGGCCGATGGCGGAGGCCCAGTCCACGCGGCGGAGGAAGGGCTTGGCGAGAAGCAGTTGGCCATTGGTCCGGTCGAGCACGTAAAAGAAACCGTTGCGGTCGGCGTGCAGCAGCAGTTTGGAGGGCTTGGCGCGATACACGGTATCCACCAGGACATTGGGTTCGGTGGCGTCGCGATCCTTCAGATCGTGGGGAGTGAACTGGAAATACCATCGCAGGTCGCCGGTTCTGGCGTCGAGCGCCAGAACGCAGTCGGTGTAGAGGTTGTCGCCGGGACGGTCGCGATCGTCGCCGTCGGGCCAGGGATTGCCGGTGGGCCAAAAGAGGGTGCCGGAGGCCGCATCGTAAGATCCGGTGAGCCAGGTGGAACCGCCTCCGGTGAGGGGTTCGTGGCCCTGCCAGGTCTCAATGCCCGGTTCGCCGCGCGCGGGCACGGTCCAGCGGCGCCAGACGAGAGCGCCGGTATCGGAGCGGAAGGCGGCCACGAAACCACGAATGCCCTCATCGGCGCCGGAGACACCGGCGACAACGAGGTCGTCCACGATGAGCGGGGCGAGGGTGCCTCCGTAGTGCTGCCCGCCGGGCGCCATGGAGGCTTCCCAGAGCAGTTGGCCGGTGGAGCGATCCAGCGCCAGGAGGTGGGCATTGTCGGTGACGAAGAAAACACGATCGCGCAGAATGGCGACACCGCGGTTGGTGCCCAGCCTGGCATCGCCGACCAAGCCGGTGCTCTGGGGCCGCGAATAGCGCCAGAGCGGATTGCCGGTAAGGGCGTCGAGGGCGAAGACCTGGTTGGGACCGGTGACGTAGAGCACGCCATCCGCCGCGAGGGGGGTGGTCTCCAGGCCGAAGTAGGAAATCGGGAAAACCCATTGCAACTTCAGTGAGGCCACATTGGCGGCGGTGATCTGGCGGAGCGGACTGTAGCGGTTAGCCGAATCGTTTCCGTTATACGTCAGCCAATCGCCGGGTTGTGGCGCGGCCCAGGTGATTTTGCGGGCGGGGGGAGCCGGAGTCACAATCGTGTCCGCATTGATGCGGCGCAGGTATTTCACAAGCGAGGCCAGATCGTCCGGGGGCAGATCGGCGAAGGAAGGCATGCCTGCGCCGGCATTGCCGCGTTCCAGGTAGGCGCGGAGTTGGGCGGCGGATTTTTCCGCAACCCGTGGATTCATGGCGAGGCCCGGAGCTTTGGCCGTGCCGCGGGCGTCGTCGCCGTGGCAGGATGCGCAATGGGCGACGAATGGCTGCTGGGAGTGCAATGGCGGAGCGGGCAGGAAGAGAAGGAACGCGACGGCGGTGAGGCCGATGTTTCGCCGGGATGGGTTTAGGGGCGGCACGCTGAAGAGAACGATATCACCGGGGAGTTGTGGCCCGCAATTGCGGAGCGGCTCGCAGGGTTGGCTCCAGGCGTTACTATGGAGAGCAAAAGGCCATGAGCAAAACACCCTGGGGCCTTGCCGCGCTGATGGCGGCGGTGTGGGCGGCGGCTTTGAGCCGGAGCGCGAGCGCGCCGATCCATTTCAGCTACCGTCCGATCGATTTTCGGCTGGATAGCTGCGAAACCGAGCGGCGGCATGCGCCCGAGACGATGGCTGGCGGAGTGGCGGTCTTCGATTTTAATAACGATGGCTACCTGGACATCTTCTTCGCCAACGGAGCCGACATCCAGACGCTGAAGAAGACTTCGGCGAAATACTCCAACCGGCTGTTCCAGAACGACGGCAAAGGCAACTTCAGAGATGTGACCGAACGGGCCGGCCTGGCGGGCACGGGCTTCGACAATGGGGTGGCCATCGGCGACTACGACAACGACGGGTTCCAGGATATTTTCGTCGGCGGCGTTCACGGCAATCACTTGTACCACAACAATGGGGACGGCACGTTCACGGATGTCACCGAAAATGCGGGGATCTCGAAGCCGGACGCCCAGTACGGGCCTTTATGGTCGGTGGGCGGGGCGTGGGTGGATGTCAATAACGACGGGCTGCTGGATCTGTTCGTGGTGAACTACCTGGCATGGGATATTCGCACCGAGCCGCTTTGCGAGGCCGCGCCGGGGCGCCCGGACTACTGCCACCCCAAGTTTTACAAGGGGACTCCCAACCAGTTATTTCTGAATAACGGCGATGGGACATTTCGCGATATTTCGGCGGAATCGGGAATCCGCGGGAGCCCCGGCAAGGGGATGGGGGTGGGAATCGCGGACTTCGATCTGGACGGATGGATGGACATCTTTGTCGCGAACGACAAGGTGTACAACTCGTTTTTTCATAACAAGGGCGGCGGCAAGTTTGAAGAGAGCGCTTTCGATGCGGGGGTGGCGCTGGCGGGTGACGGGAATTTCATTTCGGGGATGGGAGTGGACGCCCGCGATATCGACAACGACGGTTATCCGGACATCGCCTTCGTGGCGCTGGATTACGAGACGTTCCCGCTGTTCCGCAATTTGGGAAAGGGCAGATTCGCGGACATCTCGAATGCCAGCAACATGGCCCGGCTGAGCGCGCCCATGGCGGGATATTCGCCCACTATCGCGGATTTCGATAACGACGGCTGGAAGGACCTGTTTGTATCGCGCGGCCACGTGCAATCGCTGGGGTATGCGACCAACGCGCCGGTGGAGCAGCCGAATACGGTTTTCCGGAACCTGGGCGGCGCGAAGTTCGAGGCGCTCACGAGCGAGGCGGGCTTGACGGCGCAGCCTGCCG
>JASHSS010000429.1 GCA_030038565.1 Bryobacteraceae bacterium
CGTCAAGCTCGAACCAGACCCGGCCGATGCCCGGCCCATCCCCATGCGTCCCCACCGGCTGGCTGGACGCGTGCTGCGCGACGGGTGGGGCAGCGGCCGCGGCGTGCGCGCGGAATGGCTGGTGCGTCTCACTTCCAAAGGCAGCCAGGCGCACGAAACCTGGCCGCCATTGTTCGGCCTCATCGAGACGCGCTGGGAGAAACGCTTCGGGAAGGACGAGATCGGCCGGCTGCGAAAGTCCTTAGAGAGCGTCGCGGAGCGGCTCGAGTTCGAACTGCCCCACGGACTTCCTGTGGGCTACGACCCGAACGAAACCTTCCCGCCCCGTGCGACCGCCGCGGAGGGTCTGCCGATCCCCACCTTGCTTTCGCAGTTGCTGCTGGCTTTCCGCATGGAGTTCGATGGTGAATCGCCGGCGCCGCTTCCGATGTGCACCACCACGCTGCGCGTGTTGGGCGAACAGCCCCTGCCCGCTGCGGAGATTCCGCGTCTCACGGGGGCATCTCCCGAAACCAGCGGCATTGGATGGCAGCACAGACCCTATGTGGTGGTGGAAGCCAATCCAGCCGCGCGGCGGGGCAAGGTGGTGCGCCTTTCGCCGCGCGGCCTGAAAGCGCAGCAGGTCTACAGGCGGTTGGTTGCGGAGATCGAGGCGCGATGGGAAACCCGCTTCGGCAGGCAGGAGATCGGCGGCCTGCGGGAGTCGTTGCACGGATTGTTCGAACGCTACCGCGGAGACCGGCCGGTGCTCGCGGAGGGGTTAATTCCGGCGCCCGGCACGATTCGGGCGGCCGACCAGGCGCCCAGGCTCGGCCGGCGGAGTGTGGGGACCGCGCAGCGGCAGCGGGCGCGCGACCTGGTAACTCAAACCGAGGAGTTCATACGCGACCCGGCCGGGGCGTTGCCGCACTATCCTTTGTGGGATATGAATCGCGGATTCGGTCCCTGACGCCCTTTTTCGTCTCCCCGGACCCGTTTGCGGGAAATTTACTGCGCAACTTTTCAGCGCCCGCCGGGGTTCATTTCTGCGTGCGGTACTGAGGGTTCTATGAAGGGTTCCAAAATATTTCCCGTCCTGTTTCTGGTTCCGTGTCTGTATGCACAATCCACCGCCGCGGTGATGACCGCGCGGGCCGCGGCCCGGTTTCTCGATCAGGCCACCTGGGGGCCGACACCGGCTTCCATCGCCCAACTGCAGCAAATGGGCATCGCCAACTGGCTGACCGCGCAGTTCGCCCTGAATACTTCCGATCTGCCGGACCAGCCCATTCTGGCTTCCAACGGGACCAGCAACAACAACCTGGCTCCCGTGCAGCTGGCGTTTTTCCAGAACGCGGTGAGCGGGCAGGACCAGTTGCGGCAGCGGGTGGCTTTCGCGCTCTCGGAAATCTGGGTGGTTTCGGCGGTCTCCACCAAGCCCGCCTATGCCTTTCCGCCGTACTGGCGGATTTTCCGGGACAATGCCTTCGGCAATTACCGCGACCTGATCCGCGCCGTGACCCTGAGCCCGGCCATGGGCAACTATCTTAATATGGCCAACAATAACAAGGCCAATCCGTCGAAAGGCACTGCCGCCAACGAGAATTACTCCCGCGAGTTAATGCAGTTATTCACTCTCGGACTCACGCAGTTGAATCCCGATGGCAGCGCGGTGCTGGATTCCAATAAGAACCCGGTGGCCACTTACGACCAGGCGGTAGTCACGAGCCAGGCCAAAGCCTTCACCGGATGGACTTACCCGACCGCGCCCGGAGCCACCGCCAAGACCAACAACCCGGCTTATTACACCGGCCAGATGTTCGCCGTGGAGGCGGAGCACGACATGACGTCGAAGACGGTGGTCTCGGGGATCGTAATTCCCGCCGGGCAGACCGCCGAACAGGACCTGGAATCGGTGCTGGATGCGCTCATGTCGCAGCCGACCATGGCGCCCTTCGTGAGCCGCCAGTTGATCCAACACCTGGTGACCAGTAATCCCAGCCCGGCCTATATCCAGCGGGTATCCAGCGTCTTCACGAATGACGGCGCCGGCGTAACCGGCAACCTGCAGGCGGTGATCACCGCGATCCTGACGGACCCCGAAGCGCGCGCGGGCGACGACCCCAGCGCGGCGCCGAACCCCAATTTCGGGCACATGCGCGAGCCGGTTTTGTTTATGGCCAACCTGCTGCGCGGATTGAACGCCACCCTGGGCGCATCCAGCGCGCCTTATAACGACGCAACCTTGATGGGGCAGGAACTTTTCTATCCGCCCACCGTGTTCAGTTACTTCTCGCCGTTGTATACCGTGCCGGGCGGAGCGCCCGCTCCGGAGTTTGGCATCTACTCCACCCAGACCGCCGCGGAACGCGCGGATATCGTGAACGCGGCGCTTTACGGCAAGCTGGATTCCAGCACCACGCTCAATCTGACGGCCTTCGAGCAATATCAGAACAATGTGAGCGGCCTGCTGGATTACATCGGTTCCGTATTTCTGCACAGCGGGATGTCCAGCGGCCTCGCCGACGCGGCCACCAGCGCGGCTTCGGTGGTAAGTACGCCGGCAGCCCAGGCGCAGGCGGCTTTATACGTCGTACTGACCTCCAGCGAATATCAAATCATCCAATAGGTCCACTTAGGGGAAAACATATGTTCAGCCGTCGAGGATTCATTAAGCTTGGAGCGGCGTCGGTGGGAACCATGGCGCTGCGGCCCTTCGGCCTGCTGCC
>JASHSS010000430.1 GCA_030038565.1 Bryobacteraceae bacterium
CCGCGCTACTGCGCCGTCCACGTGGAGCCGCCGCGCATTATGCAGGCCCTCGGCGGCCTCTCACTGGCTCGACGCGGCGGTAACCGTGAGATTTACCGGCGGGCTGGCCACCCCTCCCACGCTCACCACCACCGGCTGCGCGCCAAGCGGAGCGTTCGCGGGGACCATGAAATTGATCTGCGTTACGCCGGCCAGTCCAGCCGGAATTCCGACGAACAACAACTGGTTGGGTGCCACCGCAACCCCGCCCACGGTCACCGCGACCGTCTGCCGCGGCGTGGGAAGCGAAGACACGGCCGTGCTTGAAGAAGGTGTCGCTCCGGTGGCCAGGCTGGGGGTCACATCGCCTTCTCCGGTCATGTAGGCGACCAGCACCGCCCCCTGTTGCGCGATGGTGGCGGGAACCCCCGACACGCTCCAAAGGCCGTACAGGCCTGGGGCGGTGGAGGCAACCGCCAGTGGGAAAATGGCCACCTGCCCATTGTTGTTCACCGCCAGAATGGCTGGCCCGGTGGTGGTTTCGTACGGAATCTGAAGATCGATCTGGCCGGGGGAGACGTAGTAAAAAGGCGCGGCCACGCCGTTCACCATCGCGGACACGCCCGCCTCTGTCAGCGGCAATGGAAACTGGCTGGCCACGGCGGTGGTTCCCGCGGGCGCCAGGTGCGTGCCGTAGACCGCGATCTGCTCGCCGGGAGCGAACGTCACGGCGTTCGAAGCGTTGTTGGCCGCCCCGGTGATCGCGGTGGTGGTCGCTGCGCCCACCACCATGGTCACTGGAACGGTGAGGTATTGAGGGATCGCATCCGGCGATTGGACCGCTACCAGCGCCTGGTAAACTCCCGTGGAAAGCCCCGTCGCTGCCGCCGTCAGGCTGACCTGCGCGGAGCCGGTGCCGGATCGGGGGCTGACGGTGAGCCAGGTGGGGTTGCCGTTCACCGGCAGAACCGAAATGCTCCACGAGGGCTGGCCGGTTGAGAAATTGAGCGCCAGGCTGGGGAGTGAGGTGAACGGGTTGCTCGGGCCTGCCATGGTAATCCACGCCGGGGACGCGGTGAAGTTCGAAGGCGCCGAGGATGCCGCGGCGAATTGGACCGTCGCGGAAGCCGTCACCGACCCCGCGTTGGTGGTTCCGGCCAGCGTAAAAGTCTCACTGCCGCCCGGCGTGAGGCTGGTGGACACCAGGCCGCTGGAGCAGAACGTACCCTGCAAGGCCCCGAAGGGCGCCAGGCGATTGGTCCCGAAAATCTGCGAGATGGAGGTGCTGAGGTCCGTGCCCGCAGCGGTGAATTTGTTGAGCACCACGGGGAAGCCGGACAGCTCCTGCACGGTCAACTGCTCTCCCCACGGGCAGGCGGCTTGGGGATTCTGCACCACCGTGCCGGGCGTGCTGCTGAGCGAAATCGCGGGGAACAGCCCGGGCCCCACGGGTCCCAGAAAACTCACCGGGAGGGATTGGGTCCACGTCGCGCCGCCGGGATCGGCGCCCGAAAATTTGAAGACCTGGCTCGCCGGCGGCGTGAGGCCGGTGGATATGACGCTCGCCGAAATGGATCCCTTGGCGGGGATTGTACTCGTACCGAAGAACGCCGCGATCCGCGAGCTTTCATTCGCGCTTCCGATGATGAAGCCGGTCAGAGTAGTGGCCACTGACGAGGGGTTCGACAGCGTGATGCTATACTCCCAGCCCATCCCGGAGGCGCTCAGGGTGGCGTTCACCGGATTGGGGGAAACCACCGGGACGACCATAGACCCGCTGGCGGGCGGCGTGATGGCGACTGACGCGGTGGCGCCCGAGCTATCGTAAATCGCATCGCCGCTGTACAGCGCAAAAACCGTTCCATTGCCGGCCGCAAGCTGCAAGCCTGTGACGCTGAGGGATGCCGTGCCGGCCGAAAGGGTGACGCTGCCGAGGCTGAGGTTGTCCACCAGGAAGGTGACGGTCCCGGAGGGAACGGCGCTGCCGCCGCCGCTGACGGTGGCCGTCAATTGAACCGCGTCGCCCAGCGCCGCGCTGGTAGGCGTCGCGGAAAGGCTGGTGCTGGCTGCGCTCGCGGTGCTCCATTGAGTCACCAGGTTATTGACATCCACGGATCCCCATCCGGTGGTCAGGTCGTAGCCGGGACCCGCGGTGTAGCCCACCAGTCCGTTGATGCACGCCACGCTGGCCTGCACGCAGGGCACCTGGTTGTTGCCGGTGATGATATCGTGGAAAATTCCGCTGGAGGACTGCGCCAGCCGGTAGAGGTCCGGGTTGATGTTGCCCAGCCCAGGCTGCGCCAGCAGGCCCTTGGACGTGAGGTATTGGTTGAGCAGCGCCACCACACCGGCAAATGTGGGTGACGCCAGGGAGGTCCCCCCGAAGATGCCCAGGGAGCCGCCGGTGATCACCTCGTAGCCATCGTGATCGGGCGAAGCCGGAAAGGCCACATCGGGGACGTGGCGCGTGCCATCGTTGGGCACGCCGGGACCGGTCTGCCAGGCGGGTTGCGTGAATACCACGCTGGCGCCGCCCCCGGTCGCTGCGAAGCTGTTGCGCGCGGCGGTATCGTTCCAGGCGACCTCCGGAATATAGGACAGCGCCGACCCGCCGTTGGCGTCATTGCTGGCCGCCCAGTAGTTGCCGAGGCCTTCGTTGAAGGTGGTCCCGCCTACCGCCGTGACTTCCGGGAAATCCGCCGGGAACGCCGGGCTGGGACCCAGAGAACTCTGCGGAGTAGGCGCGCCATATACATCATCGCAAGTCGCCGTGCCCGCGTCGCCGGAGGCGACCATCCAGGTGATCCCCTGGGCGTTAGCCTGCTGAGCGATGTAGCGCATGGCGGACGGAGCGCTCGGTTCGCAGTCGCCGTAACTGAACGTCAGCACGGGGGCCACGTTCTGGTCGATGGCATATTGGGCCGAGGTGTAGACGTCGTTGGAGTAGACGTAAATGATCGTCGCGTTGGGCGCCACCGCGCCCGACCATTCGATGTCCAGATCGGCTTCCTCTAAAAACCCGCCTCCGACGTTGCCGGGACTCTTACCCACCAGCATCAACTGCGGATCGGCGGGTGGCAGCTTGAAATCGCTGCGAAAGGTGCGGATGTCGGACAGGTTGATGGCCGTCTGCCCGGCGACGGCGATGCTTTGGCCCGTGCCATTGAACCCGGCGGTGTACAACGGATCGATGTCGAAGATGGTGGCGAAATCGTCCGGTACAAGATAGTGGGAGCCGCCCAAATTCGCCTGGGGTGTGGCGGCACTGAGGGCGGGCAGAACCAGCGGTTGGGGATGGAAATCGTGGAGACCGTAGATGCCCGCCACCACCCCGCTGAACGCTGCCGGAATGGACGGTTCGGTGGCATTGGCAAAGTGCAGCTTGCCATCCACCAGGTAATGGTGGAACTCGGTGTGAAAGGCGCGTGCGGCTGCGGCAGCATCGCCGGTAACGGCGATCCAGTGGCGCCCGCGGGCCGTATCGGTCACCCTCAGGCCCGCCGATTCGAGCCACGAGCGGATCGCCGCCAGGTCCCCCGCGCCGGCCCCGAAGCGATCGCCAAATTGCTCCGGAGTCAGGAACTGGCGGTAATTGGGCGAGGACCGGTTGTATAACTCTTCGAGGAATGTATCCAGCGATGGGTCGGGCCGCAGAAAGACGGTAATGCGGTCGAGCGGCATCCCGGGATCCACCGTCCCCCGATCAAACCTCGCCTGGGCCTGCGGAAGCAGGTGCCCCGGCAGCACGGTGGTCCGGTTCAGGTCGACCGGCCCGGTGACGCGGTCCTGGGCCGCCGGCAGGCTTCCCGCCACGAGCGGCAACAGCAGCATCGCCAGTTTGGGCCAGCATAGGGGACGATCCCGGTGGTCTCGAAATAACATGGTCGTACCTCGTCGTGCGGTTCGGTATCCTGCGGAGCGTATGTGGGCCGCCAGACAACTGGCGCGATCCCGAGCTTGCATTGTAACAATATATACAGGACTATCCTCTATAGCGGATTTCGGGCTGAGAAGGGGACAGGCCAGGCCTGGGCTTCATAAGCTCCATAAGCTCCCAGTTGTCAAGGGGGAACGAGACGTGTACATGGCGCAAACAGTGGTGGGAATGGCAAATTCGCGGGCGGCGGCGTTACCGGCGGGGACGCCTAATCCCATTTCCGCCCGGGTGTGCCGGCTGGCCGCGGTGATGCTCCTGGCTGCTGCCGGGCTGGCCGGGCAGACCGGCGCTTCGAACGATGCCGCTTCATACGATGTAGTGGTCTACGGAGCGACGGCCGGGGGCATCGTCACCGCGGTCAGCGCCGCCCGCATGGGCTTGAAGACCACTCTGCTGGAACCGGGCCGGCACATCGGGGGGATGGTCGCGTCAGGGCTCTCTCACACCGACGTGGGACGGCGCGAAGTCATCGGCGGCTACTCGCTGGAGTTTTACTGGCGCGCGGGGACCTATTACGGCCTGCCGCAATACCTCCAGGACATCGCCTGGTACGTGGAACCGAAAGCGGCCGAAAGCATTTTTCAGGCGATGCTCCAGGAAGCCGGAGTAACGGTGCTCAAGGGCCGGCGCTTGCGCGAGAAAGACGGAGTTCGGATGGAAGGCGGGCGGGTGGCCTTTATCCGCATGGAGGACGGCGGGCGGTTCGCGGCCCGGGTGTTCGCGGACGCCAGCTATGAAGGCGACCTGATGGCGGCTTGCGGCGTAACTTATACCTGGGGAAGGGAAAGCCAGGCGCTATATGGCGAATCGCTGGCGGGCGTGCGCGGGGAAACTCCCAAACACCAGTTTCTGGTGGACCTTTCGCCCTACGCCGCCGATGGAAAGCTGCTGCCGGAAATCTCGCCCGCGCCCGCCGGCCCGCCCGGTTCGGCCGATCGCAAAGTGCAAGCCTACAACTTCCGCATGATCTTTTCCCAGGACCCTGCCAACCAGGTTCCCTATCCAAAGCCAGAGCAGTACGACCCCCGGCGCTATGAACTGTTTCGGCGTCTCCTGGAACGCCAACCCGCTCTGCACATGGGCGACGTGCTTTCCATCGGCCCGATTCCCAACCGCAAGGCGGATATCAATAATAATGGCCCGTTCTCCACAGACTACATCGGCGGAAGTTGGGATTTTCCGGAGGGCAATTATGCCCGCCGCGCGGAAATTTTTCGCGCCCACGAGGAGTACACCAAGGGATTGCTGTGGTTTCTGGCGCACGACGCCGGTTCGCCTCCGGCTTTGCGGGCGGAGATGAACCAATGGGGGTTGGCGAAGGACGAGTTCACCGATAACGGCAATTTCCCGTGGCAGCTTTACATCCGCGAAGCGCGGCGGATGGTGGGCGAGTACGTCATGACGCAGCGCGATATCCAGACCGATCTCACCAAGCCGGACGCCATCGGAATGGGATCCTACAACAGCGATTCGCACAATGTCGAGCGGGTCGTGAACGCCGCCGGGTTCGTGCGCAACGAAGGAGATATGCAGGTGCCGGTGAAGCCATATCAAATACCTTACCGGATTCTGCTTCCGAAGCGCGGGCAGGCGGCCAACCTCCTGGTTCCGGTGTGCTTCTCGGCCAGCCACGTGGCCTACAGCACCCTGCGGATGGAGCCGCAATACATGATCCTGGGGCACGCCGCGGGAGTGGCGGCGGCTCTGGCCATCCGCGCCGGAACCAGCGTGCAGGACGTCGATACCAGGGAACTGGCCCGCATCCTGGTCTCGCAGGGGGCCATTCTGGAGTATGCGGCGCCGGCGCAGGAGCGCTCCCTCGGCATTCTTAAGGCCCGCCGGAAGTAACTGAAGTCGGGACAGGCCGGCCAAATCCGGCCGCGCCGTTACAGCGCGCCGCGGACCGCCGCGGTCAGATCGGCTTCGCTGGTCAATCCGTCAAAGCGCTTGACCTGCCTGCCATCGCGGCCGAAGATCACCGTGACCGGCAGCGCATCCAGCTTGAACTGCTGGTTCAATTCGGGCGCGCCGAGCGCTACCTGGTACTCCATGGGATGCTTTTTCAGGAACGGAGCGACGCGCTCTTCGCCCTCCTCATCCATCGCCACCCCCACCACCACCACGCCCCGGTCCTTGAGTTCCTTTTGCAGCTTGTTGAAGCCGGGGATCTCCTGGATGCACGGCACGCAGTAGGTGGCCCAGAAGTCCACCACCAGGACCTTACCGGCGAACTGCGCTGGCGAGGCGAAGCGCGGCAGCCCGCCCGGAGCGGCGACGGTTGCCGCGGCAGCAGCGGCCGGAGCCGCGGCGTTCAAAGCCCCGGCCGGAGCGGAGCCGGCGGGCGCAGCCTCGGCGGCAGCCGAAATAGCCGTGGGCGCGGGTCCTTTCTCCAGGAATGCCCGGAATTCCCCCGCATCGCGCGTCAGGCCGGGGAAAGTGGCCAGCACTTTCTCATCCGGGTCCAGAATCGCGTAGTACGGCTCGGCTACCGTCGCGAACTTCTCCAGTTCCAGCTTCTGGTTGGCTTCGGAGACCGCATCGGCGCCATCGGCGTAGAGTTCCACAAGCACGAAGCGCCCCAGCTCAGCCGCAATTTGCGGCCGCGTGAACATATTGGCCTTCATCCAGTGGCAATTCGCGCAGGCGTAGCCGGTGAAATCCACCAGCACCAGTTTGCCTTGGCGGCGCGCCTGGTCGAGCGCCTGGCGGTACTCGTCCTTCAACCACACCGGGCCAGTGGCTGCCGCGCCCGCGCGGGCGGTGTCCGCACCGGCGGGGATATATGCGTCCAGGTCTCCCAGGGGCGAGCCCGCCATGCCCGGCGCCAGGGTGATGGCGAAAATCAAAAAGCCCATTCCCAGAAGCAGCCGCACCACCCCCATGGGCTCATCCGGCTTGACGCCCTCCAGGCGCACGAATCCCAGCAGGTAAAGGCCGGCCATGGCGAACAACACGATCCACGCCGCCAGAAAGCGCTCGCGGGTGAGGAAGCCCCACTGCATCACCTGGTCGACGCTGGCCAGGTATTTCAAGCTGGCCGCCAGGATGATGAAGCCCATCACCACCTTCACGCGCGACATCCAACCGCCCGAGCGGGGCAGTTTTTTCAGATACGAGGGGAACAGCGCCAGCAGGAAGAAGGGTAGCGCCAGCCCGGCGGAGAAGACCACCATACCCGCCAGGGGCCGCAAGCCGCCCGAACCGACCGAAGCCGCCAGCAGGGTGCCTACAAACGGCCCCACGCAGGCGAACGAGGCTAGCGAAAACGTCAGGCCCATCAGCAGCGTGCCGGCAAATCCGCCCTTTTCCGAAGAGGCATTCAGCTTGGTCAGAATGGCCGAGGGGATGGTGATCTCGAAAGCCCCCAGCAGGCTCAGCCCGAAGGCGATAAAGAGCGCTGCGATGAAGCCGTTGACCCACGGATTGGACCCCAGTTGCACCACGCCGAAGGGGCCAAGCGCGGCGGTGACCAGCAGTCCGATGCCGGAGAAGAGTACGATGATGCCGAGGCAGAAGACCACCGCCTGAACCACCCCATCGCGCTTCCCACCGGCCTGCCGGTTGAGGAAGTACGACATGGTGATGGGGATCATGGGGAAGACGCAGGGAGTGAAGATGCAGGCCAGCCCCACACCGAACGCCAGCAGCAGAAACTGCGCCAGTCCGCGCTCATCCGCCGGAGGCCCACCGCCCGCCGGAGCCGGCCGGGCCTCTGCGAATCCGGCGGGAATCACGACCGCCGCGGGCGCGCCCGGCTGCACATTCACCGTCACCTGCCCGGTCCAGCGGCCGGGGACACACTGGGTGTCGCTACAGGTCTGAAACCGGGCCTGGACCGTAAGTTCGGCGGGACCGGGCGGCGCGCTGGGGGCCATTTGCGCCTCCAGCAGAAAAGCGGCCTGGCCTTCGAAGGTCTCGGTGTCCGAGCCGAAGTTTTTGTCGAAGGCGCGCTTGGGTTTCACCTGGAAAACGCGGGCCTGCTCTGCCAACGATGCGGGCGAAATCTTAAATGAGGCTGGAATGCCCGTGCCTGGCGGGTTGGAAGGGGCGTATAAATGCCAGCCCGGCTGGATTTGGGCCTCGGCGCGCAGCAGCACTTTTCCACCCGGCGCCGCGGTGGCCGGCTGGGCGGTGAGAGTCCAGGTGGCGTATTGGGGCTGCGCCCACGCGCAGGTGGCCAGGGCTAGCGCCAGAAACAACTTGGCAGGGCGGGGTGACCGATCCCCTACCTTGCCCACACGAAAAAACCTGATCGCAGCGCCCGGCATCTCAATCTCTTAGACGCGCTGGTTGCGGCAAAGCTTCGGACCCTTCAGTCGCCCGTGCCGCGTTCCTTGCCGCGCAGCTCTTCCTCGATCCGCTGGTTCACCCGGCCCTCGGAAAACTCCTTGGCCACGCGGATCGCGTTTTTGATGGCGTTGGCGTTGGAGCGGCCGTGGGAGATGATGCAGACCCCGCGCACGCCCAACAGCGGCGCTCCCCCGTATTCGGTATAATCCAGGCGTTTCCGGAAATGGCTGAAGGCCGGCCGCGAAAGCGCGTACCCGATCTTCCCGGAAATGGAAGCTTCCAGCGATTCGCGCAGCAGGTGCTTGAACATATCCACCAGCCCTTCGCTGACCTTTAGCGCCACGTTGCCGATGAAGCCGTCGCACACAATCACATCCACCGTGCCGGAGTAGATGTCGCGGCCTTCCACGTTGCCGATGAAGTTGAGGTTCAGACTGCGCAGTAGGGGCGCGGCCGAGCGGGTCATCTCGTTGCCCTTGTGATCCTCTTCGCCGATCGAGAGCAGGCCCACCCGCGGTTTGGCCAGACCCAGAATAATGCGCGAGTAAATCTCCCCCATGATGGCGAATTGGGCCAACATCTGGGGCGAGCAATCCACATTGGCCCCCACATCCAGCACCACCACCGGGGAACCGCTCACCATGGTGGGGAAGGCGCCCGCGAGCGCCGGACGATACACCCCCGGCACCACACCCTGCACCATCTTGGCCGTAGCCATCACGGCGCCGGTGTTGCCCGCCGACACGAATCCCTGGGCCGCTCCATCGCGTACCAGCCGGGAGGCCACCCGCAGGGAACTGTCGCGCTTGGCGCGCACCGCCCGGGCGGCGCTGTCCTCCATGGTGATGCGTTCGCTGGCGTGGACGATCTCGATGGGAAGTTGGCGGAAATCCGAGTGCCGCGAGAGTTCCTGCTGAACCAGGGCCTCCTGGCCTACCAAAACGACTTTCACGCCCAGGCTTCGGACGGCTTCCACCGCCCCGTCCACTTCCGCTTTGGGGGCATGATCGCCACCCATTGCGTCCACGGCAATGGTCAACATGTAGCGACCAGTTTACTCCTGTTCCACTTCCACCACTTCACGTCCCTTGTATTGCCCGCAATGCGGGCACACCCGGTGCGGAACCTTCTGCCCGTGGCAATTGGGACACTCGGAGACGCCGCTGCGCTTCAGCGAGTCGTGGGCGCGGCGATTGGCCGTGCGCCTTTGCGAGTGTCTACGTTTGGGATTCGGCATATTCTTACCTCAAGCAATCTCTCGGAAATTGTGAATCTCGGGCCTATCGGGCGAGGTCGCGGAGGGCGCCCCACCGGTCGTCCGCGGTCTCCGGCCGGCAGCCGCATTCGGTTTCATTGCGGTTTCTGCCGCATACCGGGCAGATCCCCTTGCAAACGTCGCTGCATACCCTCTGCATCGGCAAACCCAACAATACTTGTTCCCGAAGAATGTCTTCGAGTTCCAGTCCGCCGCCCTCATAAAAGCCCATCTCGGCCTCTTCCTCATCGATCTCGACCTCTTCGTCGCGGGCAATGAAGGAGGAAGGCCGGTAATACAAATCGAGGGTCCCTTCTAACGGAAACCGGGCGCGCCCCAGACACCGGTCGCACTCCGCTACCATTTCTACGGAGTAGCGGCCCTGGATGCGCACTTCGCCTTCCGAATGCGGCAGCAACTCGGCTACACCGGTTGCCCGCAGCGGAGAAGCCTGCTCCAGCGCTTCCCCCGCAAAATCTATCCGTCCGGGTTCGAAAGTCACGTCGAAACGGATCTTCCGCAGCTCCATCTCCTTGACACTGAGGAACATAGGAAAGTTGGGTGTTCGGACAGAACCCTCTTAGTATAGCAATTCCGCGGCCCGCTGGGATCGCTTCGGAGGTGGGTCAGTTTGAGAATCCGGGCCGCGTTCCTGAACGCTGCGCGGCCAGTCGCCGGCCATCGCGGCTGCCGCTCGGTCTCACGCGCTCGCCAGGCTCGCGAGGTACTCGGTGGGACAGCCAAAGCCTTCCACCTTCACCCCCAGGCGCCGCAGCACGTCCATCGCGACCATCCGCCGGTAAGCATTGAACGTAATCACGTGCGCGAACATACCGCCGAAGGTGAAGGTCTCCGGCGGTTCGCACAGGGCGTCCACAAACGTATCCTCCCACGCGCTTCGATTGCGCACCCCGGTGAGTACTCCGTGGAACTTCGCGTCGGCTTCATCCAGGCGCGCCACCATAGCCGCGGGAGTTCGTTTCGCCGCCGGTGCATCGTCCTCCGGGGACCAACTGCCGCCCGTCAGCGCCGCGGCCCAGGCTTCCTTGGTCTGCACCATCCGGTCCAGAATCTGGCGCAGGCTCTGATCCGGGCCATCCCACGGAAAGACCTTCACCGGGTTTTGCAACGGGCGGTCCAGCTGTTCGTCGTTCAACGTCTTCGCCAAATCGAGCAGACGCCGGGTATGCCAGGATTCCTGGCCGGAGAAAATATCGAAGAGGTCCATGGTAGAATCGGCTCCTTTCGTGTCATGCTTCCCGGAATGGTGATGAATTCCATTCGTCGCGTGCAGGTATGTGTACGTCGCCCCCATACGGCGATACAGGCTCGGAGAAACGCGGAACGCCTTTCGGAACGCCCTGGAGAACGCTTCCAGCGATTGATAATTCGCATTCAGGCTGATGTCTGTCACGGAGAGGTGCGTCCGGGACAACTGCCATGCCGCTCTTTCCAACAGCAGTCTCCGCCGCAGGGCCACCGGCGTCTCCTCGATCATGGCTTGAAACACCCTGTAAAACTGCGTCCGGCTGCGATAGGCCTGGCGGGCGAGAGCACTGGAGTCCCGCTCCTGGTCGAGCGATTCCAGAACCACGCCACATAGCCGCTGCGCTTCGTTCACATAAGAAAAATACCATTGCGAGGGCCGCGCCCGCCTGATCGGGAGTCCCAAAATCGCCGCCTTGGCGCGGCCTAGGCTTGGCCTAGAGGCGAATTCAAGGGCCTTCCGTTCGATTTCGCCCCTCGGGCGACCCCGAGCCAGTTGCCGTGACCGGGGAACCCCACAGGAGTGATCGCCGAAGGTCGTGCCTGTCGGCTTTGTCCGAGTGGCCGATCCTCCCGGAGCTGGGCTACTTCGGTGGCTTTTGCGTTTATCCGGCAGGTTGCCGACCGACGGATTGGCGCATCCGAGCCGATTGTCGCCACTAAGCTACGTGAGACTGGGACCGCTCAGCAAAGACACCTTATTCTTTCACTCCGCTATTTGAGCCTCGGATCAAAGGAAAACGGCTCGGATGGACCAAATGTTATTTCGGGGAATCCAGGGTGGAGGACATTGATGACATAGTTCCACTCAAGGCGGACCACTGCCGACGGGACACGGAGGACTGCAGAACTATTACTGGCAACCCATTGCCTTCCATATTCTTGAATAATTGGTATCGGAATTGGCAGATCCCAGCCGCTGACGAGCACCGCCTCCGGTACATTCATGATGGAGACGCAGTCTGGCAGAAAAATCGGCGTCATAACGAAATCCCTTGGGAGGACGGAATAATGAACAAGAATCTCAAGGGCCGCCAAAGACCTCGATGCGGTCGAATAGATGACTTCAGTACCTTTCGGATTCCACCGGCCCCCATTTGCGGAAGCCCCCCTGCCGTCATTCGCAGGATACCGACTGGAGTGCAGTCGATAAACCTCAATCACAGAACGCCGTGCTCCAAATTCGTGAGAACGGACAGAACCTGATCCCGGCCCGCCGCGTCATGCAGGCGGGAAATCGGCGTGGCGAACCCCAGCGCCCGAACTGGAGTGCCCAGCCATCGCATGGCTTCTTCACGGCCCCCAATCACTCGGATTGCCTGCTGGATTGCAGGTTCGATGTCTACGTCTTGCGGCGGTTGGTGTAGCCGGGAGGACCGCGGCGCGGAGATCGTTACTTCTGGTGCCGGCAAACCAGTAAGCATCAGGGCTGCGACTGCGACACCACCAACGATTTTCACGCCGTCAACGGCTCCGTCGTAACCCACTAGATGCTCCTCCTTGTCTGCGTTATAGAACGGGTCATACTTAAGCCTCTGGTTTCTGTTGGACGTATACAACGAGACCATCTAGCACGGCCATCCGGCTCCCGCCTAACGAATACGACCCGGTTCCCAGGAAGCTGCGCCCTGCGATGATGGCAACGAGGTTTCCAGCATCATCCCGCAGGAGCCGATAAACCCCGGGCTGCCCGGCGATGGTCTGAGCCTCATCCTCCAAGTACGCCAACACCGCTTCCTTGCCTTCGGCAATCGTCGTCATTCGAAACCGCCCCTGGCCTCTATCGTAACAGCTCTGCCCTTGGAAGCCAGAACCGCGCACCCCCAAGTTCCGAATGTACGCGATGAACGGCGCTCGCCCAGACGATCCATGTCTGGTTCATCATCTCGCTGATGTGCCGGTGCGGGCGAGTTGTCACGGTCGGATGAGGCGCCACTCGGAGATTGCCCGGCGACTGCGCCAACATTCCCTGATGTGAGTGTCACTCCCCATGAACGCCGCAGATCCAGGCGGCGCGGAGAGGGCCGTCCTTAACTGAACGGTACTGAGGCCTAGAGTGTCAGCACAAACGCCGCAAACAAAGCACTTCCGCACCCCAGGGCCAGCCATCCCCAGCCGCGGTAACGCTTCAGATGCCACCACATATAGAGGCCGGTGGCGATCCAGACGATCATCGCCACCTGAATCGCGTCCACGATCACCGACCACAGATTCCACAGAAACCCAGGTGTCTCGAATCCGCCCCGGGTATGAATTTTGGTGAGAAGCTTACGCCACTCCCACCCGCTTCGTGTGGCGATCAGCCGGCGGGATGCGGAATTCCAGGCGATCCGGGTGTTGGACAAGAACCGGTCCTGATTGATGATGATGGTGACGCTATCGAAGTTCTCCGCCCGCACCACGAACTGTCCGTCGAGACCAGTTTCTCTGAGCGCCCGCTCGGCGAACGGCCGCAGGTCTCCGGCCGGGTTCGGACATTCGACCGCGTAGGAGCGGTCGAACAGCGGGATCCTTTTCTGCTCGGGGCTGTCGAACCATTTGGGATGGTTGAAAACCGTGGAGCTCAGGCCGTAGAACAGGAACCAGGGAAGAAAGAACAATCCGGAGTAGAGATGCGTTCGCCGGTTGATCTTTTCGAACCCCATGCTGCGCTTGCGTGCAATCGCCGGCTCGGTAGCATTCATGACGGTTTTCCTAGCTTGTCAATATCAGCGCGACGAACAGGGCCGCGCCGCTGAGGGCCACTAGCCCGCCGGTACGCCTCGTGATTTTCAGCTCCCACCACATCCAGAGGCCGGACAGAACCCAAAGTGTAATGGCCACAATCACGGCGTCTATGGAAACAGCCCAGCCGTTATCGGCCGCGAATGAACCGCCGTACCCGCGGCGGCGGTGCATCCTCTCGAGGAACGGCTGGGCCTCAAATGGCTGCCTCTCTATCAGTAAATGGCCACCCGTGACGGAGTACGTGATGCGTCGCGGTGCGAGGGCCTCGTTGCGTAGGATGGTGAGCGTGTCCTTGTCCTCGCTGAGAGTGGCGCGAAAGTTTCCGTCCAGATGCAGGATCTGAAGAATCTGCTCGCCCATGAAGTCCGGTGTGGCGCCGGTGCTGAACTGCAGTGGCAGAATCTGTTCGCTCTCCTTGGCCCACGGCAGCCGGGTTGGAAAGTTCAGCCGAAAGGCCTCGCGGTGGGTCATCGCCAGCGTGCTCAGGGCATACAGGAGAATCCATGGGGCCAGAAACAGCCCCAGGTACATGTGGGTCTGGCGGACGAACTTCGAAAACATCTCCAGCGGTCTGATGCTAGAATTTTAGCATACGTCGGTGACCAGCAGTTGCCACGCGCACGGCACGAGTGGATGTATACTGCACGGTGCCGGGAAGGTGACAATGCAAATCCGCGCGCGGATGCCCTCTCAATTGGCCATCGCGGTTACGGTGTGCGCGGTTGCCGTCGCGCAGCGGCAGCCTCCCTCCCGCCTTTCGTTTGACGTCGCGTCGGTCAAAAAGGTTGACCGGGGCCCGCTGAACCTCACGCTATCGCCCATCCGCACGGGCGGGAACATCCATTGGATCGCCGGACGCCCCCTGCTGATTCTGTACGCTTATCATTTGCAAAGCTGGCGCATTCCCGGATTGCAGGCAGACGACTCGTGGTATCAGATTGACGCCAAAACCGACCCCTCCACCACCGAAGATCAAATCCGGCAAATGCTACAGACGCTGCTGGTGGAGCGCTTCAAACTCGCGTCGCACCGCGAGAGCCACGAGGTCAACGGGTACGTGCTTACCGTCGCCAGGGGCGGACCGAAGATCAAGCCCGTCGCGGACGGCGAGAAGGCGCCTCCCATGCCGGAGTACATGAGTGACCGGACGCCCGACTGGTGGGAAGGGCGCGTGATGATTACAGTCGAGGGCAAGGGGACGCTCGCGCTTACCGCACGCCGCGTAACCATGCATGACGTAGCGGAGGCGATGCAGGATACTCTCCACACTTTTGTAGCCGACCAAACCGGGCTGGCGGGCAGGTATTACCTCGGCTTCGAGTTTGCCAGGCCCAACGACGACAGCGAACTTGGGCCGCTGGCCGGCGTCTTACGAATGGAAACCGGGCTGCAATTGGAGAAGCGCAAACTCGCAACCGAGTTTTTTGTCGTCGACCACATCGAGAAATATCCCGTGGAGAACTAACCCGCTCGATGGAGCGCGCATGGCGCCGTCCACCGGCCGGCTCCCGCAGGACTCGTCAGGTGCGATCCCTACCGGGGATTCAAAACCACTTCGAAGCGGTTGCCGGAAACCCCCGACTCGGAAGTGATCTCGCCGAAGTCGAAAGGCCCGAGCGGCGCCGGAGTGAAGCGGTTGCTCCCGAAACGCAGGTGTTCCGTGTCCAGATCGTGGCCCAGATCCACGTACAGATAATAGACCCC
>JASHSS010000038.1 GCA_030038565.1 Bryobacteraceae bacterium
ACTGAAATGCTGCCGACCCCGCCGCCACCGAGGACGACAGCTCCACCGGCGGGAAGGGTGATCGTTCCGCCTGCGGACACGGTGACCGAACCACCGCCGCCCAAGGTTGCAGCACCGCCGGCGCCCAGAACGACCGCTCCGCCGCCGCCCAGAGTGGCAGCTCCGCCGCCGCCGAGGGTCGCAGCGCCGCCGCCGCCGAAGACCACGGCTCCGCCATTGCTGAGGGTGACAGTTGCGCCCTCAAGGAGGGTGACCGCTCCGCCGCCGCCTAGAGTGGCAGCTCCGCCGCCGCCCAGGGTAGCAGCTCCGCCGGCACCGAGGACGGCAGCTCCGCCGCCGCCGAGAGTCGCAGCTCCGCCGCCACCGAATACCACAGCTCCGCCGCCGCCGAAAGTGGCAGCGCCGCCGCCGCTGAGGGTTAGAGATTCGCTGCCGGTGAGCGTGATGGTGGCGCCGTAGCTGTCAATGCTGTAGGTGCCGCCGGTTGATGGAATCGTGATTGTGGCCGCTGATGACTGGCCGGCGTCAACAGAGAGGGTGCCGCCCTGGCTCAGCATCACATTCGCCGGTCCGGTCACTGTGAGAGTTCCGCCGCCAGTGAGCGTGATGGTGCCGGTATTACTAAGGGTAAGAGCGCCGCCGTTGGGGAATCCGATGGTGCCGTTGCTGCCAGGTGTGATGGTGGTGGTGCCCGTAAACGTTACGGTGCCTCCGGTGCCGAAGCCGATGGTGTTGCTGCCGGTGATTACGGCGCCACTGCCAACGGTTACGCTGCCGCCCTGGTTCAGCTGCACAGTGCCGTTATTGCCCACAGTTACGCTACCGCCGGGGCCCACAGTCACACTTCCGCCGGGTTCAACGGTGACCGGCGCTGTAGCATTACCGAACGAAACCACGCTGGCGAGGGCCGCGAACTCGCCGCCGGTGGCGCCCACCTGGCGCAGATCGACGTTGTTGAAGTCGTTGTACCCAGGCAGACCGTTCAAACCCGTTGATCCGGGCAGCACGCCATCGAAGGTGATGTCCTGGCCATCGGTCCACGCCGGAGTGACGGGCTCGACGGAGCCCTGCACAAGGTAGCCCGTTTCGTCAGAGTTGCCTGGCGAGTTGAGCGGCGAGCCGTCACACTTTAGCAAGGCTGGGCTTTCCGTCGAATTCGCCGGCGCCGATGGAGCGTACCACGCGGAAGTTGAATAAGTGGCGTAATCCGGAGGGTTGTTGGTGTCAACAAGGTCGCCGACCGATTGCAACGAACCTTCTGACAGGGTTTCGAGCGTCTGGTTGGAGTAAGCGACGGCATAGTTCGGGCCCAGGCCAGTGAGTTGGAACAGATAGTTCATGACGCTCTGATAATTGGTCTTGCAATTGATGTCGAAGGTGGGGATGTAACTGCCTGTCCCGCCCTGGAAATAGAGCCCGCCGTGGCTCAGGCCAAGGGTATGGCCGATTTCGTGGAACAGCGTGCCGGCGACGACCTGGGCGCGCTCGCTCATATTCTGATTGGGATCGGTCTCCCAAAGAGCCAGGGTGACGGCGGAATCGGCTCCGCCCAGATCGGAGTAGCCGGAGATGCTTGTCACCGTGCCCGAAGTGATGCCGATTTCGGGCTCGGGCGGCGTGTTGCTGGCGAAGCTGTAGCTCCAGTTGGGCACACCCGGAGTGGACACGATGATGGTCTGCGTATCGGGGCACGACGAGGTGTTGTACACGCCGTTGAGACTCGGGTTGCTGAGCACGCCAGAGATGGTAATGCGGCTTGGGCACTCGTTAATGCCGGTGCCGCGGTTGGTGGTGCTGATGGTGGTTACGCCGCTGACAACCGAAATTGCCGTCAACGATCCGAAACGCGAGTTCCAGGCCGGAATGGCCAGGGAGTGGCCAAACAGGACGTAGTGGTAGCTGTCTTTCTGCCCGTAGGGGAAGCGAGCTGTGCAATCGCCGCCTTCGGCGCAGGAAGCAAAGTTGCGAGGCCACAGCTTGGAGAATTCGAGGCTGTTCTTCCAGCCGATGACTCCCGGCTCGCCGGGGAACTCGCAGAGCTGAGGCGGAGAAGTGGAAGTGTTATCGGTGCAGGTGGTCTCGGGCACCGCGTTGCCAACTTCGAGATGGAGCACGATGGGAGGCGTCATGGCGGCGAATGCCTGCCGCACCATGGCCAGCGGATCCTGGCCGTTGGAGTCCGGCGAGGGGAACAGATTCTCCTGAGTCGGATCGCACTCACCGGTTGACAGCACGTTGCCGCACATGTAGTCGAGCTGAACGAAGAGGTCCTTCTCGCCTGGCGTCGCGCCCGGCAAAGGCACCCACGATTGCGTCTTGACGTCGTAATAACCGGGCTGGCCGGCAAAGAAGCCCGAAGTCGGGCCGTTCTTCCAGGCGTTGAGAATTCCGTCGTTATCGGTGTTGGCTACGGGCGTGGAGAAAATGACCGCAGCATAGGCGTTGCCCGAACCCAGCGTGGTACTGGTGCTGCTCGCGTCTTTTCCCAGCGAAACCAAGCTGGCGGTGTTGCTCCAACTGCCGCCGGCGGTGGAGAAGGTCGTGAGCTCTCCGTTGGCGCCGGTCGCGTCATAGAATCCCAGGATGTTTTGGGGGGTAGCGACGGCGGGTGCGACCGAACCGTCGTAAATCACCACCGATTTCAGCAGCAGGCTTCCCGTGTTTCCGGGAGCCACCAGGGCGCGGTAGATGACCACCATGCCGGCGCCTTCGGTGATGGTGAGCTGTCCACTGGGTACGTTGACGTGGGGCAGAGAGACCGAGAACGGACCCGAGGCGAGGAGCTCTCCGTTGAAACTCGGCGGGGCCTGGAGATAGCCGGCGACGTCGGCGCGATACACGCGCAGCGTGCCGCTATTGGTGTCGTCGCTGTAGCCGGTCACGTCGCTTCCGACCTGCTGTCCGGTCACGGAAAAGCCTGCGGATCCTGCTGGACTTCCCGAAGGCAGGAAGGTTCCCGTGGCGCCTGAAGGCGTTTGCGTATTTTCAACCGTTGTCCAGTACAGGAACGCATCGATTACGTCGGCGCCGTCGGGGACACCCTGGCTGCATTCGCAGCTGGTGAGATCGGGGACGGTAATGGTTCCGGTGGCCAGGCCGTTGGTGGGGGCGACACTCTTCAGCGTCACTCCCCCGGTGGCATAGTCGCCGGTGACGAAGTAGTTGTTTTCGAAGGTGAGCGGGTTTGGCGAAGGCGGTGGCGCCTCGCCGGTGGAAATCATGAGGCCGACCGAGGAGCCGAGAGTGGCCGGCGAACCAGCGGCCGGGCTTGAGCCGACCACGCTGCCTTCAGGCTCGCTGCTGCTGTATTCACTGCTGACGGCTCCCACCGTCAAGCCTGCGTCAGCGAGGGCCGTTGCCGCGGCGCTTTCGGTCATCCCCACCACATTGGGGACGACGGCGCCGGTGGCGCCGTTCAGGCTGCCGGTGCCGCTGAGGTCGATGGTCTGCAAGGCAACTGAAGAAGCAAGATTCAGAGTATTGTCGCTGAAACTTGCCGCATCAGTGAGGATGCCGGAAGTCTGCGGGCTAAAGCTGAAGATCTCAGGGCAAACCCCGCCCGGAGCCAGCGAGAATCCGTTGTCGCAAGTGCCGCCTTCTGAATCTTCGACAAAGCTCGTGGTTGAAGTGGGGCTTACCGTGCCCGCCAGAGTCAGGTTGCCGATGTTCTGGATCGCGACCGTTTGCGGGCTGTCGCTGCTTGTGCTGCCCTCATTGGTGAGGGCAAAGGTCAACGAGGGCGGGATCGCGCGGCTAATCTCCACCACCTGCTTGTCGCCGGGATCGGTGACGTAGACATCGCCCAGTCCGTCCGTCACCACACCCCATGGAAAAGTGAAGCCGCTGCCTAAAGCAAACTGCGGACCACCGCCGGCCGGCAGTTCCACTACCTGGCCGCCGCCGCCATTGGCAATGAGCAGATCGCCTGCTCCATCCAATGCCAACATCTGCGGACCGGTGAACCCGGTGGCTAACGTGGTTGGCGCGCCGCCCCCGGCGGGAATCTCAACCACCGAACCGGTACCGGAACCGCCGCCGTTGTTCACGACGACGAAGACATCGCCTGTGGCGTCTACCGCAATTCCCTCAGGATTATTCAATCCGGTGGCCAAA
>JASHSS010000431.1 GCA_030038565.1 Bryobacteraceae bacterium
AAAGGGCTGAGATTGAAAAGATATTTCTCCTAGACCCTAGTCTTTTTGCTAAAGCTGCCGATACATGCATTGGGAGTATGAAACCGAAAAGGTCAAAAGCGGTGCCTTACTCGTTACGAAGCTCATTTTGGAAACCCGCGGTGGCGTTGCGCACTCCGGAGTTGCGGCAGAGCGAGTCCGGCGATGGCTCGCGACCTGCATCCTCAATGCCGTTTGAGCCGGAATCGCCGGTGGAAGAAACCGAAGCGATTCTGTTTGCCCTGGCACGGGCGGTGGAACAGCGTGACGAAGTCACCTGGGGACATTGCGAGCGCCTGGCGCTGATCAGCGTAACGATCGGGGCGGCGATGGGGATGGACCATACGGCTTTGATCACGCTATATCGCGGAGGTTACCTGCACGATGTCGGCAAGGTGGGAATTCCCGATTCGATTCTATGCAAGCGGGGAAAGCTGACCGCCGAGGAGTGGGTGGTGATGCAGACCCACTGTGCGCGGGGAGAGGAGATCTGCCGTCACATGAAGTCGCTGGAGCCGGTCCTGCCGATCATTCGGCATCACCACGAGCGATGGGATGGAACCGGGTATCCGGATGGATTGAAAGGGGAACAGATCCCCCTGCTGGCGCGGGTAGTGCAGATCGCGGATATTTACGACGCGTTGACCAGCCGGAGAACCTACAAGGAGCCTTTCGGGGAACGGGAGGCGCTGGAGATCCTTCAGGAGGAAGGGCGGAGGGGGTGGCGCGATCCGCAACTGACGGAGATATTCCTGGATCTCCACGACGACGTGATTTCGCGGATCGAACGGTTTTCGGAGTCTTCCGATTCCAGCCGGGATCGGAAGCAGAGCTCGCTGCTGAGTCTCAATCAATTCCTGGCCTGGCAGATGTAACCGACGGCTGTGCGGGCGGCGGGGTTGGGGGAACGCGGGAGCGGGTCTGACAGGGCGATCGGCGCCGGGCGGCTCAGGGCCGCGCGGCTTCGTCGCGCATCAGCTTCCAGAGGGCTTCGACGTGCTCACGCTCGGTGGAGAGGGCGCCGATGGAGACGCGGACCATCCAGCGGCCATCCAGGATTGCGGGGGTGAGGTAGGCCCGGCCGGAACGGTTGATACGGTCGGCCCAGGCGAGGGTATGCCGGTCGAGGGCTTCTTCGGCAAGACCGGGGGGTTCGTGGCGAACGCAAATGGTTTGCAGGGGAACCGGGGCGAGCACCTTCCAGCCGGGGGCCTGGCGGACCTCGGCGGCCAGCCATTGGGCGTTGGCCAGATCGCGGCGCAGGCGGTTCTGCAAGGCCGTAACGCCCTGCTCGCGGATCATGAACCACAGCTTCATGGCGCGGAAGCGGCGGCCCAGCGGCAAGCCCCAATCGCGCAGGTTCTTTACCTGGGCGTCGGCGGAGGAGCGCAAGTAGCTGGGGTTGGTAGACATGACGCGGATGAGGTGCTGAGGATCGCGAACGTAGTAGAGCGAGCAATCGAAAGCCACGCCGAGCCACTTGTGCGGATTGAAGACCAGTGAATCCGCGCTTTCGATGCCCTGCCACATCCAACGGCATTCCGGCAGGATCATGGCCGAACCGGCCATGGCGGCATCCACATGCAACCAGATGGTATAGCGCTGGGCGATGCGGGCGAGGTCCTCGACGGGATCGAGGGCGGTGGAGGTGGTGGCGCCGGTGGTGGCGACCACGGCGCAGGGGTGAAAGCCGGCGGCCAGATCGCGCTGAATAGCCTCTTCGAGGGCCGCGGCGCGCATAGCGTAGTGGGCGTCGTGCTCCACTACGCGCACGTTCGAGCGGCCGAAGCCGGCCAGCAGAGCGGCCTTATCGACGGAGCTGTGGCTGTGCGCCGAGGTATAGACTACTAGCGGACGATCTTCCTCCTGGAGACCGCCGCGGCTGAGGCCATAATCGGAGGCTCTCTCGCGGGCGCACATCAGGGCCAGGAGGGTGCAGGTGGAGGCGGTATCCTGGATGACGCCGCTCCAGGCCTCCGAGAGGCCGGTCATCTGGCGCATCCAATCGGTGGCCACCTCTTCCACTTCGGTGAGGGCGGGGCTGGATTGCCAGGAGAGGCCCAGGACGCCGAGGCCGGAGGAGGCGAAATCGCCGAGGACGCTGGAGAGCAGGCCATTCGAAGGGAAGTACCCGAAGAAGCGCGGATGCTGCCAGTGGGAGAGGCCGGGGACGATGATTTTGTCGAGATCGGCGAGGATGGAGGCGAAAGGCTCGGGATCGAGCGGGGGCGTGGAGGGAAGCTGGGCCTTCACCTCGCCCGGCGCGGTGCGCGCCATCACCGGGAGCTCGGCGACGCGAGCGCGGTAGTCGGCGATCCAATCGATCAACTGGTGGCCGGCCTGGCGAAATTCTTCAGCAGTCATGGGGGAGAGAATTTCCAGGCTTGCAAAGAACCTGGGCCGCTGTCAAGATGGGCGTGGCCCTGCGGGCCACGGAGGAAAGACAGAGATCGCTATGCGGGATTCGAGTTTTCTGGCGGAGCAGAATGCCAAGGCCATCTGGCATCCGATGGCCCATCCGGGGAATATGCGGAGCCATCCGCCCAGAGTAATCATGAAGGGCGAGGGCGTGACGATCACGGACCTGGAAGGGCGCACGGTGCTGGATGCGGTCGGCGGGCTGTGGAATGTGAACCTGGGGTACAGCTCGGAACCGGTCAAGAAGGCGATTGCGGATCAGCTCGCCCTGCTGCCGTACTATTCGGGGTTCAAGGGCACTTCGACGGGTCCGGCGATCGAACTGTCGCACGCGCTGTGCCGCTTCTTCGAGCCGGAGGGGATGGCGCGGGTGTTCTTCACGTCGGGCGGGTCGGATTCGGTGGAAACCGCGCTGCGGCTGGCGCGGCAGTACTGGAAAGTGCGCGGGCAGCACGACCGGACCAAGTTCATCTCGCTGAAGAGGGGATATCACGGGACGCACTTCGGGGGCGCCTCGGTGAACGGGAACGCGACGTTCCGCCGCAATTACGAACCGCTGCTACCGGGGTGTTACCACATTCCGACGCCGCACGTTTACCGCAATCCGTTTGGGGAGACCGACGCGCGCCGGCTGGCCGGGTTGTGCGCCGCGGCATTGGAAGACGAGATCGTGTTTCAGGGTCCGGACACGGTGGCCGCGTTCATCATGGAGCCGGTGCTGGGCGCCGCGGGAGTGGTGTCGCCCCACGAGAGCTTCATGCCGCTGGTGCGGGAGATTTGCGACCGGCACGAGGTTCTGCTGATCGCCGACGAAGTGATTACGGGGTTCGGACGGACGGGCGCCTGGAGCGGGTCGCGGTTATGGAATGTGCGGCCGGACCTGATGTGCCTGGCGAAGGCCATCACGAGCGGCTATTTTCCGTTGGGGGCGGCGCTGGTGGGCGGGAAGGTGGCCGCGGCGATGGAGAGCAACCAGGATTCTTTCGGCTCGATCGGCCACGGTTACACTTATTCCGGCCATCCGGTGGGATGCGCCGCGGGGATTGCGGCGCTCGAAGAGACCCAGCGGCTGAAGGTGCACGAGAACGCCGCCGCGCGCGGCTGCGAACTGCGGGCGGCGCTGGAGGAACTGAAGGCGCGTCACGCGGTGGTGGGCGACGTGCGGGTGCAGGGCCTGATGGGCGCGCTCGAAATCGTTTCCGATCGGGGCGCGAAGACGCCGATGGCGGCGGAGGGGATGAGCAGGATTCAGGCCGGGGCTTATGAAGCGGGGGTGATGGTGCGGATCTCCGGATGCAATGTGATCCTGTCTCCGCCGCTGGTGATCGACGCGGGGGATGTGCGGAAGATCGCCGAAGCGGTGGACGCGGGTTTGCGGGTGGCGGGGCGGGAGTAGGTAGCGGGCCCCCGGTGCCCCGCGGCCGCACGCGGAAGAGACGGAAATAGCAGCAAGGACGGCTCTCGCCAAGGCGCGAAGGCGCAAAGTACCGCTAAGGGGATTTTCGAAGGAGAGACGGAGGGCGCGGCGGGATTAGACCAGCGCGTTTTTACAGAATTCCACGCACTTGGCGATCTCGGTCATCAGATCGGAGCCGGGCGGGACGGTGTACTCCATCTCGATCACGCCGGGGAAACGCCACTTTTCCTTTTGCATCAGCTTGAGGGTTTCCTTGATGGGCGTGTCTCCCTCGCCCCAGGGGGTGTTGGGGCCGTTGTGCATCTTGCGGTCCTTCAGATGAATGTGGGTGACGCGGTCGTGATACTTCTGGAGAAAGGGAATCGGCGAGGTGCTGTTGCCGGCGATGAAGTGGCCGATGTCGAGGTTGATGCCGTTGTAGCGGGAGTAGCTCATGGCGGTCTCCCAGCTCTCCGGGCGCCCGAAGGCTTCGGGGCTGGTGACGTTGGTGTGGCCGTGATAGCCGATCATCATCTTGTGCTTCTCGCCGAACTGGCCCAGGCGCCTGGTGTGGCTGAGCGGGATTTCGCAGGAGATGGCATTGGCGCCGGCGGTGCGGGCAAGGCCGAACATGTAATCGATTTCCTCGTCGGAGAACGTGTCGATGGCATCCACCTTGACGATCTGGATTTTGACTCCGGCATCCTCATATTTCCGGCGGAACTGCTTGACCTTGTCCATGGAGGCCGCCAGGCGCCAGGTGCGCAGGTCCGCGGCGGCGGCTTTTTTGGCGGCGGCAACGTCGGGCGGAGGAGCACCACCGCCTTCGGATCCCTTTTTCTGTCCACCGCGGTTTCCGCCCTGGCGGATGGGGGGATAGGCCACCAGGTTGGGCGGCGCTCCCATGAATGCCTCGATCGGCTGGGCGCGGAGTTCGACGGAACTGAGGTTGAGCTTGACGATTGCCTCCAGGCACTCGTCCGCGCTCATGCTGTGTTGGGGGTGAAAGCTGTAGGGTGCGTTGATGCCGATCTGGACGCCGCCAAACCTGGAATCGGTCTTCGCCAGAAGGCGGGACGCCGGCAGCGCCGCCAGGGCCAATTTGCCGAGATGGCGGCGCGTCATGGTCAGACTCATGATTGCTCCTTTCGAGGGTGAGCAATCAAACGCTATCGAAATTCAGGGGCGGGTGTCAACTCGCGGCGGTGGCGCGGGGAGCGGTGGTAGTGTCGCCCCGGCGGCGGCGGTGGCGGACTCCATTATTTCTTGCGGATCAGAATCTTGCCGTTGTAAGTGGTGAAGCTGGCGTCGGTGCCGCCGCCGTTGATGGTGCCGTTGATGACCTGGCTGGTGCGGACGACGCGATAGCGGCCGTCGGGAGTGCTGTTGGGCTCGGTCATCGACGCGCCGGGCATGAGCTTCACGTCGAAATCGCTGTAGACCTCGCCTTGCGAGGCGCGCAGTTTGAGGTTGGCCTTGAAATCGGCGGGCAGGGTCACGTCGATGGAACCGTTATAGCTGGTGAAAGCGATGGGCTTGGCGGGGTCCACGCGGTCGAGCGTGACTTTGAGCGCGCCGTTGTGCGTATCGGCCACCACGGTGCCCGCGACGTTGGTGGCGGTGATGGCGCCGTTGTGGCTGGTCAAGTCGAGTTCGCCATGCACTCCATCCACGTTGACAGGGCCATTGGAAGAGAGCAATTCGAGGGAAGTGTCCACGGGGACGGTGAGGTAGAGGCTGGCGTTGCGGGCTTCGCCGGAGAGGCGCACGGTGATCACGTTATCGTCTTCCTGCACTTCCAGGCCGCGGGGCGGGAGGTCCAGGCGGCGCAAACCATCCACGGTGCGCTCCGGGCCGCGTTCATGGCGCGAGCCGGTTTCGACGATCACATCCTGCCCGGTGTGGGTTCTGACGGTGATGCTACCGTTGCTGACGTTGGCTTTGACCACCCGCGGGCGCGAGGTGTTGCGGGCCGGCACCACCACTCGGTCGCCCGTCGTATCCTGGGCGCAAACCAGCGCACCGAGGTTCAGTATAAGGCCCGTGAGGACCAGGTATCGTTTCATCGCAGTCATCCTTGTATAGAGCTTCTATAGAGCTTTCGAGTGCAGGCGGATCGATCCGTTCAAGGTTTCGAAATCCAGCTCCGGCCCGCCTTTGCCGGCGCGTCCGGCCGCCGAGCGGTCGGAGCGGTAAACAAACCTTCCATTGAGGTCACGTGTGTTGGCGGATTGGTTGGGCAGCAGCGTGACGTCGAAATCGGTATAGATTTCGCCGTTGAGCTTCTGGAAGTGCAGATCGGCATCCAGGGCCGGCTGGAAGTACACATCGATGGAGCCGTTGAGGGTTTTGAAATGCGTCTCACGCCGGGGGTTGCGCGTGTAGGCCACCTTCACGCTGCCGTTCAGGGTCTGGATGGTTCCCGATCCGGAGATCTCCTGCACGTCGATTTTTCCGTTCAAGCCATGGATGTCGTAATCGGCGGTAGTGCCTTTGACTTCGATGGGGCTGTTGAGGTTCTTGAGCACCAGTTCGGTATCCGGCGGCACCTCGATGTCGTAGTCGAAGATTACCCGGTAGCCGTAATAATCGTCGCCGCGATAATTGGTTCCGTTGTTGCCGCGAAAAGGGCCATCGGCATACAGGCGCACGAAATTGCCCTGCTGCGACATATCCAGCTTCACCTCGCGATCGGCCTCGCCGGCGGCTTGCTGCGACCAGGCGCGGGTTTCCCGATCGACCGAGACGCGCACCTGGCTACCGGGCGCGCCCGCAACGTGGATGAAGCCGTTGATGTTGTCCACCAGCAGGCGGCGCGGGCCGGCGCTCGAAGGAAGCTCGAAGGTTTTGCGCACGGACTGGTGTTCGTCGTACTTCCAATTGCGGTCGTCGGCGGGCGCTAGCAGGGCGCCGGCGGCCAGGGCGATAGCGGCCAGCAGCATGGGTCTCATTTGGTCACCTCGAGTTTGTCGGCGGCCGAGGCGGCGCGCTGGCGGACGGCTTCATCGGCCTGTGAATCGGCGGAGAGCTTGTGCAGCGCCGGAAGGGCATCCGTGTCGTTCAACTGCACCAGCAGGTCGACGATGGCGATCTGCACCAGCGGGGAATCCTGCACCGGAAGCGAATCCACCAAGGCGCGGCGGACCTCGGGGTTAGCGGCGAACTTGGCCAGGGCATCCACCGCCGAAAGCCGCACGTTGACGTTGGAATCGTGATTCACGGCGTAAAGAAGGGCCTGCTCCACCTGGGTGTCGGGCCGGGAGATCTGGTAGCTGTAAGTGACCCCGCGGAGGCGCGAGCTGGGGGATTGCTCCTGCAACAGCGAGAGCGCCACAAGCTGGCGCAGGCTTTCCACCTGGCCTTTGAGGGAGGCGATTTCGGGACTGGATTCGGCGCGCGGGGCGGCCAGGTAGCGGCCCACCGAAATTCCGGCGATGACCAGCAAGGCGGCTAAAGCGGCCTGCCAGACGGGGCGCGCCGGCCACCAACCGTGCCACCAGGCGCGCGCGGAGCCGGTATACGACTGGCGGCGCTGCGCCTCCTGGTATCCTTCCTGGTACGCTTCCAGGGTTTCCATGAAGCGGGACCGCATGGAGCGGCCGGGTTCGGGTTGTGGCATGGCTTCCAGCCCCCTCCAGACGACGTTCAACTCGGCCAGATCGGCGCGGCAGGCGGCGCACGTTTCCAGGTGCTCGATGAGGCGCTCGCGCGAAGCGGCGTCCAGCTGGCCGGCCAGGCATTCCGGGATCTGCTCTCGAATTCGTTCGCAATTCATGATGCTCGTTCTCCGCCGAGCGCGAAGAACCGGTCGCCCAGTTCCCGCAGCGCGCGGTAGACTCTGACCTTGACCGTCCCCACCTCGCATTTGAGGATGGCGGCGATCTCATCGTATTTCAGACCAAGGAACCGGCTCATCACCAGGACCTCGCGTTTTTCAGGCGGCAGCAAGGCCAGGGCGCGGCGCACCATGTCGGCCTCCTCGCGGTTCTGCATTTGCCGGTCGGCGGGCGTTTCGGCGCTGGTGAAAGCGGCATCATCGGGCATAGCCACCTCGGGCTTGCGGCGGCTGGCGTGGTCGGCGTGCGCATTGCGGCCCACCTGGTACATCCAGGCACGAAAGGAGGTTTCCGGCTGGTAAGTGTGGCGGTATTTCAGGATCCGGAAAAATACGTCCTGGACAAGGTCCTCACTGGCCGCCCGGTTGGAGGTTTGGTGCATGAAATACCCAAACAGGGCTTTGTGATGGCGGTCGAAAAGGACCTCCAGCCTGGCGATGTTGCCGGCCCGGACTTCGAGCATGATCTGTTCGTCCTCCACGTGCCTCCGTTTACGTAATTGGATACCGCTGGAATGCAAAAAGGTTACACCTCCAAGGGCGTGAGGCGCGGCGGGCGAATCGGAGGGCCGGCTGCGCGACGCGGTTGCGGGGACCACCGAGAGCCGGAAATCCGCTGGGCGAAGCGCGCAAACCCGCCAAAGTAAAGGGCAATGGGGTGGAATCGGAGGCCGGAAGGAGGCCGCGCGGGAGGTCTGGAAATGGTGCCGGCGGGCACGGCAGGCGGGGTGGGGCGGTTCCCGACATGGGGCGGCGAAGTGCGGTTGGATGACTGGTGTCCGCAAAACGGAACCAGCTAAATCAAATCGGGAGAAATCAAACTATGAATTGGGACCAAATTGAAGGGAAATGGAAGCAGTTCGCCGGATCAGCCCGCGAGCGTTGGGGGAAGCTAACCGACAACGACTGGCACACGATCGGAGGCAAGAAGGACCAGTTGGTGGGGCGAATCCAGGAACGTTATGGAATCGCGCGAGAGGAGGCTGAAAAACAGGCCGATGAATGGTCGCGGACGTTGAAATACACCGAACAAGCGCCCCCGGCCACGCGGCACGCGGGAACCCGGACGGACGTGTAAAAGCGCCGGCCGGCCGCCCTGCCGGCTCCTGCCTCCCGCAGGCTGGTAGATACCCGCAATACCAGGGGACAGGCGCGATCGCCTGTCCCACCGGTGGGGGGAAGCGGCCGGGAATTAGCGAAACACGCCGGTGTGGCCCAGCGAGTAGCGGCCCGGCTGCGGAAACACGCACAGGCCGTGGGGACCGTGGCCCACGGGAATGCGCGCCAGCAGCTTGCCATCGGCGGTGCTGATGGCGTAAACCTCCGAGTTATAGCGGCCCGAGAGCCAGAGCACCGTGCCATCGGCGGAGACGCCGCCCATATCCGGACTGCCCCCGCCCGGAAGTTCCCATTTGTGGATGATCTTGCGGGTAGCCAGGTCAATCACGGTGATGGAGCCTTCGCCGCGATTGGAAACATAAAGAACCTTGGAATCGCGGCTCACGTACAAGCCGTGGGCGCCCTTGCCGGTGGCCATGAAACCAATCTCCCTGGGCTCGTCGCCGTCGATCAGATGAACGCCATCGGCGTGCATATCGGCCACGTAGAAGACGCGCCCGTCGGGCGAGAGCTTGACATCCTGGGGCATGCCGCCGTGCTCGAGGGGCAGCCGGGCCAGGAGTTTCTGGTTGGCCACATCCACTTTAATCACCGCGCCGGCGAACTCGCAGCTGGCGATGAGGTAGCGGCCGTCGGGCGAAAAATCCATGTGATCGACGCCTTTGCAATTCACCCAGAGCTGTTTTTTGAGCTTCATGGTGGAGGCGTCCAGAAAATTGAGGCGCTCGCGCTGCTCGGCCACCACGATGGCATATTTCCCGTCGGGGGTGTAGTACATGTTGTACGGATCGGTGACGGGGATGGTCTCTTTTTTTTGGGCGGTAAGCGGGTCGATGCGCGTAAGGCTGTCGCCCTTATCGTTGAGCACCCAGAGCTTGGTGAGGTCGTAGGAGGGCGTGACGTGCTGGGGCTGGCGGCCGACCTTGAAATGGTCCACGACTTTATAGGTGGCGGGGTCGATCACGTCTACGGTGTTGCTCTGGGTATTGGGCACGTAGATGCGCGCGAGCGCCTTGGCCGCCACAGGGTTCATTTTGCCGGCATGATCTTCGGAGTAGATATCGGAGGGGTCGATCACCGGCGGCATTCCGGGAAGCGGGTTGACGATGGGGTGACCGGCTTCCGCGTGGGCCGGGGCAGCTCCTTTTTCCTGGGGCGGGGCCTTGGAGCCGGGCTTGTCCGAGCAGCCGAAGAAAAGGAGCACTACAGGGAACACGGAGAGAACCGTTACCAGACGCATCTACTGGAATGATACCGTAGCCGCCCGCGGGGGGAGCGCTTGGAAAATGGGGATGGGTATTGGAAGAACCGGGATGGCGGCAAGGAGCGAAGCGGCGGCGAACCGGGGCCACAGCAGGCCGGGAACCGCGACTATGGGAATTTGGTGGCTGGGCCGACGCCGTGTTAGCATCAAGATGTCTGCGTGACATTGCGGGGACGTAGTTCAGTTTGGTTAGAACGCCGGCCTGTCACGTCGGAGGTCGCGGGTTCGAGCCCCGTCGTCCCCGCCAGTTATCAAAAATCGCCTCATTTCCGCTCAAACCATTGAAATCGCTGGTAGTTGCACAGTTCGAT
>JASHSS010000432.1 GCA_030038565.1 Bryobacteraceae bacterium
GAATGGCGGTGCATGGCCGTTACGGCCAACCCTGCCCACGCTGCGGCGCGAAGGTGCAGCGCATCCGCTACGCCTCCAACGAAACCAATTACTGCGCGGACTGCCAGACCGGAGGAAAGCTGCTGGCGGATCGCGGGCTCTCGCGGCTGCTGCGCGAGGACTGGCCGCGCACGCTCGAAGAACTGGAGGCACTCAAGAGGCGCGGTAGCGGGCGATGATGGCGCGGGTCGTGAAGGTTTGCCGCCCGGCGCGCGAGGCGCGAATTCGTCCGGGCCCCCAGTGGCGCAAGCCGACTCAGGTCTTGTACGTGCGCCCTTTGTACGCACGGCCGCGGTGCGCCCCGCGCCTGATCACGCCCCCGGGGGCAACTCGGGGCCGGCCAGACGTCGAACACGCCGGCAGCCGTTGCGCCAGGTCCTGTTTGGATCGAGGCGCAGCGCCGTATCAAATGACGCGAGGGCATCGCGGTATTGACCCAGGGACGCCGGTCGCCGCTGCAGTCGCTGAGAGTGGGCAAAAAAAAGCGCTCCGGTCCCGCCGGCGTTTGCCGGCCTTTCGACCGGCGTGGAGCGGGGAGACCCGGAGCGCAGTATCTTCGAAAAAAGTAGAGGTTGGGTTTAGTAATCCATCTCGGGGCCGTGGCCGCCGCCCGGAGGCGGAGCCGGCTTCTTCTCGGGGATCTCCGCAATCATGGCTTCGGTCGTGAGCATCAGGGAAGCGATCGAAGCGGCGTTCTGAAGGGCCGTGCGGGTCACCTTGGTGGGATCGATCACGCCCGCCACCACCAGGTCTTCATAGGTGTCGGTGGCGGCGTTGAAGCCGAAATTGGGATTGCTGTCATCCCGCACCCGGCCCACCACGATGGCGCCTTCGGTGCCGGAGTTGACCACGATCTGGCGCAGGGGCTCTTCACAGGCGCGCTTGACGATATCCACGCCGATCTGCTCGTCGCCGCCCATCTTGGTTTCCTTCAGAGCCACGGATGCGCGCAGCAGAGCCACGCCGCCGCCGGGAACAATGCCTTCCTCGACAGCCGCGCGGGTGGCATGCAGGGCATCTTCCACGCGAGCCTTCTTTTCCTTCATCTCGGTCTCGGTGGCCGCGCCTACCTTGATCACCGCCACGCCGCCGGCCAGTTTGGCCAGCCGCTCCTGCAGCTTCTCGCGATCGTAGTCCGAGGTGGTTTCCTCAATCTGCGCGCGGAGCTGCTTGATGCGGCCCTCGATGGCCTTCTGCGAACCGTTGCCGTCCACGATGGTGGTGTTGTCCTTGTCCACCGTGATACGCTTGGCGCGGCCCAGGTCCTCGAGACGCACGCCTTCCAGCTTGATGCCGGTCTCTTCCATGATGGCCTTGCCGCCCGTCAGGATGCCGATATCTTCCAGCATGGCTTTGCGGCGGTCGCCGAAGCCGGGCGCCTTCACCGCGCAGGCGTTGAGGGTGCCGCGAAGCTTGTTCACCACCAGGGTGGCCAGGGCTTCGCCTTCCACTTCCTCGGCGATGATCAGCAGGGGCTTGCCGGCGCGGGCGATCTGCTCGAGCACGGGCAGAAGGTCTTTCATGTTGCTGACCTTCTTTTCATGGATCAGGATGTAGGGATCCTCGAGCACGGCTTCCATGCGCTCGGTGTCGGTGACGAAATACGGGGAGAGATAGCCGCGGTCGAACTGCATGCCTTCCACGGTGTCCAGCTCGGTGGACATGGTCTTAGACTCTTCCACCGTAATAACGCCATCCTTGCCGACCTTCTTCATCGCGTCGGCGATGATGTTGCCGATGGTCGCATCGCTGTTGGCGGAAATCGTGCCGACCTGCGCGATCATGTCGCCGGAAACCGGCTTGGAGAGCTTCTTGACTTCTTCGATGGCGACATCCACGGCCTTTTCAACGCCGCGCTTGAGAGCCATCGGGTTCGCGCCTGCGGCCACTGCCTTTACGCCTTCGCGGAAGATCGACTGGGCCAGAATGGTGGCGGTGGTGGTGCCGTCGCCGGCCACATCGGAGGTCTTGGAGGCCACTTCGCGCACCATCTGGGCGCCCATGTTCTCCAGCGGATCCTTCAGTTCCACTTCCTTGGCCACCGTGACACCGTCCTTGGTGATATTGGGGCCGCCGAACTTTTTCTCCAGCACCACGTTGCGGCCCTTGGGGCCGAGCGTCACTTTCACGCAATCGGCGAGCTGGTTGACGCCGCGCAGAATCGCCTGGCGGGAATTTTCGGAATATACAATCTGTTTTGCCATTGTTTCTTCGACTCCTTAACTTGCTTTCTTGGCTGCATGGGGCGCTGCGTCGAGAATCCCGAGGACCTCGTCTTCACGCATGATCAGATACTCTTCATTGTCCAGCTTGATATCGCTGCCGGAATATTTTCCGAACAGGATACGATCGCCGGTCTGAACATCCAGCGGGATCACCTTACCGTCTTCGAGGCGTTTGCCCTTCCCGACCGCCACAACTTCGCCCTCCTGGGGCTTTTCCTTGGCTGAATCCGGAATATAGAGGCCGCCGTGCATCTGCTCTTTCTGCTCGATTCTCTTGACCACAATGCGGTCATAGAGCGGACGAATCTTCATGGAAAACATCCTCCAACAAGTTTGTATTGTAGTTTTGGCTAATGGTTTGGAACCGAAGACCGGTCCCAGGAATTATTATTAGCACACTCCGGTGGAGAGTGACAAGAACTTATTGTAAAATGCTGTTACAAAACAATTTAAAAATCTTGACAAGAGAAGGCTCAAGGAATCTTCGGGCGCGCGCGCGGAAACCGCTGCGGGCCGTGCAACCGGCCCCGGCGAGAAAAAATGGAGCGACATTCGATTGAAATGCCGGAGGGCGGCCGCGGCGGTGTCGCCGGCGGCCGTCACCTGGGTCCCGGCCTCCATGAGGGATGGCGGGGATGCCACGGCCGGATCGGAGCGGTTCGCCCCTCCTGAAAATGCTAGAATAAAACTTCCCCTTTTGCATATTGCATACAGGAGTTCCGTAAAGCAATGTTCGATCTTTTTCGCAGCCGCGACAAAGCCGTGCGCCTCTTGCTGGGCGCGATTTTATTAGTGGTCGCCCTCTCCATGCTGATGTACCTGGTCCCGAACTACAATACCGGCGCGATCACGTCGGATACGGTGGTAGCGGAAGTCGGCCACGATGCCATCACCGAACTGGATGTCCAGCGCGCCATTCAGGGCGCCATGCGCGGCCGGCAGATTCCGGCCGAGATTCTGCCTACCTACGTCCCGCAGATCGTGAAGCAGTTGATTACCGAACGCGCCCTGGCCTATGAAGCCGAGCGCCTGGGGATCCAAGTGACCAACCAGGAGCTGAGCGATTTCATCGCGCGCACCATCCCCAACTTGTATCCCGACGGGAAGTTCGTGGGTAAGGCCGCCTACGCCGCCATGCTCGCGCAGCAGAACCTGACCATGGAGCAGTTCGAGGCCGACATGCGCCGCCAGATGCTGGACGACCGGCTGCGCAGCATCGCCCTGGAGGGAATCGTGGTCTCTCCCGCGGACATCGAGCAGGCCTTCCGCGACAAGAATGAGCAACTCCAGGTTCAATACGTCAAGCTGACCTCTGACAAGTACAAGAAGGAAGCCGAGCCATCCCTCGAAGAGATGCAGGCGTACTTCAAAGCCAATGCCGCACGCTACACTGTTCCGGAGAGCAAGAACCTGGTGGTGCTCCTGGCCGACCAGGCCAAGCTGGAACAGACGCTCAATCCCACCGACGAGGAACTGCATCGCCTGTACACCCAGAACATGGACAGCTTCCGGGTGCCGGAACAGGTCAAGATCCGCCACATCCTGCTGATGACCCAAGGCAAGCCGGCGTCCGATGACGCCAAGATCAAAGCCCAGGCGGAAGATCTCCTCAAGCAGGTGCGCGCGGGCGCCAATTTTGCCGAACTGGCCAAGAAGTACTCCGAAGACCCCGGCTCGAAGGACAAAGGCGGCGAGTACACCATTCAGCACAACGGCCAGATGGTGAAGGAGTTCGAGGATGCCGCCTTCCGCCTGAAGCCGGGCGAAAGCGACCTGATCAAGACTTCTTACGGCTACCACGTGGTGCAGGTGATGCAGCATGACCAGGCGCACGTGAAGACGTTTGAAGAGGCCAAGGCCGACCTCCTCAGCCAATGGCGCAAGCAGAAGGTGGCGGACGTGATGCAGAAGATCGAGGACCAGGTCCAGCAGGCTTTCCAGAAGGATCCTTTGCACCCCGACAAGGTGGCTGCGGACTTCAATATGGAGGTGATCCGGGCCGACAATCTGCAGCCCGGCAAACCCGTTCCCGGCGTCGGTTCCAACCCCGATTTCGAACAGTCCATCTCCGGATTGAAGGTGGGGGAGGTATCCCAGCCGGTGGCGCTGGCCGGCGACAAGGTGGTGGTGGCCGAGTTGACCGGGATCGTGCCCTCGCGCCCCGAAACCTTCGATGAAGTGAAGGATCAGGTAAAAGAAACCATGACCACCAGCCGCGTCCAGGCCAAGGTGCAGCAACACGCCCAGGAACTCATGGACAAAGCCAAGGCCATGGGCGGCGACCTGGAAAAGGCTGCCAAAGCGATGGGGCTGGAAGTGAAAACCTCCGCCGACTTCACGCGCAGCGGGAGCATCACCGCAGAGAAGCCGGCCGCGGGCGAAGCGCCCCTGGGGTCGGCCGCCTATCTGCTGGAAGGTTTCAGCAAGCCCGATGGCACGCTGCTGGGGCCGGTCGCTTTACCCGATGGCACGGTGGTGGCCAAAGTTGTCGCGCACATCGCGCCCGATATGTCCAAGCTGCCGGGCGAGCGCGCGCAGCTTCGCGATGATATCAAGCGGCAGAGGGCCAACGACCGGGCCACGCTTTTCGATCAGGGTCTCGAAGACCAGTTGACCAGGGAAGGGAAGATCAAGGTCCATCAGGACGTGCTCACCCGCCTGCTGAGCAATTACCGGCCGAGCTAGACGGCGGCGCGTCACCCGATGATTTCAGCCCTGTTCGATTTTCTGCGCTCGCTGACCGACCCCGAGCGACTCATCCACCTGCTGAGCACCCTGCTTTCCGGGTGGTTGGGGTACGCCGCGCTGGCCGGGCTCGTTTTTTCGGAGACCGGGCTGCTGGTGGGGCTGGTGATTCCGGGCGATTCGCTGCTCTTCACCGTGGGGGTGGTGGCCGGTGCGGGGCATTTGAATATCGTCGTGGTCAACGCCTTCCTGATGACCGCGGCCATCGCCGGCGATTCCACCGGCTACCTGCTGGGGCGCCAGACCGGACCGCGCATCTTCAGCCGCCCGGATTCGCGCCTGTTCAAGCAGGAATATGTCACACGTACCAGGGCTTTCTACGAACGTTACGGCGGCAAGACCATCATGTTCGCTCGTTTCGTGCCCATCGTGAGGACTTTCGCGGCGTTTCTGGCCGGGGTCGGCGAAATGCCCTACCTGAGGTTCCTGCCGTTCAGCCTCTGCGGCGGCATCGGATCGGTGTTCCTCCTCACGGTGCTGGGTTACGAGCTGGGCGGTATTCCGCTGGTCCGGCGCTATTTTGATATCGTCATCCTGCTGATCGTTTTCGTCTCCTTGCTGCCCACGATTACGGAAGTGGCTCGCGGCTTGCGAGAGCGCCGGGCGCGCAGCGCGCACCAGGGGTAGTGCAAATTCCAGCCTGCCGGGAAACGCGTCGGCCGCCCTTTGGCCAGTCCATCGCTCGTCCAGCAGGGCACCCCGCGGCCACCACGCTTCAACTCGCCGAGCCCCTTAACTAATTCTCCGTGGGTTTCTCCACGTGGTCGATTACCAGCGTATCCACGGGGCCTTTGGCCTGCTCCAGTCTCAATCCGAGCTTTTCCAGAGCCATAAAAATGGTCGGCCCCTCGGG
>JASHSS010000433.1 GCA_030038565.1 Bryobacteraceae bacterium
GAGGAATATGCGCCGGACCTGGGGAGCGTGGCGCGGGCGGTGTTCGGGGCGGCCTACGACATCGAGGCGCACAGCGGCGGCATCTACGACGATCGCGCGGAGGAAGTGGCGGCGCAAGTGGCTAACGTGGCGCGCGAATTCGACGCCCGGCATCGCGTGCTGAGTGCGGCCTCCGGCGAAGAGAAGTGGCGCGACGCGCGCCAGGCGCTGGCCGTCGTGCACCAGGCCTGCTCCCTGCGGATTGCCGGCCACGGGCCGGGGTTTCGCGACGAGGCCATGGCCGGAAACGCCGAATGGATTGCGGGCAGCGCGTTTCCGCGCGAGAAGGTGGTGCTGTGGGCACACAACGCGCACGTGCGCACCGAAGGCGAGCCGAAGAGCATGGGGGCCTTCCTGCGCGAGCGCTTCGGGCGCCAGCTTTACGTGGTCGGCTACGCCTTCCGCCGCGGCGGATTGCGGGCCAAGGGACCCGAGGGCGGCACGGCCGCGGATGTGAAGATGTTCGATGCGCCGCCGTCGCCGGAAGGCTCCGGGGACGCGGTGCTGAGCGGAGCCGGACTGCCGGTCTTTTTTTTGAACCTGGCGAGCGTGCCTCCCGACGGTGCGCTGGGCCGCTGGCTGGCGGAGCCGCACCTGTTCCACAGCGTAGGAGCAAGTTGGTTCGCCGACGATCCGGACGCCAACCTGGAACCGGGGACCTTGGCGAAACGGTACGACGGATTGATCTTCGTGGAAGAGGCGCACGCGGCATGGCCACTCTGAGTAACCCGCCGAAGAGCCCCTACGGCCTCGCCCGCGACCAGTACGTGCACTACGTGCCGACTCCCATGCGGGTGGTTCGCCGGATGCTGGAAATGGCTGAGATCCAGCCGGGCGAAACGGTCTACGATCTCGGATCGGGCGATGGGCGTATCGTGATCTCCGCGGTACGGAATTACGGCGCGCGCGGGGTCGCGATCGAGATCGACCGGGAACGAATCGAGCTGGCGCGTCGCCGCGCGGGACCGCTCCTGGAACGGATCGCCTTCCGCCGGCAGAACGTTTTCAAGGTGGATTTGCGCCCCGCCGATGTGGTGATGATCTACCTGACTTCCCTGCTGAACTACCACTTGCTTCGGCGGCTCGAAAGAATGAAGCGCGGCGCGCGAGTCATCTCCCACAATTTTGAACTGCCCGGAATGGCCGCCTACAAGGTGGCGCGGCTCCATTGCCGGGACGCCTTCCAGCACAACATCTATGCCTACCGGATTCCGCTGACCAGGGAATGAAGATTCGATACCGCATGAAATCCACCGCCGCGCTGAATTAAATTCGTTCAACTTTTGGAACTCGTGGGCGCAACCTGGGTTTGTGATTCCAAGGACTGGCGGTCAACCCACGCAAGGTGGGCCGGCCGAAGCGCAAGGCCGTAACGACTGCCGGGTCCCCAAAACTTCCGAAGGAGAAAAGCCATGTATCGACTTACTAAGTTGACGTGTGCCCTGGCGTTCGGCGCCGCGGCACTGTGTGCTCAAACGGTGTCCACGCTTTCGGTCGAGACCACCGGGATGGTGGGGATCGCCGCAGGCGAGACTGCCCGTATGAACCTGCTGAACCCTGGCGTGCTGGCGCCCGCCGTGGGAGTGGTCTGCACCGCCGGGGTTACTTACCTCGACGCGACCGGCACGGTTTTGAAAACCGGGAGCCTGACCATTGTCCCGGGCCAGAGCCAGTCCTTCGATCTGCGTTCCGATACGGACCTCAGCCTGGCTGCCGGCGACCGCCGTGAAATCCGCGCGCAGATCTCCATTGAGAACTCCTGCAAGCTGGTTCCCACGCTGGAAATCTTCGATTTCATCACCGGGCGCACGCAGGTGGTGCTGGGCCACACGGTGGCCGTCCCCTCGGTGGTCGCGGGAAGCTAGATTAGGTCCCCGACCGTATGATTCGCTTCCCTGAAGACGCGCCTGTCACACCATGATGCGTGAGGCAATGGTGGGACAGGCCTTCAGCCTGTCCAGGGCAGGCTGAAGGCATGTCGTCATGGCGCGGCGCGCCACCCAAAGGGATGAAAAACCGGCGCAGGTTTTCGACCGTGCCCCACCAAGCGGAAGAACTAAATCACGCGGTCGCAGACCTAGTGAGGCGGAGGCAGGGTCTCGCGGGCCCTGCTGCTCTCCGGTTCCGGCGGGCGCCGCTTCAACGCTGCCACAGGATGCGGGCGGTTTCCAGGGGCACCGCGACACCGGGATGCCTCGGCACGACGCGCACGGTGTAGTCGCCGGCTGGACGCGTGGCGGGGGCCACGGCGCGGCAGGCGAACGCTCCCGGCACACCCGCCAGGGGCCGCAGGCGCTGCATCTCCAGCCTGACCGGGCTGTCGCTGTCGAGGCCTTCGGCATACAGTTCGACCGAGGCAGCCTCCGGGTCGAGTTCGTTGAAGTAGACCTGCACCTCAAAAATGTGCCCATCGGCGCCGCCTTCGACGTGCACTTCGCCCAGTCGCACGGTGTCCCAGTGCTTTTCCGTGGTGCGCCGCCAATCGACCAGTTGCATTCCGG
>JASHSS010000434.1 GCA_030038565.1 Bryobacteraceae bacterium
CAGGACGGTGTTGACGCCGGTCGCCGGCGGCGGATTGGTCGTGCCGAAGTACACCGTGTAGGAAGTAGCGTTGGCTACCGGCGACCAGTTCAAAGTCACGGACGTAGCCAGGCCGGTGGCTCCATTGGCCGCCGATACCAGCGTCGGGGCGCTGGGCGGCGGCAGGTTCACCAGCGTACCGGGGGATTGCGCCGCCGACGTCTGGCCGCCGAAGGTCAACGTGGCCGCGGTCGAGAGGATGGTGCCCGCGGCCTCGCTCAAAGGCACGCTGGCGTTTAATGAGAAGCCGATCCCGCTATCGCTGGCCACCGCCGCAGTATTGGTGCAGACAATCGCAACGCCCGCCGGCCCGCAGTTCCAGGTGGGATCGGTCACCGCCGTAACCCCGGTCAGCGTCGGGTCTGGCGTAATCGTGACCGTCAAAGGATCCCCGGCAACCTTGGCGCCCGCGGCGGCGCTGTTGTTGAGGGCCACGTTGTAAGTAATCGTCTTGCCTGCCGTCACGCTGCTCGGACCCGAGAAGCTGAGCGTGACGGAAGCCCCCGGCGAGGACAGCAGAATCTGCGAGGCCGAGGCCGTTGCCAGATTCGCCGAGGCGCTGGACGACATGGATTGGATCGCAACCGGAGTTCCGCTGGCGGGCCCATCGGCGACCACCGTAATCGTGGGCGCCTGTCCCGTATCGACCGCCGGATAGCTGACGGTGAGGTTGCTCCCGCTGATCGCACACGTTCCCCCGCTATCCGAGGTGCAGCCGGTGACGATCCAGGAGGAAGGCAGGGTCTGCCCAACCATGACGTTGGTGGCGTTCGGCGATGAGGCATCGCGGACCAGGGTGTTCGTGAACTGCACCGTTCCCCCCACGGTCAGGTTATTCGACCCGGTGGTGAGCGGCGTCACCTGCGCCTTAACCGCGGCCTGGGAACTGGGCGGACTGGCGTTCGAGCTTTGGATAAGCAGGTTGAACGTCAAGTGGTCGGTGGAATTGACATTCCCGGCGACCGTCGCAGAAGCCGGTGCGCCCGAATCGTTCACCAGCGTCACCACGTTGTTGAATTCGTCCGCAATGAAGATCTCGCCGGCTTTGCCTATCGCTACGCCCCACGGTTGGCTGATGGCGTTGGTGCCCTGGCCGGCAAGAACCGTGATGATATCGGTCGCCAGATCGACCTTGCGCGTTTCTTCGTTGATGAAGTCCGCGATGAAGAGATCGCCGGAGTTGTCTACTGCCACGCGGACCGGCGTTATCAGTTGGGCGTTCGTTGCCAGGCCACCGTCGCCTCCGTAACCGGGGGTTCCGTTGCCCGCCACGGTGGTAATGATGCCGCCGGCCGTCACCTGGCGGACGCGCAAATTGCTCGAGTCGGCGATAAAGACGTTGCCCGCGGAATCGACGGCGACACCGTAGGGCAAGCCAAGCTGAGCGCTCGTAGCCGGGCCTCCGTCGCCCGAAAACCCGAACGAGCCGGTCCCCGCGAGGGTGGTGATGACACCCGTCGCGGCCGTCACCTTGCGAATCCGGTTGTTGCTGGCGTCGGCGATATAGATGTTCCCGAGCGTGTCCACGGCAACCCCCTGCGGATTGTTGAGTTGGGCGCTGGTGGCCGGGCCGTTATCGCCAAGGCTCGATCCGCCGCCTGCCACCGTGGTGATAATGCCGGTGGCCGCCGTCACTTTGCGAATGAGGTTGTTGCCGGAGTCGGCGATATAGAAGTTGCCTTGGGAGTCCACGGCGACGTCGGTAGCAGACAATTCTGCGTCGATGGCCGGTCCGTTATCGCCGAGGCTCGATCCGCCGCCTGCCACGGTAGTGATGATTCCGGTGACCGCCGTCACTTTGCGAATCCGGCTGTTGCCGGAATCTGCGATATAGAGGTTGCCGGACCCATCCACCGCAACTCCGGTGGGCTCGCTGAGTTGGGCGTCGATCGCCAACCCCGCGTCGCCCGCGCCGCCGGCCACCCCCGTGCCTGCCACCGTCCCAATCAGGTAGGGCTGCACGGGAATGTTAGCCCCGCCGGTTGCGATCGTCGTGGAATCGCTGGCGCTGCCGGCAGCCGATCCGCCCCCGGAAACCGAAACGCTGTTCACCTGCGGCGATGTGGCATTCGCCGCCACGTTGACCGTCACCGTAATGGGCGGATAGCCGCTTCCCCCCTGCAAGGCGTCGGAGCGCGTACAGGTATTGCCGCCGCTGGGACAACTCCAGCCCGTGCCCGACATCGACACCAGGGCCAGGCCCGAAGGGGGGTGCTCGGTTACCGTCACCGTGCCGTTGGTGGCGTCCGCTCCCGAAGCATTCAGAACATTCACCGTGTAAATCGCGCCCTGCAGGCCCTGGGTGAAGTCGCCGGAGTGCACTTTCGAGATGCTGAGCAAGGCCAGCGGCTGCGCGATCGTCAGCGTCACGGGAATAGTGAGCAAGGTTGCGCCGCCGGCCTGAATGGCCACACTGCCGTAGTAGGATCCCACGCCCAGCCCGGCCGAAAGAGCCGGCGAAACCGTCAGAGTAGCGGGCGAATTGGCCGCACTCAGCGTGGCCGAAAGCCAGGCGCCTCCTGAAACGGTAGTCGCCGTGGTCGAAACACCCAGACCGGCCGGCGTAGTCGTCACAGCGCAAGCCTGGTTCGCAGGCGCCGCGCCGCCGGCTACGGATGCAAACGTCATCGAGGTGATGTCGCCGCATGGCTCGAGGAGCACCTGTGTAGCTCCCGAATCGGCCACCCTCGTGTTGCCGCCCCTGCTCAGCTCCGGAATGCTCATGGAGGGGTCGGCGATGGCGCCCAGGTACCACGCGCCGGGGGCCAGGTTGGCGGGTACGTTCACCGCGACGGTGCACATGGTGCTTGCTCCCGGCGGCCACCGTCAAACCGCGGCAAGCCGAGCCGGAATCCACCGCCGCCGTCGTAATGGTTGTGGTTTGCGACCAGTAGAACTCCACGTTGAATGGAGCCGAGGCGGCCGTTCCCTGGTTGGCCACAGTCATGCTGACGTTGGCCTGCAATCCCGCGGCAGCCGTGGTGGGTCCGCTCAGCGCCGTGATTACCAGGCTCGCCGCCGGCGCCCAGTTGGCGTCGTCGAGGACCCAGGTGTCGTTCAATTCGCCGGTAGGACTCGTATTGGTAACGAAACCGTTGCCCCCGAAAATAATCATTTGATCGTTGCCCGGATTGTACATTCCAGCGGCCCCCCACCTGCCCGCCGGGCTTCCCCCGGGGATGCGCGACGCCCATGCCGGCGCGCCTCCCAAACCATTGGCGCTGGACAGGGTCCAGACGTCCGAGGCGTCGATGGCGCCGTCAACCGACCCGCCGAAGAGCACCATCTCATCGGTGGAAGGGTCGAATATGGCGGTGGCGCCGGCGCGTGGCTCGGGAGCGGTGCCTGTGGGGAAGAGTTGGGTCCACGTGGGGATCCCGCCCAGTCCGTTGGCATTGGATAGCACCCAGACGTCGTTGAACCCGGCGAAGTTTGTTACCGTTGCTCCGCCGAAGACGATCATCCGATTGTTGGTTGTGTCGTAGACCGCGCTGTGTTGCTCGCGGGCCGGCGGAGGCCCACCAGCCGGATTCAGTGGAATCCAGGAGGGGGTTCCATTCAGTCCGTTGGCTTGCGTCAAAACCCAAACATCATTGAGCGGGGTGTCGCTCGCGGTCTCGCCGCCGAAAACAATCATCCGGTTGCTCGCCGGGTCGTATACCACGGTGGAAAAATAGCGTTCCGGCGGCGGGCCGCCCGTCGGGCTGAGCGGAATCCAGGTGGGCGTTCCGTTCGCGCCGTTGGCATTGCTCAGAACGATCACTTGGTTGGACGGGCCGTAGTAAGTGACCATGCGGGAGTTGGTGGGGTCGTATACCGCACTTGCATAGTCAGCCGGGGGAGTGCCGTTGGTGGCCACCGGAGTCCACGCAGGCGTCGCGCCCAGGGAAAGACGCCATACCCCGCTTTTGCCGGATGAAGGTTCGAAGACCATCATCTGGTTCAGGGACGTGTCCAGAACGGCAGGGACGCCTTCCCCGCCCGTGGGCGGCGTCCCTGTGGGCATAAGCTGAGTCCACGTCTGCGCGCCGGCGGGGAGGCATATTGCCAACCGTAGCGCCAGATAAACCCACAACGCACGGCGGCCGCGCCCGCCCTTGCCAGGATCTGTGAAACCCATGTGCTTTCCCCTCCTTCGAACCAGCAGGTCGCGTGCTCCTCACTGGTACAGCCCCTGGAACTCCGCGCTGCCGATGAATCCCTGGTTGGGCGTCCCCGGCCCCAGAATCTGGATCCGCGTGGGGTACGCCTCGGGACCCTGAAAATCGATCCCCGCGCCTCCGCTGTTCGCCACCGCCACCCAGAACTGGTACCCCGAGGTGTCCAGGTCGCGGTCCAGAATGGTGTAGTACAGCATCGTGATGTATAGCCCGTTGGTGTGGTCCCCCGCGCACGGAATCGTATAGGATTGCGCGCACGAGTGGTTGGCAAACGTCCCGGTGCTCTGGAACTCGTTGTTCGCCACGGTATAGGGGGTCGGGCCGCTCGCATCCGA
>JASHSS010000435.1 GCA_030038565.1 Bryobacteraceae bacterium
ACGTACACATACTCGTCGTCCCACAGCATCTTGACGCGGGTCCGAAAACGCGGCGCCGGCATGGACGGTCCCTGGATATCGACGAACCACCCGGTCCACGGCGCCTTCGCCCACGCCGCGTCGTCGATCCTCCCGTCGATCCGGACCGGCGTCCCGGCCCGATGGCAGGTGTATCGCTCGGGCGTCTGCGCCCAAGTCAGGCGCCCAGCGGCTGAAAGTAGGAATACAGCAAGGAGTTTAATCACGTTCATCCCACGGCAGACTGCGATATCTTAACTCCATTCCTGCTTCATCGTTAAGATCTGCCCGGTTCCGCGGCGCCGGGAAGCCGCTGAGCAGGCGCCCACGTGTAACCCGTCATCGGTGCCCAGCGGGCCTTCTGACGGCGCCGGGGCCTCGCGCCCACGCCGGGGCGCTGGGCCCAGCGATTAACCGCGCAGCGGTTTCAGTCCAAGGCCCCCATCACTTACTCCCCGTGCCCGAATCCCCCTTCCCTGCAACTACTTACGTCAGCCCGCCGCCGTCCCGCGCCACCCGCCGTGCTACACCTTTGGATGAGGAGTACCGCATTGTTGCCCCGTCCACTTCCCGCCCGTCCCCTACCCGCCCATAGAAAATTACGGAACGAACCCATTTTTGCCCCTCAACCCCCTTCGATCCCGTCACTTACCGATAACAAAACGAACCCGTTTCCGTATCCCTTCGCCCCCTCTTTTGATACAATCCCCCCAGTGACCCCACCGCCTGAACGCCAGAATCCCGTCCTGATGCGCGCCATGTTCTCCACCGTCGCGCCGCGCTACGATTTCATCACCCGCGCCTTTTCCTATGGCATGGATCGCCGCTGGAAGCGCCTCGGGGTCGAACGCGCCCGCCTGCCTCGCCATCCCGTCGTTCTCGATTTGGCCTCGGGTACTGGTGATTTCTCCCTCCTGGCCGCCCGCCATCACCCCGGCGCCCGCGCCGTCACGGTCGATCTCACCGAGCGCATGCTGCAACTCGCCCGCCGCCGCGGCCTCCCGCACACCGTTTGCGCCGATGCCGGCCGACTCCCCTTCGCCAGCCAGTCCTTCGATTGCGTCTTCATCGGCTACGGCCTGCGCAATTTCCCCGACCTCCCGCTGGCTGTCTCCGAAATCCAGCGCGTCACCCGTCCCGGCGGCCTGCTCGTCTCGCTCGATTTCTTTCTCCCCGCCAACCCCCTCCTCCGCCGCCTCTACCTGGGCTACCTCTACGCCCAGGGCACCTTCTGGGGCTTCGTCCTCCACGGCCGCCCGCGCGTCTATACCTACATCCCCGATTCGCTGCGCGCCTTTCTCTCCATCGACGAGTTTTCTTCCCTCCTGCGCCGCTCCGGCTACGCTGCCGTGGATGCGCGCCGCTACATCCTGGGCGGCATCGGACTCCACTGGGCGGCCAAGCGCGAGATTCTATGAAAGACCGCCTCCGCCCCTCGGATTACCGTTTCCTGGCCATCTGCCTGGCCCTGCTGCTGGTCAGCGTATGGTATTCGGCGGGCAATTTCTATCGCGCCTTTCCCGAGGCCTCCATCGATTTCCGCGTCAGCCGGCAGGATGCCGCCGCCCAGGCCGCCGCCTTGCTCCCCTCGCTCGGCTTCCACGCCCAGGGTTATCGCCAGGCCTCCAGCTTCACCTTCGATGACAATGCCAAAACCTTCCTGGAGCGCGAGGCCGGCCTCGAACAGGCCAATCGCATCATGGGCTCCCGCGTCCGCCTCTGGCGCTGGTCTTTCCGCTGGTTTCGCCCCCAGCAGAAAGAGGAATTCGGCGTGGAGATCACCCCCCGCGGCGAACTGGTCGGCTTCAACCACGCCATTGCCGAGGATCTCCCCCTCCCCGCTATTCCCGAACCCGCCGCCCGCTCGCTGGCCGAAGACTGCCTCCGCAGCCGCATGAACCGCCCGCTCGATGCGCTGGAATTTGTCGAGATCTCCGAGCAGGTCCGCCCCCACCGCGTGGATCGCTTCTACACCTGGAAGGAGCGCGATTTCAACCTCCACGACGCCACCTACCGGGTGGATGTGGAAATCGACGGCAACCAGGTCGCGCAATACCGCGAATATCTGAAAATTCCCGAGCAATGGACCCGTGACTACCAGCGCCTGCGCTCCAAAAACGAAGCCGCCAGCACCGTCGATCTGGCCTTTCTGACCCTCCTCATGGCCGGCCTCGTCATCACCATCGCGCTCCGCCTCCGCCGCCAGGACGTGCGCTGGCGCCTGGCCGCCTGGATCGGCATTGCCGGCATGGTTCTCTCCTTCCTGGCCCACCTCAACCAGTTCCCGCTCAGTGAATTCGGATATCCCACCACCGATTCCTACTCCAGCTTCGTCTTCAGCCAGGTGTTGCAGGGGATGCTCACCGCGCTGGGATTCGGCGGCCTGCTGTTCGTGCTCGCGGCGGGGGCCGAAACCGTCTACCGCGAAGGGCTGCCCGATAAGATCTCCCTGGGCAACCTCATCCGCCTGCGCGGCCTGCGCACACGCCGCTTCTTCCTGGGCGCCTCGCTGGGTATCTCCCTCACCGCTGTCTTCATCGCCTATCAGACCGTCTTCTACATCGTGGCCCAGCGCTTCGGCGCCTGGTCACCCGCCGATGTGCCCTATAGCGACCTGCTCAATACCAGGTTTCCCTGGCTGTTCGTGCTGTTCGGCGGCTACTTTCCGGCCATCTCCGAGGAATTCCTCTTCCGCATGTTCGCGATCCCGTTTCTGCGGAAGATGGTCCGCGCCACCGTGCCCGCGGTGATCCTGGCGGGCTTCATCTGGGGATTCGGCCACGCCGGCTACCCGCAGCAGCCCTTCTACATCCGCGGCGTCGAGGTGGGCATCGGCGGCGTGGCGCTCGGCTTCATCATGCTCCGCTGGGGCATCCTGCCCACCCTGGTCTGGCACTATTCCGTGGACGCCATGTATAGCGCCATGCTGCTGTTGCGCTCCCACAGCCTGTATTTCCGGCTTTCCGGAGCCGCCAGCGCCGGCATTATCCTACTGCCCGTGGTGGTGGCCCTGGCGGCTTATTGGCGCCGCGGCGGGTTCGAGCCCGAAACCGGCCTTTCGAACGCCGAGGAAGCCCCTCCCGCCGAACCCGCTCCCGAGCCCGCACCCGCGCCCGAGCACGCCCCTATCGATGGCCGGCCGCTAAGCCCCCGCTTGCGCCTGGCCGCGGCCGCCCTGCTGGCCGTGGGCCTGCTCTCCCTGGCCCTCCCCGTGGAGCGCTTCGGAGACCAGCCGCGCTACCGCCTCTCCGCCGATCAGGCCCTGGCCGCCGCCAACTCCTACCTGCGCTCGCTGGGAATCGACCCCAGCCCCTTCCGGCACGTCACCTATGCCGACGACCGTTGGGGCCAGGAGGAGAAACTCGCCGCCCGCTATTTCGCCGCGCGCCTTCCGCTCTCCGCGGCATCGCGCCTATTTGAAAAGAATCGCCCGCTGCAGATCTGGGCCACCCGCTATTTCAAGCCCCTCGATCAGGAAGAGATCCTTGCCGCCATCCATCCCGAAACCGGCCAGCCCTTGGGCTTCCACCATGCCATCCCGGAGAATCGCCCCGGCGCCAATCTCACCTCCGAAGCCGCGCGCCAGTTGGCCGCCGATTTCGCCGCCCGCCAGGGCTGGCCGACCGCCGGCATGATCCTCAAAGTCGATAGCTCCGAAAAGCAGAAAGCCCGCACCGACCACACCCTCGAATGGGAGGCTCCTCCCGGCGACCCCCGCAACGTCGGCGAGGCGCACTACCGCATTGCCCTGTCCGTGGATGGCGATCAGGTCACCGCCCTGCGTTCCCATTGGGACATTCCCGAATCCTACCAGCGCTTCCGCGAGGGGGGCACCCTGGGTTCTTACACTCTGCTGGCTCTCAAAATCCTCCTCATCTCCGGGATTGTGGTGTGGGGCATCGTGATCGTGGTCCGCAACGTGCGCCGCGGCCTGGTGCCCTGGCGGCCAGTGCTGCGAGTCGCCGGCCTGGCCACTGCCGCCATGGTCGTTAGCGAACTGCTCTCGCTTCGCGTGATCCTCAAACAATACCCCACCACCATTCCGCTCGCGACCTTCCAGGCCATGGCCGGCATAGGCGTTGGTGTGGCGGTCATTTTCGGATTCCTGGCGCTGGCCGCCGCCGTGGCGCTGCTGGCCTCTTCGTACCCCGCCAGCCTTCAGGTCTTCGCGCCAAAACGCCGCCGCGATCTCGCCTGGGATGCGCTCGCCGCGCTGGCCGGCGTCGGCGGACTGCAACTGCTCTGGCGCACTTTTGAGGCGCTCTTACGCGCCCGCTTCCACGCCCTCGCGGAACTCAGCGTGGGCGCCCCCGGACTGGTGGATAGCCCGGTCCCCTCCCTGGCCGCGCTAGCGGGCGTCGCCCAGTCCCTGCCCGTAATGGCCGCGGCCGCCGCGGCTATTGTGCTGTTGGCCCGGCGCCTCGCCAGGCCCTGGCTGATCGTCCTGCTGGCCCTGCTCCTGGCCGCCGCGATGACGCCCGGGGATATCCGCACACCCGCCGAATTTGCCTTGGAATATGGAATCGCCGCCCTCGGAGTTCTCCTCCTCCTGGCCGGCTGCCTCGGATTCGCCCGCGCCAATTACCTGGCCTACGCGCTGATCCTCTTCGCTTACCTGATGTGGGGGTCGATGGGGCAGCTTTTCGGCAATCCCGCGCCGGCCCTGCAGATCCACGGCTATATCCTGGCCGCCGTCCTGGCGCTTACCCTGGTCTGGACCGTGGCCCCAACCTTCCAGCCCAAAGACGAGACCAGGCCTCCCCTATCGGCGTCCCTCGGCGGGTGACTTCACTGCCTCTTTCTCCCCCATCTCCATCGACACATACCCGCATCCCACCACCACCAGAAACATGGTCAGGACTTCGCTGTCGCCCAGGTTATACTCGGCGAACCCCTCGGTCAGGGTCGCCAGCAGAACCGCGATGCCGCCGTGCAGCAGAAAACGCTGGTAGCCCCGCCCCGCCGGCAAGCGGCCCAGGCCGCGCCAAAAATCGTACCCGATCCGCCCCAGCATCCACATCAGGATGAGCATCACCGGGATGCCGCGCTCGGCGGCGTATTGCAAATAGATGTTGTGCAGGTGGCCGTACCAGCCGCTCGGTTTCACCGTCACGCCCGGAGGCAGATACTGGTCGAACTGATATTTCGGTCCCTCCGGACCCAGTCCCAGCAGCGGGTGCGCCTCGATCATCCGCACTCCCGTGCGCCATGTGAGAATGCGAAACTGGTTGGAATCCGACTCCGAAGGGTGGACCATGGAGTCGAACCGTTCGCGCAGGGAAGCCGGGGAAACCAGGATCAGCAGCACCGCCAGCGCCGGCAGCGCCAGCACCAGCCAGCGCTTCCAGAACCACGCCAGGTAAAGGCCCGCCACCGCGGTGGCGATCCATACCACGCGGGTCTCAGCCAGCAACACTGCGATTCCGATAATGCACGCGCAAATCACCCAGATCCACGCCTTTCGGGACACCGGCCCGTACAGCAGGAAGGCCGCCAGCATGATCAGGGCGAACATCTCCTCGGCCGAAAACGTGTTCCAATGGCTCATGAAACCCGTGATTCGCTCACCCACGTAATAGGTGTAAAAGGGAACGTGCAACTGTTCGGCCTGCTCCACCTTGTCCCCGAACTGCACGAAGCTGCGAATGGCCGTGATGCCGGCGAAGCCCGCCCACACCAGGAACAGCCAGCGGATCACCCGCAGATCGCGCAGCGCGCAATACACCACCAGCAGCTCGAAGAAGACGTAGAACTTACGAATCTGCGGCAAGCCTTCCTCGACGTGACCGGAAAAAGCCAGCGCCAGGACCGTGCCCGCCAGAAACAGGGCCAGCGGCAGCTTGATGGGCGGCAACTGAAGTTTGTCGCCCGAGAGCATCAGCGCCGCCAGGGCCAGCGCCAGCAGGATCTGGGAGGCCGCGATCGAGAACAGGATCGCTACCGCCGACGCAAACGTCAGCCACCGCGCGGCCTGTGAGGAGAACGATTCCGGTGCGTCCATCGGGTTGATTTTTCAGTATGACAGAGCCGCGCCACGACGCGGCCTGAAGAAAAGCAGCGGGCCTAAAGAAAATCCTGGTTCCGGCCGATAGTTCTGTTGAGAGAGATTCTGAAAGATCGGAAAACGCATGACTATTGGAAAAAAGTTGACCATGGCGATGGCAGCCATGTTCGTCTCCGCAGCCGCGCTGAGCTATGTGGGCCTGAGCGGCCTCGGCACGTTCAAGGAGTTGTTCGACAACACGGTTGAGAAAACCGTCCACAAGATGGCCCTGGCGGATGCCATAATCGCGGCCAATTCGGAAATGATCGCGGCCCAGCGCGGTATTATCCTGGGCGCGTTTTCCAGGGACCTGGCGGAAAGCCAGCAACAGCAGTCCGAGTTCCGGCAAGGCGCCGAGTCCCTGCGCAATTCGGTGGCTGAAATGCAACCCATGGTGGCGCGGGAAGAGGCCAAGCAGCTGCTGGCGGACATCGCCAGGTTGGAAGCGGAGTGGCAACCGCATTACCAGGAATTGGTCAGCCAGTCCGTGGCGGGGAACGGGGCGGAAGCCGCCCGGATTCGCAAGGACTTGATCGTTCCGATCTCCGGTCGGATTACGGCGGCGGCCCAACGGCTTACCGCCATCGAAAACGAGGTCCTCCGGGCGGACCAGGCGTCGGTCGGCGATGCGGTCGGCAGGAACCGTTGGATCACGCTGGCCTTGCTGGGGTTAGCGATGGTGGTCGGCGCGGTTGTGCAAGTTCTGGTGCGGAAAACCAACCATGATCTTCGGGTGTCGGCGCGCGACGTGCTGACGGGCGCGGAGGAGGTTGCCGGCGCGGCATCTCAGGTGACGGTCTCCAGCGAGTCCTTGGCCCAGGGGGCTTCCGAACAGGCGGCTTCCCTCCAGGAGATTTCGTCTTCCACCGAAGAGGTCAGTTCGATGGCGCACAAGAACGGCGAGAATTCGAGCAGCGCGGCCGAACGGGTCACACAGGCCGGCGAGAAATTCGACGCGGCCAACCAGTCGCTAAGCCAGATGGTGGTGGCTATGGGTGAAATCTCCGCCCACAGCGAGAAGATCTCCAAGATCATCAAGGTGATCGACGAAATTGCCTTTCAGACCAACATCCTGGCGCTCAATGCGGCCGTCGAGGCGGCCCGCGCGGGCGAGGCGGGGATGGGTTTTGCAGTGGTCGCCGACGAGGTCCGCAACCTGGCCCAACGCTGCGCCCAGGCGGCCAGGGACACCGCCGTGCTGATCGAGGAATCCGT
>JASHSS010000436.1 GCA_030038565.1 Bryobacteraceae bacterium
GGTATCGGGGGTCTGCCGCTGCTGGAGCAGCGCCTTGATACCCGTGGCGGTGGCGCGCGCGGGCATGTCGTCTTCCATGTACCACTGCGCCACATCCACCCAGTGCACGAACAGGTCGGTCATGGCGCCGCCGCCGAAATCCCAATACCAGCGCCAATGCGCGTACTGGTCGGCATCGAAGGGCCGGTCCGATGCCGATCCGAGGAAGCGCTTCCAATCCAGCTTGGAGAGATCCACGGCCGGGCCGGAAGTCTGGTTGGCGATGTGGTTCTGATACCAGTAGGTGTGAATGAAGGTCACCTGGCCGAGGGCGCCGTTGGCCACCAGTTCCCTGGCATGCATGAAGTGTTCCCAACTGCGCTGCTGCGTCCCGGTCTGCACCACGCGCCCGGATTGGCGGACGGCGGCGATCAGCGGTTCGCCTTCGGACAGCATGTGGGTGACCGGCTTTTCGCAATATACGTCCTTGCCGGCGCGCACGGCATCGATGGTGATGGGCACGTGCCAGTGATCCGGAGTGGCGACGATCACGGCGTCCACGTCTTTGCGATCGAGCACCTGGCGATGATCCGGGTAATCGGCCGCATCGGGGCCGTAGCGGCTTTTGGCCGCCAGCCGATGCGGCTCGTAGACGTCGCACAGGGCGACCACCTGGTTGTCCTCCAGGCGGGCCACATTGCTAAGCAGGTATTGGCCTCGTTCCCCGGTTCCGATGGCGCCAAAGCGAAGGCGATCGTTGGCGCCCAGGATGCGGTTGTAAGATGCCGCGGTGGCCACGGCGGCTCCCAGAAACCGGCGGCGGTTGGTTGCATTCATGAGCGGATTCCCCATCCGCCAGCATAGAACCCGGCAGCGCGCGGCACAAGCGCGGGGTGGCCAACGCGGTCAACGCGGCCTGTTCTGGACACCAACCGCGCGGCTACCTGGCTTCTGTGTGCCCGATGGCCGGTTGGGCTCTGGCCGCCTGGGGCGCACCGGGACCGTAGACCTGGTCCGTCACCTCCTTGACTGCGCTAAAGGCGTCGCTGTCCACGCTCAAATCGCCGCGGAAGGGATAGTCCAGGGCGATGACCAGCGTAAAGACCAGGCCGATGGAGATCATGGTCAGGGCGGTTACCGACATGTGAATCCGGTAATTGTGGGGACCGAACAGGTAGACGTAGAAGGCTACGATCCCCACGCCGAAGAGCAGCATCTCCCAGACTGCGTTCGGTATGTGCGCGGTGGCCGCCAGCAGCCGGGCGCGGCGCGCGGCGAACAGATCGTTGATCACGTGCTCCATCTCGGCTTTGACGGTGGCCTGGCCGGGAGTGGCCGGTTCGAAAGCGGCCAGATCGCGGCTGATCCACTGGATTTGCCGCCAGCCTTCCTGGTAGTTGCTATCGTCCATCTGGTAGGCGCGCTGGCTGGGCCACTCTTTTTTGGTGACGATGTCGATGTACTTGTCGATATCCGTCCGCAAGCGGGCCGCCTGGTCAGCCGGAAGGCCGGCGCTGTCAAAATCGAGACCGCCCAGCGAATTGGCCTCCTCGGAAGCGATGATGCTGGTCTTCTCCATGGTCTCGTAAGTGCCCACCGCCACGAACGCCAGCAGGACCGTGTAGATGCTGCCGCACAGCGCGTAGCTCAGCCCGACCATGGCGGTATCGTGCTCGCGGGACTCCCAATCGACCAGCCGGTGGAAGATAAACAGACCGATCAGCGAGACGATCATCATGACCGAGCAGATGGTCAAGGCGACCTGCCACGTCGCATGCGAATAAAACCATTGATTCAACATGATTTACTCCTTTCGCAGTGGATCTCTCCTGGCGCGGGCATTCCCCGGTCAATGGTCGGGGGCTGCATCCAGCACCGCGGACGCGGTCGTACGGACGCCTATAAACGCCTCATCGCCCACGCTGACTTCGCCACGGAACGGGTAATCCAGGGTGATGATCAAGACAAAGACCAGCGCGATGGTGGCCGCGATGAAGCCGGTGATGGCCATATGGATTCGGGGATTGTGCGCGCCGAAGAGATAGGTGTAACCGATGGCGATCGCGCCGGCCGCCAGCAGGATCTGCCAGACCACGCCCGGCAGATGTTCGCCGGCCGCCAGGATGCGGCTGCGGCGGGCCTTGATCAGTTCATTCATGCCGTGCAGCATCTCCCCTTTGTTGACGTTCTGCCCCAGGGTGGCCGGCTCGAACCGGGCCAGTTCCGCATCCAGGCGGGCGAGCACCGTCCAACCCGGCTCGAACACCGCGTTGTCGAGCTTGCCGGCCCGCTGGCTGGGCCACTCCGACTTGATCACGAGGTCGATGTACTGGTTGATATCGCTACGAACCGCCGTGGCCATCTGCGGCGGAAGCCCTGCCGAATCGAGCATCAGGTTGCTTAGCTTGTTGGCTTCGGCGGTGGCGATTTCGTCGCTCCTGGAGAAGGTCTCGAAAACATCCACGACGATGAAGGCCAGCAGCACGGCGTAGACTACTGCCACGATGGCGTAGGTGAGTCCGACCGTTTCGGTATCCTTATGCCTCAGGTGGACGTCCACAAAGCGGTTGAAAATCTGCAGGCCGAGCAGGGACAGGCCGGTCAGAATGCCAATCACCAACAGCCCGATCTCCCATGCCGGATGCGAATACAGAAAATCGACGAGCATAACTTCCCCCCTTGGAATGGGGCGTGGGCCCCGCCGCTCCTGCGCTGCCCCCCTTTGGTACCTGACGCTAAGCGGTTCACTACCAACGCTGTCCCCGGGCGGATCGAGCGGCCAGTGATTCAGCAAAGTTAACTAGTTAGGTTACCAGAGACAGCGAACCTTGAAACCTTCGGCCGGGACCCTCCTCCGGAAAAAACCCGTTACTGGCTCAATGCGCCGCCGGCAGTGTCATATTTTGCGACACATACAACACCATGGCAATCCTGCCGGTATCTTCCACACGATGATACTCCAATCCGCCGCTGCCGCCTCGCACCTGGGTGTTTCTGAGCGGAATCTCCGCTTTACCCACCTGGAGGCGTACGCGCTCAATTCCCACGTGCATGGCCTGGCCCTCGCCGGGCGCGCTGGAATAAGTCACCTGGCCCGACGCTTTGCAGCCGGCTGGGGCTACCGTAACACCGTCCACTTGAAGATCCCGGGCCAGGACAAAGGCGATGGGCCCCGCGTTCGCGGCCGTCTTCCCACTCAAGTCTTCGACCGAAATCAGCGATACCGGCGTTCCTTCGCGCAGGACCGGCCCAGCCGGCACGGTGGCCGCTCTGGGCACGTGGGTGGTTACCTTGCGGTAGATGAACTGCTGCAGCAGATGGGCCGAGGCCCGGCCGCTGAAACCGAGCAGGACATTATGAAAAAGCCGCAGTCCGGTTCGCGAGCTGGCCGGATAGTACAGGGTCGAGATCTCACCCGCCGCCAGGCCGCCCAGAACATCGGAATAGTCGGGCTGCCAGTGCCCGTTGTCGCCCTTCGCAACAAAGGCCGTGCCAATGGCATACAGCACGCGCGAGCCGAATCCGCTGGTGCTCTTATAGAAGTAGCGGGGGTCCTGGTGAAAGACCGACTGGGTGAGCACATGGCCGATGAAAATCCCGTCCACCCGGTCGGCTAAAATGGCCCCGAAACGCTTGGCGTAGCCCTCGGTTCCCTGGCCAAACTGGTTGTAACTGTTGCGCGCCTGTTCGATTCCCGCGCCGATCCCGGCGAACAGGATCGGAACCGGATCGAAGATGGATTTCCAGCCGAGCTGGAATTTCTGCGCCGCGGTCAGGGGAGCGGGATTCGGTTCATAGCTGACGAAGAAGTTCGGAAATATGCCCAGCAGGCGCTGCTTCTCCTCGGCCTTCACTTGTTCCACGGCCCGTTCGTGTTCCGAGAGGCCGACATCCATTTTGGTGGACTCGGGAGCCACCTGCAGCACGGCGGACAAGGGTGGATTCTCACCCGAACCAGCCGTCACGCTGGCCGCGGTCCAAACCGCGAATCCGGCGGCGGCGATGGTGATTTTGTAATTTCCAGGCTCCACAGTGGAAAAGTGGAAGGAGCCGGTATCGTCCGTGACGGTGGTCCGCGGGGCGGTAGAGCCGGCGGCTTCCAATGTCACCACCGCCCCCACCACCACCGATCCGGAGGTGTCGGCGGCCGTGCCCCGGATGGCGCCGGAAGGCGGCTGGGCGGGCGCTTCCCGCGACTGGTCCGCGCCGGTCTGAGCCGCGGCGGGCTGTCCCTGGCCGGAAACCAAACCTGCCGTCAACGCCATCCAAAGGGCCGCTCTAAGGCACGCCCTTCCCGG
>JASHSS010000437.1 GCA_030038565.1 Bryobacteraceae bacterium
GCCATCGCTGGCCATCGGCGCGGCGGCTTTGCTGGCGTCGCTGCCGGCGGTGATCCGCGCCGTGCGCATCGATCCGGCGGCCACCCTGAAGGCCGATTAGGCACGGCCATAAAACCACCGTGCCATCTCGCCAGGGGCGCTAGGTGGGGCACGGTCTAAAACCTGCCAAAGCGTCTGCCGCGCCACGCTAGAAATCCTCGATCCGCGGCGGCTGCCGCGGTGGGGCAGGCGCTCAGCCTGCCAAAGCGTCTGCCGCGCCGGTGGGGCACGGTCGAAAACCTGCGCCGGTTTTTCATCCCTTTGGGTGGCGCGCCGCGCCATGACGACAGGCCTTCAGCCTGCCCTGGACAGGCTGAAGGCCTGTCCCACCAACCTCGCGCCGCGGCAAGTGCCTGGAATAACGGATTGAATCGCTGGTCCCGGCGATTGGCAGAGCGTTCACAGAATAACCGCGCCGGCGTTCGGTATGATAGGGGCGGGACACCGCCATGAGGTACGCACTGCTGTTCTTTTTCGCGAGCGCCGCTTTCGGCCAACAGTGGGAACTCGGGGCGGACATCGGCTACGGCATCTATCGCGACGGCACGATTTTTTCGAGCACCGAAACCATCCAGGCCGGCATACGCAACCGCTTCGCAGCGGGGATCATGATCGGCGACGAGTTTTCCGACTACGTCTCGGCCGAATTCAACTACCTGTATCACGACGGCCATCCATTCCTGCGGGGGTCCGGTGTGAACAGCGACATCCAGGGCAACTCCGACGCTCTCACTTACAACCTGCTTTTCCACTTCAAGAAGCGCGACCACCGCTGGCGTCCGTTTGTCTCGGGGGGAGCGGGGGGAAAGGAATACGTGATCGCCGGGCCGGCGCCGTTCCCGCAGCCCATCCCGCAGGTTGCCAGCCTCACCACCAACGATGTATGGAAAGTGGTCTTCAGCGCCGGCGGCGGCATCACCTGGCGCGCCCTGCGGCACATGCTGCTGCGGGCGGAATTCCGGGATTACATGACCACCTTCCCGCGGCAGGAGATCGTGCCGGCGCCGCACAACACGGCGCGCGGCATCTTCCAGCAGTTCACGCCTTTGTTCGGCGCCAGTTACACCTTTTGAAGCGCGCCCGACCTGCTAAACTCAAAAGAAAATGGCAAAGGAAAAAGAAGAGAGGCAACCGGCGCCTCCCATTGGCACGTGGGCTCCCGCCCTGGCCTTGAGCTGGCTGATTCCGGGCGGCGGCCATTTTCTTCTCAAGAAGACCGGGCGCGGGACCCTCCTGCTGCTCTCGATTACCAGTATGTTCGTGTGCGGCCTGATGATGCGCGGAGCCATGTTCCAGCCGGCTTCGGGCGACCTGCTGACGATACTGATCAACACCGGCGGATTCATCGCCGATGCCTGTTCGGGAATCCTCTACCTGCTGACCGTCTGGCTGGGCTATAACCAGCCCGACATGGCCGGCGCGGTGCACGATTACGGGGCCAAGTTTCTGGTCACCGCGGGGCTGTTGAACGTGCTGGCCATGGTGGACGCTTTCGAAATCGCGGCGCGGAGAAAAGACTGATGCCCAAGATGAACCTGTCGCACTTCGAAGCCGCGGTCCTGTTCTCCCTGTTTACCTCGGTGGTGATGGGCGTGGTGACCAAGCGCACCGATTCCGAACGCGTCCAGTACGGCATCTACACTTTTGTGTGCTTCATGGTGGCCCTGTTCGGCCTGGGCTGGCTGATGTACTTCGGCCACCGGTAGCGGGCGCTTCACCTTTTGCGGGCGTAGGTCACGTTGACGGTAGTGTGATCCTGATCGCTCCCCACCACCACAGTCAGCGAGCGGTCGTCGCCTTCGCGCGCGGCCACCAGCACGCCGCCGTTCGGTGTGGTGGTGTTGACCTTGCCTTCCATGCCGAGTTCTCTGGCCTTGTCCTGATAAAAGGCCAGGACCTTGGAAGCTGAATCGCCGGTGGTATAGGTGAAGTTCCCGCCTTCCTCGCCGGAGTCCGACGCTCCTTTAATCGAGTAGGTGGGGTGCGATCCAGGGTACTCCGGGACCCACGCCGGCGGTCTTCCCGAGCCGCCGAATTCCACCCTGGCGGTCTGGCCGTGCTCGTCTTCGGAGCTGAACGTAATTCTGCCCTGACGCGCCTGGTCGAAGGTGATGGTGGTTTCCTTGCCCGTACGGCGGTTGCGCAGAGTGATGGTGCCGGCGCGATCGTCGGTGCGCACCACATCCAGGTCGGGATTGGTGGCCGCAAGCATTTTGCCGACGGCCATCCCCGGATTGCGCCGCCAGAGGTCCGGATCGACTCCCGCCTGATGCAGCTTCTGGACCACGAACCACCCCGCGGCTGTCAGGCCGATGCCGACTAATACAAATAAGCCCAGGACCGCGACCAGCACCCAGACGATCGGGCTGGTTTTGCGTTTCACCGGGCCGGCGTAAGGTGGCGCGGCCGCAGCCGGCGCGGCGGCCATCGCTGACGAGGCCGAAGCCGGTCCGGGCTGTGCGCCCGGCGGCGTGGATGGAGCATCCGGGTTGGTGCCCACTTTCGCGCCGCAGACATTGCAGTAAGCGCCCGTTAACGTGGCGCCGCAACAGGTACAAAAAGCCATGTGATTCTCACCCCGCCCCATTGTACGCCCGTCCTCGGGCCGGCGGGCAGGCCTGGTTAACGCAGTTTCACCACGGCGTCCTGGTACAGCAGTTCCACGGATTTCAGCGAGCCGGCCTTGCCACGGTACGGGAAATAAAGGTAGCCGCTGACGGCCGCGCGGGCCTTGACCTGGGGCAGCGCGGTCTGAACCAGCAGTTCCTCGGCGGTCACCCGGGGCATCCGGGTAACCCCTCCGGCAATGGGGTCTTCATCCGGTCCCGGCAGCGGCTGGGATGTGCCGGTCTGGGGCGCCTGGCCGGGGACTCGCTGCGGCGGCGGTGCTCCCAGGATCACGCCGCCGCCCTCCGTGCCGGCGGCCGCCTCCAGATGCGGCGCCTGGCGCCATTCGGGATGTTCGAGCGAGGACTGCACCAGGCTGATGCCGGCCGGCTCCAAAGTTCTCTTGCCGTTCAGGCGCAGGCCGAAAGCCATGGGCTGAACGTCAATCTCCGACCCTTTGGGAGGATACAGCGCCACCTCCACCACCAGGTAATCGGGAGCCACATACATGACCCCCTGCCCCGAGAAGCTGTGGACCATAAAGTCCGCGCCGATGGCGGCGCTGCGGGACTGCGCGTGCGCCTCGTAATCCTCGGGCTTGGGCTTGGGGTCGGCGCCGTCCTGCGCCAGCAGGCCGGAAGCACCCAGGAAAATCAACATCCAGCGCACGCTCCATCATACCGCGCTACGCCGTCGTACGACGCTCGGCCGCGGGTTTTGGTTTGGTGGGACAGGCAGGCCTTCAGCCTGTCCGGGCGCGTTCCCGGTGTGCCCGGCGGTGAATTGCGGCGCTGCCTCCCGGCCATGCTAGCGTGGAAGCAGATGCCACGGCCGCCAGCCCTGCTCCTGCTGCTTCCGCTGCTCGTCCCGGCGCAGAACGGCAGCCGCGTGGAGGGCCAGTTACTCAACAGCGTCACGCACGCGGGGATATCCGGTGTAAGGGTCGCGGTGACGTCTATGGGAACAGGTCCGACCTACGAGACCTACACCGATCCGGACGGGCGGTTCCAGATTCCGCTGGTCGCGCCCGGGGATTACAGCATCGGCTTCGACGCGCGGGATTTTCTGCCGCTGCCGGTTTCCGACCCGGCGTCGCGCATCTTTCACGTGGCGGACCTGAGCGAACCGATCGATTTCCAGGAGCAATTGACCCCCTTCGGAACGGTGACGGGCCGCCTTTTCGACGGGCAGGGCCACCCGGCCGTGGCCGTGCAGATGGAGATGCTGCGGGCGCGCGGCGGAGGCGTCACGACCACCGTCACTGACCCGGAAGGCCGGTTCCTGTTGCGGGGCCTCGCGCCGGGCGCCTACGTCCTGCTGGCGCGTCCGATGCTGCCCGGCTCGGGCGGCGATGAGAAGCACAAGACCGCGCTGGCGCCGCCCACCGCGCCCGAAGGCGAGCGGCGCACCTGGGCAGCCACCTACTACCCGGGCGCCGCGGAGCGCAGCGGGGCGCAGAACATCGTCATCCGCGGCGGCTCCAACCTCACGGCGTACGATTTCCACCTGCTGGCAGCGGCGGTCTGGCGGGTGAGCGGCGCGGTGGTGGACGATCAGGGCAAACCCGCGGCGGGCGCCGATGTGACGCTCCATTCCGAGGAGTTGCTCACGGAGCCCGAGGCCCGCGCTCAATCCGGCGAGGATGGCGCATTCGCCCTGGCGGCGGTGTGTCCGGGAGATTGGCGCCTGCGGGCCGAGGTCAAGCGCGGAACGGTGGTGTGGAGAGGGTCCGCGCCGGTATCGGTGGGGCGGGCGGATGTGGAAGCGATGACGGTTCGCGTGGCGCCGCCCTTCACCGTGGATGGTCTCGTGGAGGGCGACGGGGTGCGCAGTTCTTTCGGCGCGCGCCAGCCGGTGACGGTGAAACTGGCGCCGGTGGATGCGCCGGCCGAGCGGCAGGCCAGCGGCGGGGAGCAAAGAGACGGCTCGCTGCACATCGCCAATGTCTACGCCGGGAGGTACCGTATTGAGCCACTGGGAGATATCCCGGGGTCCTACCTGGAATCGGTGCGGCTGGGAGTTATGGATGTCACCGGACAGGTAGTGGAACTGGCGCCCGGCGGGCCTGCCATCCGGGTGACTTACCGGACCGGCGCCGGGCACGCGGTGGGCCTGGTGGAAAACGGATGGGGATCGATGGTGGCTCTGGCGCCCATGGAGGAGGGGCTGCTGGGACCGCCGTTTGTGCGTACGGCGCAACCGGGCATGGATGGCCGCTTCGACTTCGGCAGCCTCCGCCCGGGCGGTTACTACCTGTGGGCCTTCGACCGCATCGACATGAACGCGCTCACGGACGGGGACTTCCTGCGCAACCTGATTCCGCTGGCGGAAACCGTACACGTGGCGCAGGGGGAAGTGGTGGTGGCCTCCAACCTCAACGTCACTCCGTGGCCGGAGTAGGGGACGCCGGACAGCGCGGCCCACGGCGGGGGCAGAAACAAAAACGCCGGAAGCGGGAATCCGGCGCCGGGCCGCAGCCACTGCCGCGGCTCTTCCCCGGTTTCCCGCTTCCGGCGGAAATAGGCTTGGGCAGGCTGAATGCCTGCCCCACCGTGTCAGACCGCTACGTACAGCGTGCTGCCGTCGCGGTTGATGAGCAGAAGGGTCGGGTTGCCTTTGCGGCCGGAGGCCAGAGCGTGCTCGAAATCCTGCACGTTGCTCACCGGCTGATGGTTCACCTGCTGGATGACGTCACCAGGCTGGAGGCCGGCATCGGCGGCATTGCTGGACGGATCCACATTGGCTACCACTACGCCCCTGGTATCCGGCGACAGGTTCATCTGGCGCGCCGTGTCGGGCGTCAGATTCTGCACCGAAACCCCCTGGAGGGAGTTGTTGTTGGGGGTGGGTTGTTCAGCGGAAGCCTGCTCCTGGTTCGCCGGGAAGCTGCCGAGCTTTACGGCTACCTGCATGGGGCGGCCGTTGCGCAGGACCTTCAGGTCCGCGGTGGCGCCGGGAGCCAGCATGCCGATATCGAGACGCAACTGGTTGGCGTCTTCAATGGACTTGCCGTTGACGGCCACGATAATGTCGCCCTGCTTCAGATCGCTACGGGATGCCGGGCTGTTGGCGGTGACGTCGCTAACCACGGCGCCGTTCGTGTCGGTAGTCCCGAAGGCCTTGGCCATGGCGGGCGTTACGTCCTGCGGCAGAATGCCGAGATAAGCGCGTTCCACCTTCCCGTATTTCAGGATCTCGTCCATATCGTGGCGAGCGAGGTTCACGGGAACGGCGAATCCAATGCCCTGGTTGCCGCCGGAATTGCCGGACAGGATGGCGGTGTTGATGCCGATCAGGTGGCCCTGGTCATCGATCAGCGCCCCTCCGGAGTTGCCGGGGTTGATGGGCGCGTCGGTCTGGATGAAATCTTCCACCTGCTCAATGCCGAGGTTGCCGCGGCCGGTGGCGCTCACGATGCCGGCGGTGACGGTCTGGCCAACTCCGAAGGGGTCGCCAATGGCGAGAGCGATGTCACCCACCTGCACGTCGGAGGAATCGCCCAGGGTTACGCACGGAAAGTCACTTCCCTTGATTTTCAGAACGGCGATATCGGTGCGGGGATCGGTACCCACCACCTGGGCCGTGAATTCGCGCTTATCGCGGAGAGTGACGGTAATCTGGGTAGCGTGGTCAACCACGTGATTGTTGGTCAGCACATAGCCTTCCGGGCTGACGATGACGCCAGAACCCAGGGCCTTCTCGCGGCGTTCCTGCGGAACATTGAAAAACTGGGAACCCTGATCGCCGAAAAACTGGCGGAAGAAGGGATCCAGGCCCTGCATCTGGCTGGTGTCCTGCTTCTCAATTCGCGATGAAGAGATGTTGACCACCGCCGGCAGGACGCCCTTCAGCACCCGCGCATAACCCCGCGCGTCTTCGCTGCCGGTGTGTTGAGCCACTTTGACCGAAGCCGGCGGCCAGGCGCCGCTGTGCTCCACGGTCGTAACGGCCGCCACAGCAAGGGCGCATCCGAGGGTGAAGCCGGCGGCGGCGAAGAGGGCCGTCTTCCGGCCACCCAGAAATGTTGGAAATCTCATTTTGCCTCCTTAATTGGCGGCCTCCCGGCGTTCCTCGGGAGGCTGGCCGGGCGGGACGCGGAAGCTCCCACCCGGTTCAATTTCAGGCTAATGCCGCGCTGTTTTTAAACCCATGGCCTTCACAGGGGGTAGGGGCAACCCCGCACAGGGGATGGCCGGCGGCGCCTCCGAGCCGCGCTGCGCACGGCGGGGACCCCCGTCGAGGGCCGGCCAAATCCCTTTCGGGAGGGATGGGCAAGCGGACGGATGTTTACCTAGAGTGAAGGCGTGGGTGAATTTATGCCCCGCGGCGCCGCGCTGCCCCGCTGTTAATCGGCGCCTTGCGACGCCCGCGGTGCATGGGGCCCTCGCGGTCTGCCATCATGAGCATGGGCATCCATGTTGGAACCGGAAGGCGAGATTCCCATGGCTGAGCCGGCCATGGAAGCGGCGCGGCGGCGGATGCGGGTCGTCCTGGCGGTGGGCCTCGGGGGGATGATTCTGCTGATGCTGGCGGCCGGCATCGACGCGGTGCAGGCGCTGGCGGGCATTCGTGAGCAGAGCGATCTCATCCGTGAGGACGCCATGGCGCAAACTCGCACGTTGGGCGCCATCCGCACGGAACTGCTGCTTTCCGATTCCTTTGTGCGGGACTACCTGCTGGACCCCAACGAGAGCCGCAGCCAGGAGCACAATACCGACCTGCACCGGGTTTGGGCGGATTTACAGCGGGGCCTGGGGGAGTACGGCGGCCCTCCCAATACCGGCGAGGCGCAGATGGCGACCGAGTTGCGCCGCGGGCTGGAGCGGTATTGGAATTCCATCAGCCCGAGCCTGGGATGGTCGGACACTGAGCGGCGCACATCGGGAATGGAGTTCTATGTATCGGTAGTGTTGCCGAGCCGGACTTCGATCCTGGAAATTACCGAAGAGATCGACGACGCGCACTCCCTGCAAGTGGCCGACGCGGAATCGCGGATGGCGGTGGGCTTCGGGCGCCTGCGCTCGGAGTTGCTGTGGACGTTCGTTTTGATGCTGGTGGCGGCCAGCATACTGGCCACCGGAAGCGCCTTTTACATTTCGCGGCTGGAGCGGGAAACCCGGTTGCGCTACGAGCAGGTGGCTGCCGGGCGGGTGGAAATGGGCAAGCTCTCCGAACGGCTGGTGGCGGCGCAGGAGGAGGAACGCAAGTCCATCTCGCGCGAACTGCACGACGAGGTGGGGCAGACCCTCAACGCCCTGCTGGTGGACGCCGGAAACCTGCAGCGCCGCATCCCGGAAGAGGACGCGCCAAGCCGCGAGCTGCTGAACTCCATCCGCCGCCTGGCCGATACCAGCGTGAACGAGATACGCGACATCGCCCTCCTGCTGCGGCCCTCCATGCTCGACGACCTGGGTTTGACGGCGGCGATTCAGTGGCAGGCGCGGGAAGTTTCGCGGCGCACCGGCCTCGCGGTTAAGGTCCGCGCGGAGGCCGAGGCGGATGGCCTGCCGGAGGCTCTCAGCCTGTGTCTCTACCGCATCGCGCAGGAGGCGCTGCAAAACGTGGCGCGGCATTCGCAGGCCAAAACCGTGCAAGTGGAGCTGAAACAAACTGCCGGGCGGCTGTTGTTGAGCATCGCCGACGATGGCATCGGCTTCGATGCGCCGAACGTGCGCGGAATGGGAACGGTGGGGATGGAAGAACGCCTGCGCCAGGTGGGAGGGACTCTGCGGGTGACCTCTCAACCGGGGAAGGGAACGACCGTGGCGGCGGAAGTGCCGCTCCCGCCGGACGCGCCCGCGATGTCCTGACGCCCGCCAGGTCAGGACCTGTCAAATCAGGAGATGATGCCTTTGCGCACGGCGTAGAGGATCAACTCGGGGACCGAGTGCAGGTTGAGTTTTTCCAGGATGTTGCCGCGATGGCTCTCCACGGTGTAGAGGCTGAGCTTGAGGATATTGGCGACTTCCTTGTTGGTCTTGCCTTCGGCCAGCAACTGGAGAATCTCCTTTTCCCGCGGCGTGAGCAGGTCGTAGCTGTCTTCGACCTCGCGCTTGGCCACCTGGCGCATGTAGTCTTCGAGCAACATGCGTCCGATGATGGGGCTGAAAAAGGATTTTCCCTCGGCCACCGCGCGCACCGCC
>JASHSS010000039.1 GCA_030038565.1 Bryobacteraceae bacterium
GGGGTTCCGGCTGGCCGGAGCTGTTACCTGCGGTCTCCCGAATCAGTCTTATTCAGTACCGATTTGCATGTCTGGCCGAAGTACTGTTGATTTTTAAGACAATAGGGCCTGATAATACACTTATAGGATTTGTGGCTTTCCATAGGCGTTCGAATGACGACACCCGAGAGAATCCCTGAGACCCTGCCGGAGGTGCCCTTACCCGGCCGACCTGGAACCGCGCCGCCCGGCCCCGGCAAATCCAGGAAACGCGGACTGATCTGGGCGCTGTTCCTGCTGATCATCGCGGCGGTTGCGGGGTACGCGGTCTGGCGTGCCGGTCAACCGGCCGGAGGAGGCAAAAAAGGCGGCGGAGGCGGCTTTGGCGCGGGAGGGGGCCGCGGCGCGGGCCTGGGCCCGGTGCCGGTGGTGGTTACGAAGGTTGCGCGCTCTTCCATTCCGTTGTATTTGAACGGGCTGGGGAACGTCAGCCCCTACTACACGGTTACCGTGAAGTCGCGGGTGGATGGCCAGTTGATGAAAGTGCATTTCAACGAAGGCGACCTGGTGCACGAAGGGCAGGTACTGATCGAAATCGACCCGCGGCCTTTTCAGGTTCAGCTCGATCTGGCGCAGGCTACCCTGGCGCACGACCAGGCTCTCCTGGCGAACGCCCGGGTGGATCTTGCCCGTTACCAGGAACTGGTGAAAACCGACGCCATTCCCAGCCAGCAACTGGATACCCAGGTCGCGCTGGTGGCGCAATACGAAGCCACCATCAAGCAGGACCAGGCCAACATCGAAAACGCCAAACTGCAACTGGTGTATTCCACGATCACGGCCCCCATCACGGGTGTCTTGGGCCTGCGCCTGGTGGATCCCGGCAACATCGTCCACGCTGCCGATGCGAACGGCATGATCACCATCACCCAGCTCCAGCCCATCTCCGTGCTGTTTACCATCCCCGAGGACAACCTCCCGCAGGTCACCCAGAAGCTGCGGGCGGGCGCGCACCTGCCGGTGGAGGCATATAACCGGGACAGCTCCAAAAAGATCGCGTCCGGGACGCTGGTGACCCTGGATAACCAGATCGACAACACCACCGGCACATCCAAGCTGAAGGCGGTTTTCGACAACCAGGACAACACCCTCTTCCCGCAGCAATTCGTCAACATCCGGGTGCTGGTGGACACTCTGGGCAACCAGCTCGTGGTCCCTAACGTGGCGGTCCAGAATGGCCAGCAGGGCACCTTTGTATACGTGGTGGACGACGATTCCACGGTGCACCTGAAGACCGTTCAGGTGGGGATTACCACGGCGGATTCCGCCGACATTCTGAGCGGCCTTTCGGACGGCGACCTGGTGGTGGTGGATGGCACCGACCGGCTGGTGGACGGCGCCGTGGTGCGGGTGAGAAAGGCCGGAGAAATGGACAATCCGGCGGACTACGACGCCGGTGGCGGCGGTGGCGGACGCAGCGGCCGGGGCGGCGCCGGGCGGGGCGGAAAAAGCGGCCGGGGCGACTTCAAAAAGGGTGGCTCCGGCTTTAAGAAGGGCAAAAGCCAGTGAGTCCCTCCCGGATCTTCATCCTCAGGCCGGTGGCGACATCGCTGATGATGGCGGGAGTGGTCCTGGTAGGAGTCACGGCCTTTCGGCAACTGCCGGTGTCGGCGCTGCCGCAGGTGGATTATCCGACCATTCAGATTCAGACGTTCTACCCCGGCGCAAGCCCGGAGGTGGTGACGTCTTCGATCACCGCGCCGCTCGAGAAGCAGTTCGGCCAGGTGCCCGGGCTGACGCAGATGACCTCCATCAGCTCCTTCAGCAGCTCGCTGATCACGCTCCAGTTTTCGCTGGATCTCTCGATCGACATCGCCGAGCAGGAGGTGCAGGCGGCCATCAATTCCGCTTCCACATTCCTTCCCACCAACCTGCCCTTCCCTCCCATTTACAGCAAGACCAATCCCGCCGACGCGCCGATTCTGACCCTGGCCATCACCTCTTCCACGCTGCCGCTTCCCAGGGTGGAAGAGCTGGCGGAAACGCGCATGGCGCAGAGAATTTCGCAGCTCAAGGGCGTGGGCCTGGTGAGCATCAGCGGAGGCCAGCGTCCGGCCGTGCGGGTGCAGGCGAATCCCACCGCGCTGGCATCCTATGGCCTCAGCCTGGAAGCCCTGCGAACGGCGCTGAGCAGCGCCAATGTGAACCAGGCCAAAGGCAGCTTCGACGGACGCGACCAGGCCTGGACCATCAACGATAACGACCAGCTTCAGACCGGCTCGCAGTACGGGCCGATCATCGTCGCCTACCGCAATGGAGCGCCCGTCCGCATTCGCGACGTCGCCAGGGTCATCGACGGCGCGGAGAACACCAAGCTGGCCGCCTGGGTAAACGCCGATCCGGCCATCGTTCTGAACATCCAGCGGCAGCCCGGAACCAACATCATCAGCGTCGTCGATACCGTGCAGGGGCTGCTTCCGCAGATCAAAGCCTCCTTGCCGGAGGGCATCAACGTACGGGTGATCAGCGACCGAACCACCACCATCCGCGCGTCCGTGAAGGACGTCGAGTTCGAGCTGCTGCTCACCACCGTGCTGGTGGTGATGGTGATCTTCCTGTTCCTGCGCAGCGCTTCGGCCACCATCATCCCGGGCATCGCCGTGCCGCTCTCGCTGGTGGGCACGTTCGGCGTCATGTACCTGCTGGGGTACAGCCTGGACAACCTCTCGCTGATGGCGCTCACCATCTCCACGGGCTTTGTGGTGGACGACGCCATCGTGATGATCGAAAACATCTCGCGCTACATCGAGCGGGGCGACTCGGCCATGCAGGCCGCGCTCACCGGATCGGCCGAGATCGGATTCACCATCGTGTCGTTGACCGTCTCGCTGATCGCGGTGCTGATTCCGCTGCTGTTCATGGCGGACATCGTGGGCCGGCTGTTCCGGGAATTCGCCGTCACCCTGGCGGTCACCATCATGTTTTCGGCGTTTGTCTCCCTGACCCTGACGCCCATGATGTCGGCGCGCATTCTGAGGCACCATCCGCCATCCGAGCAGGGCGCCCTGTACCGCGCTTCGGAGTGGTGCTTCACCAAGACCATCGAATTCTACGGCAGGCTGGTTCGGGTGGTGCTGCGCCATCAGCCGTTGACCCTGTTCGTGGCGGTCGGCACGCTGGGCCTGACGTTTTACCTGTACATGATTGTCCCCAAGGGATTCTTCCCCGTGCAGGATACCGGCGCGGTGCTGGGCATATCGCAGGCGCCCGAGACGGTCTCGTTTTCCGCCATGGCGCGGCGGCAGCAGGAGTTGGTCCAGGTGATTCGCCAGGATCCGGCGGTCGAGAACCTTACTTCATTCATCGGCGCCGACGGCGTGAACACCACCATGAACAGCGGCCGCATCCAGATCACCCTCAAGCCGCTCGAGGAGCGCGCCGGGGTTTCTGCGGTGGATGTGATCCGGCGCCTCACGCCGAGGGTCCAACAGGTGACCGGCATCCAGCTTTTCATGCAGCCCATCCAGGACCTCACGGTGGAGGACCGGATCAGCCGGACGCAATACCAGTACTCCCTCGATGCGCCCGACAAGGCCCTCCTGGATCTGTGGATCCCGCGCCTGGTGGAGCGCATGAAACAGTTACCCGAATTGCGCGACGTGGCCAGCGATCAGCAGAACAACGGCCTCGGGCTGCTGGTCGATATCGACCGCGACACCGCCGGCCGGCTGGGCATCACCCCGCAGAACATCGACGACGCGCTCTACGATTCCTTCGGCCAGCGGCAGGTCTCGACGATTTATACCCAGACCAATCAGTTCCACGTGATTCTCGAGGTGGAGACCCACTATCAGCGGGATATGTCGGCTTTGGGAGATATGTACGTGCCCATCGGCTCGGCTTCCGCCAACCTGGCCACTACCATCGCGCTGGCGGGGACCAACAGCGCCCTGACGGGTGCGGCGGCGCTGGCGCCGGCCCCGCTCCGAACGTTGATGCGTGCAACCCCGATTCCGTCCCCCATCACCATCAACCACCAGAGCCAGTTCCCAGTGGTGACGCTTTCCTTCAACCTGGCCCCGGGCGCCTCGCTGGGCACGGCGGTCGAGCACATCAAGCAGGTCACGCAGCAGTTGGGGATGCCGGCCAGCATCGAACCCAGCTTCCAGGGAACCGCCCACGCCTTTGAATCCTCGCTGGCCAACGAGCCGATCCTGATCCTGGCGGCCACCATCACGGTGTACCTGGTTCTGGGGATGCTGTACGAAAGCTTCATCCATCCCATCACCATTCTTTCCACGCTGCCCTCGGCCGGAGTGGGCGCGATCCTGGCGCTGATTCTGTTCAAGAAGGACCTGGACGTGATCGCGCTGATCGGGATCATTCTCCTGATCGGCATCGTGAAGAAGAACGCCATCATGATGATCGATTTTGCGCTGGAGGCCGAGCGCGTGGAAGGCAAACCCCCGGAGGAAGCCATTTACCAGGCCTGTCTGCTGCGTTTCCGGCCCATCATGATGACCACCATGGCCGCGCTCCTGGGCGCCGTTCCGCTGGCCTTCGGCAGCGGCGTAGGTTCCGAGCTGCGCAAACCGCTGGGCATCTGCATCATCGGGGGGCTGCTGCTGAGCCAGGTGCTGACGCTGTTCACCACTCCGGTGATCTACTTGTATTTCGGGCGGGCGGGAGCCTGGGTCGCCCGGCTGCGCGGCTCCGGCAAAACCGGTGAGCATTTTTCGGCCGAACCGGCTCGGGACTGGCGCCAATGAGCATTTCCACGCCGTTCATTCGCCGGCCGGTGGCCACCACCCTGTTCATGGTGGCGGTGACCCTGGCCGGCGGCATCGCCTACACGCTATTGCCGGTGGCGGCGCTGCCGGAAGTGGACTTCCCCACCATCATGGTCAGCGCCGGATTGCCGGGGGCCAGTCCCGACGTCATGGCGGCCTCCGTCGCCACTCCCCTCGAAAAGCAGTTCACGCGCATCGCGGGCGTCACGGAGATGACCTCCCGAAGCTCGGTGGGGTCGGCCATGATCATTCTGCAGTTCGATCTGAGCCGCGACATCAACGGAGCGGCGCGCGAAGTGCAGGCGGCTATCAACTCCGCGGCCGGGTATCTGCCCGCCAATCTTCCCTCGGCGCCCCGCTACCGGAAAATCAATCCGGCCGACCAGCCGATTCTGCTCATGACCCTGGAGTCGGATGTGGTGCCGAGGCCGCAGTTGTACGACATTGCTTCCTCGGTGTTTGCGCAGAAACTGGCGCAGGTTCAGGGTGTCGGGCAGGTGTACGTGGGGGGCAGTTCGCTTCCCGCGGTCAGGGTGGAAGTCAATCCGCAGCCGCTCTCGCGCTACAACGTGGGCCTCGACCAGATCGGCACGTTCCTACAGAGCGCCAACGCCAATAAGCCCAAAGGCTCGCTTTCGAACTCCGAGATGGAGATCCCGATCTATTCCAGCGACCAGCTTTTTCTGGCCAAAGAGTACAAGGATCTGGTGGTGGTCTACCGCAACGGCGCGCCCGTGCGCCTGTCGGACCTCGGGCGCGTCATCGATGCGAACGAAGATGTGCGGAACTTCGGCGTGGTGAACGGCGACCCGATGGTGCAGATCCAGATCAACCGCCAGCCGAACGCCAATATCGTGGACACGGTGGCGCGGATCAAAGCCCTGATGCCGCAGTTTCAGGCCCAGCTCCCGCCGACGGTCCGATTCAAGATCGCCAGCGACCGCACCATCACCACGCGGGACTCGCTGCGGGACGCGCAGCGCAACGTCATCGTGTCGGTATTGCTGGTGGTTCTGGTGGTGTTCCTCTTTCTGCGCAGCGCGTGGTCCACGTTCATTCCGAGCATTTCGGTGCCGGTATCGATCATCGCCACCTTCGGTGCGATGTACCTGCTGGGCTACACCCTCGACAATCTCTCGCTCATGGCCCTGACGATTGCCACCGGATTCGTGGTGGACGATGCGATTGTGGTGATCGAGAACATTACCCGCCACATCGAAGACGGCATGAAACCGATGCAGGCCGCCCTCAAAGGCGCCGAGGAGATCGGATTCACGGTTCTGTCGATGAGCATGTCGCTGATCGCGGTTTTCATTCCCATCCTGATGATGAGCGGAGTGGTGGGGCGCCTGTTCCGCGAATTCGCGGTGATCCTGGCGGCCGCCATCGCCATATCCATGGTGGTGTCCCTGACCCTCATCCCCATGATGTGCGCGCGGCTGCTGAAGGAAGATGGCCATCACGGATTCCTCTATCGGCAGAGCGAGAAATTCTACCGCTGGATCATCTCCACGTACGGGGCGGCGCTGGACACGGTGCTGGATCATCCCGCCACCGTGCTGCTGACGGTGTTCGTCACGGTGGGCATTAACGTCTACCTCTACGACAAGATTCCCAAGGGATTTTTCCCGCAGCAGGATACCGGGCGGCTGCAAGGCGCGGTGATGGGCCAGCAGCACATTTCCTATCAGGCGCTGGTGGCCAAGGCCAAATGGTTCGAGGAGAAGATCCGGGTGGACCCGGATGTGGAAGCCGTCACCATGGTGGCGGGCACCAGCGGCGGCGGATTCGGCGGGAACTCGGCCCAGATCAACGTGCAGTTGAAACCGGTGGGGGTGCGCCAATCCAATTCCGACCAGGTGATCGCCCGTCTGCGCCGCCAGACATCGGGGGTGCCCGGGGCGAGCCTTTTCCTGCAGAACTCGCAGGACGTGCGCGTGGGCGGGCGGCAGGGCAACGCCCAATACCAATACACTCTGCAAGCGCCCGATTTCGACACCCTGGCGCTTTGGGGTCCCAGGGTTATGGACAAGCTCTCGACCCTGCCGGAGATCGCCGACGTCAGCTCCGACCAGCAGAATTCGGGTCTGTCGTCGAATGTGACCATCGACCGCGATACCGCCTCGCGCCTGGGTTTGACCGCGCAGGCGGTGGATTCGGCGCTCTACGACGCTTTCGGCCAGCGCCAGGTGTCGGTGATGTACAAGTCCATCAATCAGTATCACGTGGTTCTGGCCCTCCAGCAGCAATGGTGGGAGAACCCGGACTTCCTGAATACCATCTACGTGCAGACGCCCCGCGGCACCGACGTACCGCTCTCCACCTTCACGCATTTCACGCAGGGGATCACGCCCATTTCCCTGCCCCACCAGGGACAGTTCCCGGCAGCGACGCTATCGTTCAACTTGGCCGAAAACGTGCCCTTGAGCGACGCCGTGGACGCCATCAAGCGCGCCGAAGTGGAGATGGGCCTGCCGGCCGTGATCACCGGCAAGTTCGCCGGGACGGCGCAGACCTACCTGGAGGCGCTGCATAACCAGCCCATCCTGATCGCCACGGCGCTGATCGCCGTGTATATCGTGTTGGGGATTCTGTACGAGAGCCTGGTCCATCCCCTGACCATCATCTCGACCCTGCCCTCGGCAGGCGTGGGCGCGCTGGTGGCCATGGTCCTCTTCAAGAGCAATCTGGACATCGTGGGAATGATCGGGATCATCCTGCTGATCGGGATCGTGAAGAAGAACGCCATCATGATGATCGATTTCGCCCTGGCGGCCGAGCGGAACGAGGGAATGAATGCCAGGGACGCCATTTACCAGGCCTGCCTGCTGCGGTTCCGGCCGATCATGATGACCACCATGTGCGCGCTGCTGGGCGGCCTGCCGATGGCGCTCGGCTGGGGCGCGGGAGCGGAACTGCGCAAGCCGCTGGGAATTTCGATCGTGGGCGGGCTGGTGGTCAGCCAGATGTTGACTTTGTTCACCACGCCCGTGATTTACCTGTACTTCGACCGGCTCCGCAGGCGCTTCACCTGGCGGCAGCCGCGTTACCGGGGCCGTCCCGGATTTCTGACTCCCGGCGGGATCGCGGAGAACGGCGATTGATCATGCGACGCAATGAATTCCTGGTTTTGGTTACCCTCCTCTCCTCAGGTTGCACCATCGGTCCGCGCTACCAGCGGCCCGCGGCGCCCACGCCGATGGCCCTCAAGGAAATGGCCGGCAACGACCAGTGGAAGATGGCGGCGCCCGGCGATGGCCTGCTCAAGGGCAAGTGGTGGGAGATTTTCGGCGATCCGCAACTGAACCGCCTGGAAGAGTTGGTCTCGATCGACAACCAGAACGTGAAGCAGGCGGAGGCGCAGTTCCGGCAGGCGCGGACCATCATTGCCTCCAACCACGCGAATTACTATCCCACCAGCGGATCGACGCCGTCGATCAGTCAGAGCCGGAGCTACGAGGAAAAAACCAGCAACAGCTTCTCCCTGCCCGGAACTATAAGCTGGGAGCCGGATCTGTGGGGACGGGTGCGGTTGTCGGTGGAGAATGCCGTCAGTAACGCGCAGGTGAGCGCGGCCGATATCGAGAATATCCGCCTGAGCCAGCAGGCCATGCTGGCTACCGATTACTTCCTGCTGGCCGCCCAGGATATGCAAATGAAGGTGCTCGGCGAAACCATCAAGAGCTACCAGAAGAACCTGCAACTGACCGTCAACCGCCATGCCGGTGGAGTGGCGTCGCGGTCGGATATTACGCTGGCCCAGACGCAGCTGGCGAGCGCCCTCGCCCAGAGCACGGATATGCAGGTGGCGCGCGCGCAGGATGAGCACGCCATCGCCGTGTTGACCGGCCAGCCGCCGGACTCCCTGGAAATCCCCGAGACCGTGATCGCCGGGCCGCCCCCGCCTATTCCCATCGGCGTCCCTTCGCAACTTCTGGAGCGCCGCCCGGACATCGCCGCGAGCGAACGCCAGGTGGCCGCCGCCAACGCCAATATCGGGATTGCCCTCACCGCATACTATCCCACCTTGACGCTTACCGCGAGCCCCGGCTTTCTGGCATCCAACCTGGTGAACCTGTTGACTTACAAGGACCGTAGCTGGGGCGCGGGTCCCTCGCTGTCCCAGACGCTATTCGATTTCGGCCGCCGCAACGCCGCGCTGTCGGGCGTTCAGGCCGCCTACGACGCTACCGTGGCCGGCTACCGGCAAACGGTTCTCGCGGCCTTTCAGGAAGTGGAGGACGATCTGTCGAATTTGCACTACCTGGCGCAGGAGGCCGTCCAACAGCAGGAAGCCGTGACCGCCGCCCGCGAAGCCGTGCGCCTGGAAATCGAGCGGTACCGGGCCGGCACGGATTCCTATCTGAGCGTCATCACGACCGAGATCATCGCCTTACAGGACGAGCAGAGCGCCATCACCATTTTGCAGCGGCGCATGAGCGCGGCGGTGGATCTGGTGAAGGCCCTGGGAGGCGGTTGGGACGCTTCCACCTTACCGACCGCCACGGAGCTTGGCGCGGCCGCGCAGGCCGCCGCGGCCAACGCCAAGAGCGCGGCTCGGGCCAGCGGCAAATAGCGCCGGCGGAGGCAGCCGCGAAGACCACGGTTCTTGAGCCGCTGGCAACATCGCGGAGACGCGCGACGGGGCGTTGGTGGCGCCGTCACCTGGCCCGAACGGCCAGGCGTGGCCGTTTACGAATTTTTGGCCTTTTATAATCAACAAGTTAGAGGCATCCTGGGGCCACGCTTGGCCTTTCCGGAAAATTCGCTGGCGGGGACCGCCGAAGCCGATCGCAAAATCGTGGCTGCCAGGAAAGACCGTTCCAAGAAGGCCACCGCTCCGGAAACGATCACGTCCTCGGGTAAGTTTGGCCCACCGGCCCGGCGCGGCCGGCGAATGCACTGCGCGGGGCGATAAGACCATGTAGGTGCGGATCACCAACGACCGGTTGCGGTTCCACGCCGGCGAGAGACCCGTAGGTTCTATGGACAGCCATCTGACTCTGCTGCTGGCGGCGTATTCCTCGCGGCACACCGCGCAGATTCAGGAAGTGAAGGCCCATCCCGGTTAACCGAAGATGGCCGCCCTGCGATAGCAGCGGGGATCGTGGGAGCGAAGGAGGGGCTGGCGGCGGGGAGGCACGCGCCTGTAACCCCACCCCTTTCGCCTGCGCCCTTGCAGGGTTATGCGCCATTCTCTGGTTATCGCTCTGCTGCTCGGGGTGTCCGGGTTCGCCCAGACGATGCCTCCCGGGGTTGAAAAGAAGGCCTCGATGGGGGGCATTACGGAGTACGATTTTCCCAATGGGCTCAAAGTCCTGCTCTACCCCGACGCGGCCGAACCCAAGATCACGGTGAATGTCACTTACCTGGTGGGATCACGCCATGAAGGCTACGGGGAGACCGGCATGGCCCACCTGCTGGAACACCTCGATTTCATCCAGACCACCAACGGCCGCGATATCAAGAAGGAAATTACCGATCGCGCGAGCAACTGGAACGGAACCACCTCCTACGACCGGACCAATTATTACGAGACCTTCGTCTCCACCGACGACAACCTGAAATGGGCCCTGGGCCTGGAAGCCGACCGCATGGTGAACGTCAAGTTCACGCAGCAGATTCTGGACACCGAGATGACCGTGGTGCGCAACGAGTTCGAGCGCGGCGAAAACAATCCGCAAAGCATTCTGCGGGAGCGCGTGGAAGCCACGGCGTATCTCTGGCACAACTACGGCAAGTCCACCATCGGCTCCAAAGACGACCTGGAACACGTGCCGGTGGAGCGGCCCGCCGCTTTCTATCACAAGTATTACCAGCCGGATAACGCGGTCCTGGTGGTGACCGGCCGGATCGACGAATCCAAGACCTTGCAGTTCATCGCCGCGACCCTGGGCGCCATCCCGCGCCCGGAACGCAAATTGATTGCCGACTACACCGTGGAACCGGCCCAGGATGGCGAACGCTACGTGGAACTGCGCCGCGTGGGCGAGGGCCAGGACGTGATCGTGGCCTACCACACGGTGTCCGCCGGCCATCCCGATGCGGCCGCCCTGCAGGTGCTGGCCGGGGTCATGAGCGGCGGAGGAGGAGGGCGCGGCGGCCGTGGCGGACGCGGCGGCGGCGCGGAAGAAGGCCGCCTCACCAAGGCATTGGTGGATAACAAGCTGGCAATTTCCGCGGGGATGCAGTTCGAGCAGTTGCACGACCCCGGCCTGGTCTTCCTGACCGCCAATCTGAATAGCGCGCAATCGCTGGATGCCGCCAAGAAGGCGCTGCTCCAAACCCTCGACGGCGTCGTCAGCGAGCCGCCTTCGAAAGACGAAGTCGATCGGGTGAAGACCAACCTGCTGCGCAACCTGGAGCGGACCCTGGCGGATCCGCAGTCGATCGCCACGGGCGCGTTGAACACGGCCATTTCGCAGGGCGACTGGCGGCTGATGTTCCTCCAGCACGATCGCCTGGAAAAGGTGACGCCCGAAGACCTCGTGCGCGTGGCCAAGCTTTATTTCAAGCCCTCCAACCGCACCGTGGGTTACTACATTCCCGACCCCAATCCGGACCGCACGGTGGTTCCCGCCACGCCGGATCTGGCCGCGGTGCTGAAAGATTACAAAAGCAACGTGGTGATCTCGCGCGCCGAGGTTTTCGATCCCACGCCGGCCAACATCGAAGCGCGCGTGGTCCGCGACAAACTGGCCAACGGCATGAAGCTGGTGATGATGTCCAAGAAGACCGCCAACGACATGGTGACCGCGACCATCGAATTGCGCTTCGGCGACCAGAATACCTTGAAAGACCAGAACGGCGCGGCGCAGTTCGCCGGCGCCCTGCTGATGCGCGGCACCCGGACCAAGTCGCGGCAGCAGATCGCCGAGGAAATGCGCAAGCTGAACGCGCAGATCTCCGTTTCGGGCGGCGGTGGCGGCGGGTTCGGCGGGCGCGGCGGCGGTGGCGGACGTGGCGGAGCCGCGGCCGGCGGCGGCGTTTCCAGTGCTAACGCCAATATCACGGCTCCCGCCGCGAATTTCATTCCCGCGCTGCGCCTGGCCGTCGAGTTACTCAAGGATCCAGCCTACCCGGCTAACGATTTCGACCAGATGCTGGACCAGCGCCTCAGATCCCTGGAAAACGTGCCCACCGAACCGACGCAGCTCGCCGCCGAGACCCTGACCCGCCATCTGAGCCCCTGGTCGAAGGGCGATGCCCTGTACCAGGAAACCCGCGAGGAGCAGATGGCCGCCTTGAAGAAGGTCACCCTGGACGACGTCAAGAAGTTCCACGAACAGTATTACGGCGCGAACTTCGGCGTCTTCGCAGTGGTTGGGCCGGTGGATGCGGCCGCCGTCAAGCAGGCCGCGGCGGAAGTGCTGGGTAACTGGAACACGCGCATGACTTACCAGCCCATTGTGGCCTCTTATAAGAGTGCCGCGCCGATCAACCAGAAGATCGAAACGCCCGATAAGGCCAATGCGCAGTTCGAAGCCGGGCTGCGCTTCAAGATGTCCGAAAACGATCCGGATTACCCGGCCATGTTACTGGCCGGTTATATCTTCGGCGGCCCCATCACCTCGCATATTTCCGATCGCATCCGCAACCGCGAAGGCCTCAGTTATGGCGCCAATGCGCGCGTGGCCATCCCGTCGGAAGGCGATGACGCCGAGCTCTCCGGAACTGTCAGCCTGAACCCCATGAACGGGCCCAAGGTGGAATTCAGCTTCACCGACGAACTGGCGAGGACCCTGCGGGCTGGTTTCACCGACGCCGAAGTGGCCGACGCCAAACGGGCTTACCTGGATGCGCGCGTGGTGGCGCGCTCCACCGACGCCGCGCTGATGAGCCAACTGGCCTCC
>JASHSS010000438.1 GCA_030038565.1 Bryobacteraceae bacterium
CCGCCGTGGTGGCCGAAACGCTGGACGCCGATGCGGCGGATATCGAAGAGGCGCTGGAGAGACTGGAGCGCAAAAGCGGATTCGTCAAACTGGCGGCGGAACACGAGTATCCCAACCGCAGCCTGACGCTGCGCTACAGGTTCGTACACGCGCTCTATCAGAACGCCTTTTACGCGGCCTTGCGTCCTACCCGGCGGGTCTCCCTGAGCAAGCTGGCGGCGGAGGCATTGTTGCATTTTCATGGCCCGCAGGCCGGCAAGATCGCCGCGCAATTGGGTTTTCTTTTCGAGACGGCCAGGGATTTCGAGCGCGCTGCACGCCAGTTCCAGCTTGCCTCGCAGAATGCGTTGCGGCTTTTCGCCAGCCGCGAGGCGGAGGCGCTGGCGCGGCGGGGACTCGACGCGGTCCGATCCGCGCCGGATGCGGCCAATCGGACCCGCCTGGAACTGGGCCTGCAATCCGCGCTGGCGGCGGCCATACGGGACCGGAAAACGCATGCTTCCGGCGAAACTCTGGAGACGCACCAGCGCGTGCACGCGTTGTCGCAAGAGGCCGGCGACCAGCGCAGCGCCTTCTTCGCCCAGGTGGGACTTTTCTGGTCCGCACTGGTGAGGAGCGATCGTCTAGGAGCGCGCGAACAGGCCGGGCAGTGCCGGGCTACTGCGGAGCAGATTGGCGATCCGGGACTGGTCATGCAAGCGGACTACCTGCTGGGCTACCTGACGTTTCATTCGGGGGAACACGAAGAGTGCGAGCGGGTCCTGCGGACTGTCTTGGCCCTTTACGACCCTTCGAAGCACATCAAGATGATCGAGACGTTTAGCCTGGATGTCCGCGCGAATGGCATGGCGTTGCTCGGCCTGAACCTCTGGTATCTCGGATTTCCCGACCAGGCCCGGGCCAAGTCGCAGGAGGCCATTGATATTGCCCGGACCCTTCCTTACCCCATTCCCCTGACGTTGACTCTGATGATGAAGACTTTTCTTTCCGATTTTCTGGACGATCCGCGGGCCATGGACGAAGCTTCCGGTGAGGTGATTGCCATCGCTGAGAAGCACGGGCTGCAGACGAACACGTTGTTCTGGGGGAAATTCGGACACGGATGGGCTTTGGCCCGCATGGGGCGCCTGGAAGAGGGAAAGGCGCAGATGCGCGAGGCCATAGCCGATGCGCAGACGATGGGCATGATCTATGTGGTTCCGGTACTGGACCTGGCGCTGGCCTTCGTCCTGGCCGGCGAGGGCGCCGCCGGCGAGGCGCTGGCTTTGATCGGGAAGCACCTGCCGCATTCGGAAAAGGCTGGTACGCATGAGAAATTGCCGGAAATGTACCGCTTAAAAGGCGAGTTACTGCTGCGCCAGGGATTGGAATTGGAGGCCGAGAAATTCCTCTTATTGGCTCTCGAAACTGCCCGGCAGACCGGGGCCCGATCGCTCGAATTACGCGCGGCAACCAGCTTGAGCAGGCTCTATCACGCCCGGGGAGAACCGGCAGTCGCCCGCAAGCTTCTGGCAGAGATCTACGGCTGGTTCACCGAGGGTTTCGACACTCCGGACCTGCGGAATGCCAAAGCCCTGCTGGAACAGATCGCCCACGGAGCCGCGAATGACTCATCCCTTTGAACATATTCCGTCAGCCAGACGGGGCGTGGTCCTGTTGGCCCTGGGCGCGGCAACTGTGGCTCTGCTGGGTGTTCTGGGCAGCTTTTACGGACCATTGCAGAACGCCGCAGCGCCTCAAGGGATGGTTTCGCTGGAGTTGGCATGGACTCCCGAACGGGTAAGCCAGATGGTGGCCTCCTGGAGCGAAGAGACCCGCATGGGGCTGGCGTTCTCCCTTGGACTGAACTTCCTCTGTCTCTTCGCGCTCACCAACACGCTGGCGCTGGGGTGCGTTTGGGCCGCGGAGAGGGTGCGCAGCGGTTTGCCGGCCGGGGCCGGAGCATTGCTGGCATGGGGGCAATGGCTGGCTGGAGCGGTCTGGGCGGTCGAGAACTCCCTGCTGGCGGCGGCGATATTCGGCCATGCGAGCGGCGCCAGCATGGCGGCAGCCTCGGCGCTTTCGGTTGTGAAATTTGCGCTCACGGGGGCGGGTCTGCTATTTGCCGTCGGGGCCGGGGCCTATGCGGCGGCTTCGCGGCCGGCCGGCGGAGCCGGAAGACCTAAAGCGCAGGCTGCGTCGAGGTCGAAATCTTAACACCCATCTTTTTGGCCAGGCACTCCGCGCCCCAATTCATGATCGTGTTGTGATTCCAGGCGTAGGCCGGCCGCAGGAGGGGAGTTAGTAAAGTCATCCACAGCTTATTGGTCCGTACGGTCCAATCCACCTGAAAGATTGTGTCGCCGCTCTTAGTCCCGAACCGCATCAGCCCGGTTCCTTCCAACTCGCCGGCCGACTGGACCTCGATGAGCGACATCGGCACGATGCGCGACACGGTGGTCTCGAAAACCAGCTTATACGGTAACTTGCTCTTCCAGACCTGGCGTGTCCGCCTGCCGATTCGATTGGCATCGCCGGGAGCCACGACGTCCATCCGCAAGACGCCCTTCCACCATTTAGGCCAATCGTCGAAATGATAGATGGCATCCCATACGGGATCCAGGGGGCTTTCGATTCTCCATACAGTGACGAAGTGGAACAATGCCATAGGTAGCCCCTTCGTTATGGATTTACGGCGCTAACCAGGTGATCGTGCACCGGCAGCCAGATCAAGGTATCGGTTTCGAGGCAATACACGAGATGGTCGGGTTTGGCCGGCACTTCCAACCCCGCGGCTTTGGGGATGGTATTGACCGCGATCACGGCCTCGGCGGCCCGTAAGTGCCAATCGGCGTGGTAAATGTCTCCGCGCCAGACAACCCCATCCTTGACGAAGTACAAGCAATACCTCTCCACCAGGAATTTCGCCAGGGGGTTCTGAGAAGGATCGAATTCCTCGCCGACGGGCTGGAAGCTTCCAAAAAATGCGGGCGGCGGCTGAGTCTTCTGGATGCGTTCGCTGGCATACTGATAAGTGCCGCCGTCGTTAATCGTCGCAATATTCGCCCGCAGGTAAGGCACGCCGAAGAAATGATTGGCCATCCAGTCGGAGACCACCGCCGGACAATCGATGCTCAGGAAGTAGACTCCGGGTTTGTTTCCTCTTGTGACGTAAGTCCGCAGGTTCAGTTCGCGGAGGGTCTCCATACCGGGAATCGGGGGCACTCCCCGGTAATGCATATCCGTCACCCGCATGGGAACCATGCTGACCCAGGCGCTTCCGTCGAAGGCGTCCAGTTCGAGCTCCGGCGGAACCAGAGGGCGAAGTTTCTCCACCGGAACCCGCCAGCTTGCGAAAAGCAGATCCCTCCAGGTCATGAACAGTACCCATGGCGGCGAGGGTGGGGAGAGGAGGCGCTTTCTTAGGCCGGCGAAGATAGTCTCCACGCGTTGGACGAGTTGCCCGTCAGGATGGGAATCCTCAGGTTGCCCCGGCGCGGGGGGAGAGACCTGCGGCTTCGCAGAAGCCGCCGCGCCCTCCACGAGACCGGCGCCAGGCTCATTCAAGGTGCAATCGTCGGAAATCTTTCTCTCGTCCATGGAAGCCCTCGCTTATATCTGGAGTAACTGCTATTTCCTAAGTTGTTCCCACACGCCAGGCGTGTGAGCCTGGGCCCATCCGTGATGGATGCTGGTGGGGATGATAAACGGGGTCCGTTTTCCGCCCAACTCCATCGAAACCAGGCATTGAATACACGAAAGGGCGAACTTCCTCACCAGCCACAGCCTGACGGGACCGCCGCCGCGGGATTCCATTTCGCTGCGAAAATGCGCCGCGTGTTCCAATAAATGCTCTTCGAAGTTATAAACGGGAAGGCCGAACCCGTCGGCGACATCCGCCGGAAGGAAATGGCGCATCAAGGCCGCCGGCCATCTCCTCCATGGCCCCGGCGGTTGATGATGCTCCATCATCTGCAGCAGCGCGCTGGTCATGGCTTTGCCTTCAGGGCAGGCCTGCACCTGCCGGCGCTGGATGGTGTCGCAGAGCAACTTGGCTTCGGCCATGTTGCCCGGAATGAGTTCCTCGCGAATCCCCAGGATGCGGGCGATCACCTTCCACGTCTCCAGGTAGCCCTGCTGCTCCTCCGGGCTGGCGCGGATGCCGAGTTTCTCCAGGCCATCGATGATGATGTAAGTAAATACCATCAGGGTGCCGGTAAGATCCTCCTGATTGATGGGAATGCCGAATTCCGGGTCCCAGGGATTCTCGGGATCGTGGAGAATCAGGCGCCGCGTGGCGGCGTGCAACAGCCGGACTTTCTGGCTGGTGCGGACGCCGCGTCCGGCCGCCGCGAGCCCGCCCGGGACCATCACATCCATCACCATCTGAGTGGTTTCGAAAAGCCGGTGGTTGGGGCGGTTGTTCAGGTACCCAGTCCGGTAAAGCACCTGGACGCCCTTGCGCGCGGCGTACGACGCGGGAAGCGAATAACAGGCGAGTACCATCAGAATCTCCGGCCCGCACCGTTCGAAAAGCCGCTGGCCTCCCTGGATCAAGTTGTCTTCGACCGGCGGAATCCGGCTGGTTGCGGCAAGATAGTCGCGGACCGGCGGGGGAAGTTTTTCGGGTGCGGGGTGGTCGTTCTGGACCAGGGTCTTCATCAGATCCCAAACCTGGAAAACTCCGCCGCTCTCAAACAACCCGGCCACCACATCGTCGGCCGGCGGATCGCCGGTCTGGCGCATCTCGTCAAGAAAAGCATCGGTCCACTTACCTGCCGGCGTTTCCCCCGCGGTCATGGTGTTACTCCTTCCTAGAAACTGAATCTCAGCGCAAACTGAAGCTGGCGCGAGCTGGTTACTGTCTGGGTAATCTGTCCGGCCTGTGGATTCACCGTCCCGGTGGCATCCAGGAATACCTCCCGGTTGGTGTAAACGGGAACCGCGAAATTCGCGTGGTTGAGAATATTGAACATCTCAAAGCGGAAGTGAACGGCGTAGCGTTCCCCAAGCCTGACCGCTTTGAGAAAGCCGCAATCCACGTCCGCCATACCTGGACCGGTCACCGTATCCCGTCCGAGATTGCCGAAGGCGCCCGCCGGCTGTAACTCGAAGGCGTTGGGATCGAACCAGCGGTTAGGTAATCCCAATACCGGGTCGTTGCTGTACCCGGGCTTCAGATCCGGGCGTTCGGAGCCCTCCGGAGGAGCAAGAGTCTGTTGAGTGTTGGCCCGGTCGAATCCGTTCTCCACCGAAGAGGGAAGTCCGGAGTGGAAGGTGGTGATTCCCGCGAACTGCCATCCGCCCGCCAGTTTTCCCCCCAACCCGTGCAGCCGGTGGCCGAACGGCAGGTCATAGATATAGTTCAGGGTCAGGTTCTGGCGCACGTCGAAGGTGGAGTTGCCGTAGTCCATCCTCAGATTATTAATGTCGGTGGTCTCCCCGGCATCGTTCCAACCGTCGCCGTTGAATTCGTTCGACTGCGTGTCCAGCGAATGAGACAAGGTATACGCCGCAAAGAAGCGCGACCCGCCGGCTAACTTCTTCTCCAGGGTCACCACCAGCGACCGGTAATTGGAAGTATCCATCGGGTAACTGAACGCCAACGTGGAAAAGTAAGGATTGGGCCGCATGGCCGTGGCCGTCCGGATGGGAGTGCCGTCCGGCAGGGCGGCGTTCGGCAGCGGCTCATTGTAATCGTAGGAACCCAGCAGCCGGCGGCCTCCGGAAAAGACTCCGCCGGCTTCCAGAACCAGCCCCGGCGCGAGCTGCCGTTGAATGTTCAGATTGTATTCGAGCACGTACGGAGTGGTCGATATCTGGTAGCCGGTGACCAGAGAAATAGAGGGCGGCAACGCGAACAGCGCGGCCGGCGAAATCGGGAAGCCCGGAAAAATTCCCAGCCCCAGCACGGTTTGGGGCGGGTTGAACCCGTATTCCGCGTAATCGCGCGGGGCGTATTCCTGGTAGAACATCCCGAAACCGCCCCGAATTGACGTCTTTCCGTCGCCGGTGGCGTCCCAGGCGAACCCGAAACGCGGAGCGAGGTTGGCGAGCGAGGGATTCTGAGCGAATACATGCGGTAACTGCGTCACTGCCGGCTCGCTCAGGTTCACCAGGCTGCTGAACCGGCCGTGGCTTTCGGTGGGGTTAGTGATGAATTCATAACGGACACCGAAATTCAGCGTGAGGTTCTTGCGCAGGCGATAGGAATCCCAGAAGTACGCCCCACCGACGCCCTGGTTCCACGTCCGTTCGGTATCCAGTTTGCCCGGCAGCGGACCTACGAACGTATAAGGATTGGCAGTTAAGAAATCCGCCAGCGTATTGAAAGTAAGAGATCCGCCCGAGTAAAGGTCGGCCCGATAGGGGTCCTGGATCTTTTGCCACTCGAAGCCGGCTTTCATGAGGTGCCGGCCGTGCACCAGGTTGATGTCGTCCCCCGCCGTCCAGTCATTGATAATCAGGTAATAGGGGACGATCACATCCGGTCCGACGTAACCTACGCCTCCGATATCGACAGATCCGGCGGCGCGGCCGGTTACTCCGGGAATCAAGTTGAGCGCCGGCGGATCGGAAGTACTATTCCCAGCCGAATCGCTCCGGTTGAAGCTGAGGCGGAAGGAATTCACGACCCTGGGGGAGACCACGTGGGTTTCCTGCAATGTGGCGTAGCGGTTGCGGCCCTCGGAGAGCTGATAAAAGGGAATGTACATGCCGGCAAACGGGAATGGATCGTTCAACTGGCCGTTGTCGATGGTGACACGTCCAAAGAGGGTATCTCTCGCCGACAGGTACTGATCGATGCGCCCGGAGAAGTAATTCTCGGAGGTGGTCTGCGAAGCCGTGGTGATCAACTCACCCACTCCCCCGCCGAGATCCGGACCGTTGGGGAGTGGAAAAAGATTCAGCAGCGGGACGATCGCGGGATTCACCGCGACCGTCCGGGAGGGCAGGATGCCGAGGCGCGCCTGGGCGGTCGGAGTGCCGCCCAGGGCGGTTTCGCCCAATGTCTGCCTCAGCCCCTCATAGTCCACGAAGTAGAAGGTTTTGTTGGCGACAATTTTGCCGCCCGAGGAGGCCCCGAACTGGTTGCGCTTAAAGGGGGGCTTTTGGGACGGGTCGAAGAAGTTGCGCGCGTCCAGAGCGCTGTTGCGCAAATACTCGTACACGCTGCTGTGGAATTGATTGGATCCCGAGCGGGAAACGGCGTTGACCACCGACGCTCCCGCGCGGCCGTACTCCGGGCTGAAGTTATTAGTTTCCACCTTGAACTCTTCGATGGCGTCCACGCCCAAAGCTGTGCCAAGCGCGGGATTGCCCGTGCCATCGTTCCAGAACCCCATGACATTCGTGCCATCCAACAGGTAAACGCCGCCGCTGGAGGCTCGGGCGCCGGCTACCGCAATCTGCCGCGTAAGGCCGGAAAAGGAACTGGCGCTGAAAGTAGTCACGTTGGTCACACCGGGCACTAACAAAGTCAATTGGGTGTAATCCCGCCCATTCAGGGGAAGGTCGGCGATAGTCTGCCGCTCCACCACGTTTCCCATCGAACTATTGGCCGTATCCACCAGAGGCGCTTCGCCGGTCACCATCACTTTTTCGCGGACCGTCCCGACCTGCAAGGTAAAATCCACCACCGCTTCCCGCCCCAGGGTCAATTCGATGCCGCTGCGCACCTCCGTCTGAAAGCCGCTCATTTCGGCCTGGACTTCATAAGTGCCTAAATCCAGGTCGGTGGCCAGATAGCGGCCGCTGCCATCGGTGACCACCATCCGCCGCGCGCCCGTGGCCAGGCGATGAATGGCGACGCTGGCTCCCGGGACCACACGCCCGGAGGAATCTTCCACCACCCCCGAAATCGTAGCCGTGGTCACCTGCGCGGGCGCCAGTCGCGCCAGTAATAGCAGTAACAGAAGGAAGAGCAGCGCAGCGCGATGCAGGAGGTTCGCATGACTTCGGGCGGCCCGGCGTGCATTGCGGCCGTTCCCGATCGAGTGGGCAACCGAAGTCCTCATGGGTAAGTAATTATACATTTAATTACCCCCGTGTGACCGTCAATGCGCGCCACGGCGTTGCGGATGACCGGTTGCACG
>JASHSS010000439.1 GCA_030038565.1 Bryobacteraceae bacterium
TGTTCGCGGCCGGCGGCGGTGTCGTTGGAAGCCACCGGATCGGCCTTGCCGAGTCCCACGGCGGAGAGGTTGGCGACGGGAACCCCCTGTTGCTGAAGGTAATCGCGAACCGCATCGGCGCGCTCTTCGGAAAGCTTCTGGTTGTAGTCGTCGGTGCCGATGCTGTCGGTGTGGCCTTCCAACTGGATTTTGAGGCCGGGATAGGCCAGCAGAATGCCCGAGACTTTGGCCAGTTTTTCGCGCGCGCCGGGCTTTAGGATGTAGCGGTCGAAGTCGAACAGCACATCGTTGATGTTGACGATGAGGCCGCGGGCGGTCTCGCGGGTTTCGAGAATCATATTCAACTGCTGGCGGAGCCGTTCGCGGAGGGCGGCTTTTTCAGCTTCGGCCTGCTGGCGCTGCTGGTCGGCCTGCTGGGCGGCCGCGCGGGCCTGGGCGGCGGCGGATTCGGCGGCCTGCTGCTGCTGGAGGGCCTGGGCGCGGGCGGCATCGGCGTCGGCCTTTTCCTGGGCGGCCTGTTGGGCAGCCTGCTGGGCTTCCATCTTGGCCTGCAAGGCGGCTTGGCGGTCGGCATCCGCCTGGGCGCGCTCCTGAGCCTCGCGGCGGGCTTCCTCGGTGGCCGCCTGGGCCTGGGCCTGCGCCTCCGCTTCGCGGGCGGCGGCATCGGCGCGTTCCTTGGCTAACTGTTCATCGCGGATTTTACGGAAAGTGATGATGCGGGCGTCTTCGGCCATCTGAGCGGCTTCGCGGGAGTTGGTTTCGGATTCCTTGCGGTCGCCGGCGCCGTGCAGGAAGCCCTCGGCGTTACGCAGATCGATTTGGGCTTTCTGGAAGGTATCGGCGGCGTAGCGGTCGGCGCCCGCCATGCGGGCGATCTCGACTGCGTTTTCGGCTTCCGCGAGCTGCAGGGGACCTTTGGGGTTGATGCGCACCGGCTGGTACTCCGAACGGTTCATGACGTATTGGCCGCGCTGGAGCAGTTCGTATTTCGCGTCCACCTGCTCGATGGTGCCACTGGTATCGCTGCGGACGAAGTTCTCGGCGACTACTACATCGCTAGGTTGGGTGACGGCGAAATACGGCTCGGCCGTGACAATCAGCCCAAAGGCCTGTAAGTCCGTGGTGGAAAGCAACTTGGCGTGATCGCCGTTGAGCGCCACCTCGCCCAGGTTCATAGCGCGGCCCTCGGGGGTGATGGCCCACAGGACATAGGTCATGTACTCCGGTCCAAACTGGCTGGCGGGAGACATATGCTCGAGCGCAGTGTCGATTTTGGTAGAACCCATCTGGCTGTCCACCTTGGCTTCGCCGCGGGCTGCGGGCATGAGTTCAGTACCCCGGAAATCGATGTGCGTCGTGCCAGTACGATGATGGTAGTTGATGGCTTTGGTGGTCCGTGAAACGACCGTCACGCGGAAGATCGGCATGGGCTGGCCGGTTTGGGCTGGACCAAGGGCGGGTGACTGCTGCTGGGTAGGGTTGGGAACCTGGGCCAGGACCGTTCCGGTGAGTACGAATAACCACAGGGCGGACGCTTTCATGGTTCTTTTTTTCTCCTCCGTGGCGGTGGCTGCACGCGGTGGACCTCTGTGTGGAGCGGCACGCTAGAATGAGGGTTGAGCCTGAACTGGTTTGAGTTGGTGGCCGAATGCCGGGAGACGCGGGCGCGCGCCGGAGTGCTGCACACGCCTCACGGGAGCATCCTTACGCCCGTGTTCATGCCGGTCGGGACGCAGGCTACGGTGAAGGGACTGACGCAGCGCGATTTGGCTGGCGACCTCGGCGTAACCATCCTGCTGGCCAATACTTACCACCTGTACCTACGGCCCGGGCCCGAACTGATCCGGCAGATGGGCGGGTTGCACCGCTTCATGTCGTGGCCGAACGCGATCCTCACCGACTCGGGCGGATTTCAGGTATTCAGTTTGAGCGGGCTACGCAAAATTACCGAGCAAGGAGTGGTCTTCCAGTCGCATCTGAACGGCGACCGGCACACCTTCACGCCGGAATCGACGGTGGAGGTGCAAATGGCCTATGGGAGCGATATTCTGATGGCCCTGGACGAGTGTCCGGAATTCCCGGTGAGCCACGAATACGCTCGCGATGCTATGCAGCGGACCTTACGGTGGGCGCGGCGGGCGACAAATTACTATAATGATAGGATACAGCCGGGCGACACCGGCTTGGGGACGCGGCAGGCGCTGTTCCCGATTGTGCAGGGTTCCACCTTCATGGATTTGAGGCGGGAATGCGCGCGGGCGCTGGTGGACCTGGACGCCCCTGGTTATGCCATAGGGGGACTTTCGGTGGGAGAGCCGAGGCCGCTCAGCATGCAGATGGTGGAAGCCACCGAAGAGTTGCTCCCGCGAGACAAGCCCCGATACGCCATGGGAGTGGGGACGCCGGCGGAGTTGCCGGAGTACGTGGCGAGGGGCATCGATATGATGGATTGCGTGCTGCCATCGCGGAATGCCCGTAACGGCTGCCTGTTTACCAGTACGGGGCGCCTGATCATCAAACACGCCCGGTATAAAGACGATGACCGCCCAATTGACGAAGGGTGCGAGTGCTATACTTGTAGGAGCTACTCACGGGCATACCTGAGGCACCTGTTTCTGGCGGGGGAGATGCTGTACGCCGTACTGGCGACGCGGCACAACCTGCAGCGGTACCTTGACATCATGCGCGAGATCAGGCAGGCTATAATATCGGACAAATTTCCAGGATACTTGAGGTCTGTGCGGTCAACGTGCGCGGATCCGGAGTAGCGGTTTTGGCCCAAAAGTGATCCTTAATCTATATTTTCAAACGGCCACGCCTAATTCCCTGCTGGGGTTGCTGCCGATTCTGCTGATTTTCGGC
>JASHSS010000040.1 GCA_030038565.1 Bryobacteraceae bacterium
GCTCTGAATCAGGAGAAGTTCGCCTACGTCTCCGGCCGCAACGGGCCGATGGAAATCTGGATGCGTGGAGATGGATACGATCGCCCGCTGGTCGGCCCCGCCGCGTTTCCTACCGGAACCACCAACTGGTTCGTCGCTCCGGCGCTGTCGCCCGGCGCTGACCGATTAGTCTTCATGCGCGTCGAGGCCATTGGGAATGCCTTCAACTGGATCTCTTCGGTCTCCGGCGGCCCGCCGGTCCGCCTCACCAATGAATCCAACGTCAGCGAAGACGGCGGCTGCTGGTCGCCCGACGGCAAATACTTTGCTTATATTCGTAACCAAAATGGAAAGGCCGGCCTGGCCGTCGCCAAGGCCACCGGGGAAGTCGCGCCCATGGTAGTACGCGCCGATGTCGGCCGGCGGCTGCCCCAATGGTCGGCCGACGGGCAGTGGATCAAGTTCCTGGATCGTGACGGCGGCGGAGGGTGGACCCTGATCTCTCCGGACGGTAAGACGGTTCGCGCCTTCGGTTCGATAGACGCCGTGGAAACGACTCTCTCTAAAGACGGCCGTCTGCTGTACGGAATCCGGCGGGAGAAAGGCCAGGCGCAACTGTTTTCGCTGGATGTGGAGACCAGGCAAATGAAAACCATTGGCAACCTGGATGACGATTTCTACCCCTCGAGCTCACTCAATCCCGGCATTCGGTTGAGCCTGTCGCCCGATGGCAAGAGCATCCTGTATCCCGCCGCGCGCGGCTCCTCCAGCCTCTGGATGCTGGAGGGCTTCCAGTAAGGTTCGCTAATCTGGTCCCCCGCAAACTCGTTTACCGCCCGTGACTTACCGTTCGACCGGCCGGTCCGGCCCAGCCTCCTATGGTAAAGATGGGTTGGGGGAGCCAGTCGCCGAAAGCCAGCCGGCAGCCGCCCAACAAAAATTACGGAACGAACCCATTTTTCAAGATTAACCGTAGTAAAATGAACTACTTATACTATCCAAAACGAACCCATCTTGAATCCCCGGCCGCCCCGCGGGTTTCGCAGCCTGCGGACCGTTCCTGTCCTCAATCGCCGCTGCCCGTCCGCCCTGCCGTCCTATCATGAAGGTAGTGCTTTCCTCTTTCCATCCCCTGGTCTCCGAGTGGTTCACCGCCACCTTCGGCGCGCCCACCCAGCCGCAAGTGCTCGGCTGGCCCGAAATCCGCCAGGGCCGCGACGTGCTCATTTCCGCCCCCACCGGCTCCGGCAAGACCCTGGCCGCCTTTCTCAGCGCCATCGATTCCCTGATCGTCCGCGCCGAATCCGGTCCGCTTCCCGACGAGACCGAAATCCTCTACGTCTCGCCGCTCAAAGCCCTCAGTAACGACGTCCACAAGAACCTCGATATCCCGCTCGCCGGCATCGCCTCGCTGGCCGCCGCCCGCTCTGTCAAGCTGGCGCCCATCCGCGCCGCCCTGCGCACTGGCGATACCCCCCAGTGGGAGCGCCAGCAGCTCACCCGCCACCGGCCTCACATCCTCGTCACCACCCCGGAATCGCTCTACATCCTGCTCACCGCCGCACGCCCGCGCGAAATTCTGCGCACCGTCCGCACCGTCATCGTGGACGAAATCCACGCCATCGCCGACGATAAGCGCGGTTCCCACCTGGCCCTCTCGCTGGCCCGGCTGGATCGCCTGGTGGAGCAGTCCGGCGCAGCCCGCCCCCAGCGCATCGGCCTCTCCGCTACCGTGAAGCCCATCGAAGAGGTGGCCGCCTTCCTCTCGGACTCCGCCCACATCGTCAACGTGGGCCACCGCCGCGCCATGGACCTCTCCATCGAGATCCCCGAGGATGAACTCGGCGTGGTCGCCTCCAATGAAATGTGGGGCGAAATCTACGACCGCACCGCCGCGCTCATCCGTGAAAACCGCACCACCCTCGTCTTCGTCAACACCCGCCGCCTCTCCGAGCGCGTCACCCATCACCTCGCCGAGCGCCTGGGCGAAAACGCCGTCCTCCCCCATCACGGCAGCCTTTCGCGCGCCCTGCGCCTGGAAGCCGAGCGGCGCCTGAAATCGGGCGAGTTGCGCGCCGTGGTGGCCACCGCGTCGCTCGAATTGGGCATCGATATCGGCACCGTCGATCTGGTCTGCCAGATCGGTTCGCCGCGCTCCATCGCCGTGGCCCTCCAGCGCGTCGGCCGCGCCGGCCACTGGGTGGGCGCCCTGCCCAAGGGCCGCCTTTTCGCCACCACCCGCGACGAGCTGATCGAGTGTGCCGCCCTGGTGCGCGCCATCCGCCGCGGCGCGCTCGACCGCCTGGAAATCCCGCGCAATGCTCTCGATATCCTGGCCCAGCAGATGGTGGCTTCGTGCGCCGCCGAAGAATTCGGCGAAGACGAACTCTTCGCCCTGGTCCGCCGCGCCTGGCCCTACCGCACCCTCAGCCGCGCCGCTTTCGATGCGGTTCTCGCCATGCTCTCCGAGGGCATCGCCGTCTCGCGCGGCCGCGCCGGCGCGTACCTGCACCGCGATGCCGTCAACCGCCGGGTGCGCGGACGTCGCGGCGCGCGGCTCACTGCCATCACCTCCGGCGGCGCCATTCCGGACACCGCCCAATACCTGGTGGTGGCCGAGCCGGAAGGCAAAACCGTCGGCTCGGTGGATGAGGATTTCGCCGTCGAAAGCCTGGCCGGTGACGTCTTTCTGCTGGGCACCACGTCCTGGCGCATCCGCCGCATCGAGGCCGGCCGCGTGCGCGTCGAGGATGCCCACGGCGCTGCGCCCAACATTCCCTTCTGGCGCGGCGAAGCCCCCGGACGCACCGTCGAGCTTTCCGAAGAGGTCTCGGCGCTGCGCGAGGAAATCGCCCGCTCGGGCGTCTGCCCGCCGGATTGCGCGCTCGATGGCGCCGCCGCCCGGCAGGCCATCGCCTATGTGCAGGCGGGCGCGGCGGCTCTCGGCGCCTCCCCCACCGTCCGCCGCGTGGTGGCCGAGCGCTTCTTCGATGAGGCCGGCGGCATGCAACTGGTGGTCCACGCTCCCTTCGGCGCGCGCATCAACCGCGCCTGGGGCCTGGCCCTGCGCAAGCGCTTCTGCCGCTCGTTCAATTTCGAATTGCAGGCCGCCGCCACCGATAACGGCATCGTGCTCTCGCTTGGCGAGCAGCACTCTTTCCCCCTCGAAATCGTGTTCGAGTTTCTGCGCCCCGCCACCGTGGAGCACGTGCTCACCCAAGCCGTCCTCCCCGCCCCCATGTTCACGGCGCGCTGGCGCTGGAACGCCTCGCGCGCTTTGGCCATCCCGCGCTATTCCGGCGGCCGCCGGGTGCCTCCGCCCATCCAGCGCATGCGCGCCGACGACCTGATGGCCGCCGTTTTCCCCGATCAGGCCGCCTGCCCCGAAAACCTCACCGGCGAGCCGCGCGTCCCCGATCACCCGCTGGTCCGCGAAACCATCGACAACTGCCTCTACGAGGCCATGGATCTGGTCGGCTTGCGTCAGTTGCTGTCCGACATCCACGATGGCGTCATCCAGACCCTGGCTATCGACACCCCCGAGCCGTCGCCCTTCTCGCACGAAATCCTGAACGCCAACCCGTACGCTTTTCTGGACGACGCGCCTCTCGAAGAGCGCCGCACCCGCGCCGTACAGATGCGCCGCACCCTGCCGTCCGACTACGCCGAGGGCGCCGCCGCGCTCGATCCGGCGGCCATCGCGCAAGTGGCCGCGGACGCCTGGCCGCCCATGCGCGATGCCGATGAGCTGGCGGAAGCGCTCTCCGGCCTGGGACTGCTGGAATACGAGGAATCCCTGGCCGAGCCCGCCGCGCAACTGCGGGCCGACCGCCGGGCCACCACCGTGACCATTGATGCCCGCCCCTTCTGGGTGGCCGCCGAGCGCCTCGACCTGATCCGCCGCGTCTTCCCGCAAGCCGCCATCGATCCTCCACTCGCCCCCATGCCCGCTGGCCGGCCGATTCCCGAAACCACCGAGGCGTGCGCCGCCGAAATCCTGCGCGGCTGGTTCGAGTGCTCCGGCCCGTTGCGCGCCGCGGACCTCGCCCGCAAGCTCGCCATGCCCCGCGACCTGGTGGACCAGGCGCTCGCCCAACTGGAAGCCGAAGGCCAGATTCTGCGCGGCCAGTTCACCGGCGCCGCGGGTCCAGCGGCCGATGTCGAATGGTGCCACCGGCGCCTGCTGGCCCGCATCCATCGCCTCACCATCGGCCGCCTGCGCCGCGAAATCGAGCCGGTCTCCACCGCCGCCTTCTTCGCCTTCCTGCACCGCTGGCAGCACCTCGCGCCCGGCAGCCAGCTCCACGGCGTGGATGGCGCGTTGCAAATTGTCCGCCAGCTTCAGGGCTGCGAATTTCCGGCCGCCTCCTGGGAATCCGAGATCCTACCGCGCCGTATCGCCCGCTATCAGCCCGAGTATCTCGATCAGCTCTGCCTGTCCGGCGAAGTCACCTGGGGACGCCTTTCGCCGCACCCGGCCTTCGACCGCGCCCCCGACGATGGCGCGGAAGGCGCCCACCGCCGCTCGCCGCGCCCCACTCGCGTCGCCCCCCTGGCCATTTT
>JASHSS010000006.1 GCA_030038565.1 Bryobacteraceae bacterium
AAAAACTCAAGTGAGGCCGCCAAACCAAAGCATCCAATGGTATTTAGAGTTCCACACTCATAGCGGCCCGCATCCGGCCGGAGGGTCATATCGCGCGAGGCGTAATCGTTGTAGCCGGCGACGTTGGTCCAGCCGAATTCCACCGGTTGCACTTCCTCCTGGAGGGCTTTTGAAATGTACAGGATACCGCATCCTTCCGGCCCCATCAGCCACTTGTGCCCGTCGGCCGCCAGGGCATCCACGTGGCAGGCCCGCACGTCGAGCGGAAAGGCGCCCAGTCCCTGAATCGCATCTACCATAAAAATGCAGCGGTTACGATGACAAATCTCACCGATCGCTGGAATCGGTGCGCGGTAGCCGCTGAGAAACTGCACGAAACTAATGGAGAGCAGGCGCGCGCCGCGAGCCGCTTCCTCGATCCGGTCCAGGGGATCGTCCACGGAGAGCCAGGTGACGCGTACGCCACGCCGCTCCAGGATGTGCCAGGGGTACAGGTTGGCCGGGAACTCCTCGCGGAACGCCACCACACGGTCGCGGGGCGCCCAGTCGATGCCCATTGCAACCGTACAGATGCCTTCCGAGGTGTTTTTCACCAGGGCGATCTCCGACTGGTCCGCGCCCATCAGGCGCGCCGCGGCCACCCGCACGCGCTCGTAGGCGGCCAGCCATTGGTCGTAGTGCAGGCTGCCGAAATTCAGACAGTCGTCAGCCAGTCGTTTCATGGCCTCGGCGGCGGGGCGGCAGAGCGGCGAGACGGCCGCGTGATTGAGGTAAATCAATTGCTCTCGCACCGGAAACTGGTGTGCGTAACGTTCGGCGAGAGTTGCGTTCGGGATCATCTAGTTCTCCGTGGGGGTGCTTTCGAGGTGGTCGATGACGAGGATTTCGACGGGGGCGGCCTTCTTCGGCTGGAGTTTCAGGCCGAGTTGGCTCTCCAGCGCTTGGAGCATGGAGGGTCCCTCAGCCGCGTCGTTCGTGTCCGCCGCGGGCGACCACCAGAACTTGAGGTCGTATTTACCGCTCAGGCCGGTGGCGTCGATCACCGGCCGTGGGTGCGGGTCGAGCGCGAGTCGCCCTTCCAGCATGTCGGCCAATTGCGGCACGGTTCCGGCGGGAGCCACGTAATAAGCCTTATCCCCGGTGGAATCCGAGAAGAAGAAGCTCATGCTTTGGCCGGCAGGAACCATGGGAAAGCCGTCCTGATCCCTCTTGGGGCGGCCGCTGCCCGGTTCCCAGCGAGCTACGCCGGAATCGCCGGCCGGCCGGTCTTTCCACTCTTGGGCCTTGAAACCGCCTTTGGCCACCACCAGCTCATATACCGGCATTTCCCTGGTTTCGCGATGCGCGGCCAGCTTGAAGCGATCCGCCAGCAGCGTTTGCCACATCCGTTGGACTTGCTCTTTGGTGGCGCCATGGGGAACTTTGGCGGCAATCTGGAACCCAGGCGCGTTCGGAACGGTCAGTTTCCCGTAGGAAATCCGCACGAAGTCTATATCGTACGCCACGCGCAGAAGCATTCCGGCGGTCGCATGGCTGCAGGTGATCTGGCCGGGATCCGAGCTTCCCGGTCCACCCCGGCAACCGTAAAAGCCGCGGCCATCCCCGGGCGGGGAGCGTTTAATGGAAACCACCTCAAACTCCGCCGGGGCGGCGGATTGGCCCCACGCCGGGCCCGGAAGGCACCCTGGGAACCACCCCACGCCGAGGACCAGCATTACCGTATGCAGGTGCTTTCCGGCATGTTTTTCCAGGGCCATTCCCTTTACAATACGTTATTGAGGGACCTGGAGGTCACTATGCGATTTCTTTCCGCAGCCATCCTGGTGGTGTCGCTGGCGGTCGCCACGGCGAGCGCCTCCGACCCCAAGAAATCCAAAGACGACCCCAACCAGATCGGCAACCGCGATGTCGGCAAGTGCCTCAACATGTTCTCCATTGAAAAGGAGATCGCCCTGGGCAAGCAGTTGTCCGAAGAAGTCAAGCGGCAGGCGCGTTTGAACGACGACCCGCTGGTGGGCGAGTACGTCAACCGGGTGGGCCAGAACCTGGCGCGGAGCTCCGATGCCAAGGTACCCTTCACGTTCCAGGTAGTCGAGGATGAAGCCCCCAACGCCTTCGCGCTGCCCGGCGGGTTCGTTTTCGTGAACACGGGCCTGATCAAAATCGCCGACGAAGAGGATGAGTTCGCCGCCGCGCTGGCGCACGAAATCGCCCATGTGGCCGCCCGCCACCTGACCTGCCAAGCCACCAAACAGCAGCTTCTGACCATGCTGGCGCTGCCTGCCGGAGCCGTGCTGGGCGGCTGGGGCGGCGTGCTGGCCCGTCAGGGAATGGGGTTAGGCATGCCCATGGCCTTCATGCAGTTCACCCGCGCCAACGAGACCGAAGCCGATTACCTGGGAGTGCAGTACATGTACGCCGCCGGCTACGACCCCAACGGCGCCGTGAGCATGTTCGAAAAGCTGGAGATGCTGGAACGCCAGAAGCCTGGGACGCTCTCGCGGATTTTCGCCTCCCATCCCTTGGACTCGACCCGCATCGACAAGACCCAGGCGGAGATCCAGCGGATTCTGCCCTCCAAGCCCGAGTACGTGGTCACCACCTCGGAATACCACGACATCCGCGAGCGCCTGATCACCCTCGAGAATCGCCCGGCCAATAACGGCCAGGGCCCCACGCTGCGACGCGCCACCGGTTCGGGCCAGCCGGGCGATGCGGATGACGATCAGCGCCCCACCCTGAAGCGCAAGGACCTGGTGGAATAGGAAGCCCGCAGGCCCCGGCATGTTTCGACACGGGTCAGTTGAGTAGCGGCGTGGCGTCGACGTGGTCCACGACCAGAATCCGGACCGGCTCCTTCGCCGGCGCCAGTTTGAGGCCCAGTTGCTGTTCCACTGCTTTGGGCAGAAGGGGTGCGGCCGATCCGCTGCCTTGCGATGGGTCATAGTCCTCGGCTGCGAAGGTCAACTGGATGCTGAAATAGCCTTCCAGGCTGGTCGCGTCCACCACCGGCCTGCCGGCAAAACCAGCCAGGCGTTCGGATAACTGCCGCATCGACATGGGCCCGCCGATCTGGATCGAGCCTCCGTCTCGCAGCGGTGAGTTCGGCAACGCATAGCCCGCGTCCACCGGCTTCATTTTCGCCCCGCCGGGCAGCGTCACGAGGCGATAAGCGGCCTCCGTCTGCGTTTCCCAGTGCGTCGCCAGGTGAAATCGCTCGATCAGGAGACTCTGCAACATGGCACGCATATCGGCTTTGGATACCGGTTTGCCGCTGGTGGCGGCGATGTCGAAGCGGTGGTTGAGACTCCCGTCCGGGCCGGAGAGTTGGTATGCCGCCAGATCGTACGCCTCCCGAATCAGGAATCCCAGGCTCAAGTTTTTGACGTCCAGCCGGTTCGGCAGGACCGTGAAGTGGAAAGGGCCTTGGCCGCTCTTCAACGGCGTGATGGACGCCGCCTCGAATGACAGGGGAGGAGCGGTCTGCATCCCGATCGCCAGGGGACCGGCAAGGGCCGCAAGCGCGATGGTTGCCGGCAAACTTCTACGGGCAAAAGTCAGCCTGTGGCCGGTCGAGACGCACATAATCCGAATATCCGACGTTGGAGATAGCCAACGGTTGGGGAGGAAAAACCGCGGCTCACTTCGGCCCGGCTGAATCGGGTGGCGGACTGCCACCTTATTGGGTGTGAATCTCCCGCACCAGGGCGAAACTGGCGTCGGACTGCCGGATGGGCACCCGAAAACTAGCCGTCGAGCCGGCCTTGAAGTTCTCGATTGTGGCGCTCACCCCGCCTAACTGGGAACCGACCGAATCGGTCAGATCGAAAACGGCTTCGGCCAGGTGGATCTCGTGATCGGTGGTGTTTTTCATGCTTCCCACCAGCGACGTCTGGGGTCCGTGCTCCACCCGCACCTCCATCACTTCGACTTCCTTATCGGCCTCCAAGCGAATGCCCGGGTCGATGTGGGGCATCAGCTTGTCCGCTATTTCTGCGGGCGTCGGTTCGTGAACGGGCGGCGGCGGTCCCCCCAAACGGAAGACGCCGGTGAGCATCCCATACACCAGGAACCCCAGCACGGCGCACGGTACTCCGATCAAGAGACCAGTCCTGATCCTCTGTCCGGTGGTGCGGTTGGTAAGGTATAAGGGATCGATGGGCGCCGGACCGCCCGATAGCAGCCGTTCGATCGGTCCGTTCAGCGGTCCCAGCCATTTCACGCGCTTGCGCGGCGCCGGTTGGGAACCGGGCTGCAAACCAGCGTAGACGATGGATTCGAAGATCTCCCGGATCCGCCTGAACAGACGGGGCACTACGATATTATACCGTCCCGTCGGTTGAGAGCGCCTTTCCACGCCGCCGGATCGTCGGGACCATGCCACCGATGTCAGATTCGGCGGGCGCCCTTGCCTTCGGCCACCAGGTTTTCGAGGGTCCGGAGGTTCTCCGGTTTGCCCATCACGATCAGGTAGTCGCCGCTCGCCACGGCGGCGTCGGCCGTGGGATTGAACAGCATCTGGCCGTCAGCCCGGCGAATCGCCATGACGGTCACCCCGAAATGCCGTGCGAGCTGCATTTCCTGAAGGCTTTTCCCGACCATTTCGCTGGTCTCGGCCACGCGCACCTGCTCGATGGAGATGTCCATGCCGATGTCCTTGGTGGTGAAATCCAAAAACTGCACCACGTGCGGGCGGAGCAGCGACTGCGCCAGGCGATGCCCGGTGAGCGAATAGGGGGCGAAAACGGCGTCGGCGCCGGCCCGCCGCATCTTGGCTTCCGCGCTCTCTTCAGCGGCGCGCGCGGCCACGTAGATCCGGGGATTCAGCCCTTTGGCCGAGAGCAGCACGAAGAGGTTATCGGCGTCTGTGGCCAGGGCCGCCACCAGCCCGCGCGCCCGCTCGATACCCACCTGGCGCAAGGTCTCGTCGTGGGTGGCGTCCGCGGCTACCGCCAGCATGCCCGCGAAGATGGCGCGCTCCACCCGTTCGGGGTTGCTGTCCACCACCACGAATGGGACGCCGGCGTGGAGCAGTTCGGACGCCGCGCCGCGCCCCACCCGCCCAAAGCCGCAGATGATGTAGTGATCCTTCAATTTGTCGATCATGCGTTTGTTCCGCCGTTGGCCGATGGCCTCACCGAACTCGCGTTCGATGATGGTCTGGGTCATGGCCCCGATGGCGATGAAAATCGTGGTTACGCCGAAAGCGATGAGAAAGGAATTGAAGATGCGCCCCGCGTGCGACAACGGGTGAACCTCCCCATACCCCACCGTGGTCATGGTGATGAGGGTCATGTAAAAGGCGTCGAAGGGAGGGTAATGGTCGATGAGGATAAACCCCGCCGTGCCGGTGGCCAGAGTGATGCCCACGGCGGCGAGCAGATAGATGAAGCGACGCACGATCCGATTCATGCCCAATCAGCGACAAGTATAGCCGGATTCACGGGCGCGGCATCGCCTCCGCGCCGAGGGTCTCCGGCAGGCGGGCCCATCATCGCCGAGGGGGGAGCTTCCATCGAATGCGATCACTCCTGCCGTAGAAGCGCACAGGGAGCAGCCGGGGGTATGCTGAAGGCATCGCTTATGAGGCTTTGGGACGATTTACGCCAGGACCTGCGCTACGCCGCCCGCACCTTGAGCCGCAGCCCCGGCTTCGCGCTCGCCGCGATGCTGACGCTGGCCCTGGGCATCGGCGCCAATACGGCTATCTTCAGCACCATCGATGAGGCCTTGCTCCGCCCGCTACCCCTACCGGCGGCGGACCGGCTGGCCGACATCTATACGTACAACAAAGCTACCCGCGCGTACGTTTCCAGCTCCTATCCGGATTACGAGGATTTCGCGCAACGTTCGCGCAGCTTCCAGCAAATCTCGGCCTACGTGCGCATGCCCTTCCGGGTGACCATCGGAGACCAGACCGAGCGCGTCCCGACGGAAGCCGTCACCGCGAACTACTTTTCCATGCTCGAGCTGCCGGCGTGGCGGGGCCGCGCATTCCAGGCGGAGGACGGAACCCCCGGCGCGCCGCCGGTGGCCATGATCGGCGAGGATTTCTGGCGCCGGCATTTTCAGTCCGACCCCGCCGCCATCGGCAGGATCTTGCTGATCGAGGACCATGCGTTTACCATCGCCGGCATCGTCCCGCGCCGGTATCGCGGGGTCAACCTGAACTGGGGATTGCCGCCGCAGATCTGGATCCCGCTCCAGCCGTTGGTTACGCTGGTGCCGCCCTTCCAGGCTCTGGATGTTTTTCACCAGCGGCGGATCCCGTGGCTGGTGCTGATCGGGCGGCTGCGGCCGGGCGTCACGGTAGAGCGGGCGCAGGCGGAATTGCAGGCTATTGCGGGGGCGGTGGCCCAGGCTGAGCCGGCCACCAATCGCGATCTGACGGCGGCGGTCTTCGAGGCCAGCCACTCCAAGTTCTGGCCGGCCTATCGCGCTTCGGTGACCGCTTCCCTGGTAGTGTTTGCTGTGGCGGCGGGATTGGTGCTGTTGCTGGCCTGTGCGAATGTCTCGAACCTGTTGCTGGAACGCGCGCTGGGACGCCGCCGCGAATTCGCCATCCGGCTGGCGATTGGAGCGGGCCGGACACGGCTGCTCCGCCAGATGCTGACCGAGAGTCTGCTGCTGGTGCTGCCGGGGATTGCCCTGGCGCTGGCCCTCACGAGCGCATTGCAGAAGGTCCTGCTGCACTTCCCGAACGCCCTCGGCTTGCCGCTGGCGCTCGATTTGACGGTGGAGAGCCGGGCGCTGCTGTTCTGTCTGGCGCTATCGCTGGCCGCGAGCGTCCTGTTCGGGCTGGCGCCGGCAGTCCAGGCGACGCGGGCGGATGTTCTGCCGTCGCTCAAGGAATCGGGCAACACGCTTTCCGGCCGCGGGCACGGCTGGTATGGCCAGGCCCTGGTGGTGGTGCAGGTGGCCTTCTCGATGATTTTACTGGTGGGTGGCGGATTGTTCGGGCGCAGCCTGCTCAAGGCGTATTCCACCGATCTGGGCTTCCGCAGCCAGGATCTGCTCATCGCCGAATTCAGCCTGCCCATTCTCCGCGCGCCGGAGCGAGCGCAGTTCTTGGGACTGCAGCAAGCTCTCGTCCAGCGGCTGGCGGGCGCGCCGGGAGTCCAATCGGCTACGCTCGCCTCCGCGGAACCGATCAGTCCCGTGCACGTCACGGCTACCGTCCAGGCCACCACCGGAGCCGGGCCGCTGACTGTGGACCGGGATCTCGTCGGCCCCGATTTCCTCGCCACCATGGGCATCCCCTTGCTCCGCGGCCGCGGCTTTACCGCCCGCGACGATGCCCGCGCGCCCCGCGTGGCAATTGTCAACCAGACCCTGGCCGCCCGCCTGGCGCCCGCATCCGATCTCCTGGGCCGGACCATTCTGCTCCAGGAGGGCTCCGGGAAAACCGCGCCGCTCCAGGTGGTAGGGGTGGCGCGCGACGCCAAGTACCGCTCGGTGTGGGAGGATCGGCAGCCGTACCTCTATCTGCCCGCGGCCCAAGCCGGTTTGCCGGCCAATTATCTGTTGCTGCGCACGCGCATCCCGCCGGCCAATGTCATCCCGGAGATTCGCCGCCAATGGCAGGGTTTGTCGCCGCGGATGCCGTTCGAGCAGATCCGCACGGCCGATGAGCAGGTGGACTTTTCGCTGGGTCCCGAGCGCATGGCGGCAGCCATTCTGGCGGCTTTCGGAGTGTTGGCGATCGCCCTGGCTTCGGTGGGCCTGTACAGCGTAATGGCATATTCGGTACGGCAGCGGACGCGCGAAATTGGCATCCGCATGGCGATGGGCGCCCGGCCGCAACTGGTGGTGCGCCAGGTCCTGGGCAATTCCATGCGCCCGGTGGCGGCTGGGGTGGTTCTGGGCGCGGCCGCCGGCGCCGCACTGATGCGCCTGGCGTCGTCCCTGATCAAAGACGTTTCGCCGTACGATAGCGCCACGTTTTTAGTGGTGGCTTTGCTGCTCGCTACGGTGGCGCTGGCGGCTTCGCTTGCCCCCGCCCGCCGCGCGGCAGGCATCGATCCGTTGAAGGCTCTACGGTGCGACTAGGTCTTCGACCGCGTGATTTAGTTCTTCCGCTTGGTGGGGCACGGTCGAAAACCGGCGCCGGTTTTTCATCCCTTTGGATGGCGCGCCGCGCCATGACGACAGGCCTTCAGCCTGCCCTGGACAGGCTGAAGGCCTGTCCCACCAATGCCTCACGCATCATGGTGTGACAGGCGCGTCTTCAGGGAAGCGAATCATGCGGTCGGGGACCTAGCGGATGCCGCCACTCCCACGCCAGCCTCGTCACGGTGGCCAGAAACAGCACTCCGCCCAGATACGCCGGCGCCAGGTGTACGAAATCGGTGTAACCGATGGCGGGATGCACGCCGATGGCCGTGCCGAATCCAGCCAGTCCCATCAATGCCACAATCTCGACCAGGCCCCTGGTGAGCGCCGCCTGCCGGGCAATCAAGAGCAGAATGATCCCGGTGCTGAACAGTCCGCCGCCGAATCCTGCACGATCGTGCGCGATCACTGGAACTAACCGGGGAGAGACAGCCGCGAAATCCGCTCGTGTCATGTGCATGAATGCCAGGTCTTGCGGGACGAAGACGGTGGTCATCCCCACGATCAGGATGGTCACTCCGGCGGCGATCATTCCGGCCGCCAGGAACATCAGGCCGCAGCGCCCGATGCTCAGCGGTTGGCCGCCGCGCCAGGCATCCCGCCAATCGATATGCCGCGGGCGCGCCCGCCATACGCCCGCCCCGAAAACCGGCAGCAGAAAAAGCGTGGCTACGCCATGCCACGTGTCCAGGTATCCATAGCTCAGATAGGATAGAAAACTGGCGAACCCGCAGGCCCCCGAGAGGCAGAAGACCCACCACGCCCAGGGCTGACCCGCCCGCAGCGGGAACTCGGCGAGAAACCAGTACGCGAAACCGATGGCCAGCAGCGTTCCACCGAATGCCACCCGGTCGTGAAACATGAAATGCACCACCCGGAGATTGGCCGCCGCCGCCAGGTGCGCGGCATCGAAGCCCAGGGCGTGCACGTCCTGCGGCAGGAAGTAACCGCTGGCCGATTGCAGAATCGCAAAGCCGCCGCTTAAGAGCAGTACGAAGCCGGTGAGAGACAAGAGAAAGCGCCCGTCGGAGAGCAGGGCTTCCAGAACGCCGCGGTCATCGCGCATCGCGCCATCAGCCGACGACGGTAGCCTCGCGGTGCGCCCTTCTCCCGCGCCGCAGTCCTTGCACCCAGTTCTGCATCGCAGACATATAAATGTAGAACACGGGCGTCAGGTACAGCGTCACAAGCTGTGAGAACAGCAGGCCGCCGACCACCACCAGGCCCAGCGGCTGGCGCGCCTCGCCGCCCGCGCCGTAGCCCAGCGCGATCGGCACGCCGCCCAGCAGCGCCGCCATGGTGGTCATCATGATCGGGCGGAAGCGGATCAGGCAGCCCTCGTAAATGGCCTTCTCCGGAGACAGCCCGTGCTGCCGCTCGGCATCCAGTGCGAAATCGATCTGCATGATGGCGTTCTTCTTCACGATGCCGATCAGCATGATGAGCCCCACAAAAGCGTAGATGCTCAAATCGATGTGAAACAGCTCCAGCGTCACCAGGGCCCCAAATCCCGCCGAGGGCAACCCCGAGAGAATCGTGATCGGGTGAATGTAGCTTTCGTACAGAATTCCCAGTACGATGTACACCACCATGATGGCGATCACCAGCAGCACGGCCAGGTTGCCCAGAGAGCTCTGGAAGGCTTTGGCCGCTCCCTGGAACTGCGTGCTGATGGTGTCGGGAAGCTCCTGGGCGGCCAGCCCCTCCACCTGGTCCACCACCTCGCCCAGCGCCGCGCCGGGCTTCAGGTTGAACGAAATTGTGGCCGCCGGCAACTGCCCGTAGTGGTTGATCGTCTGGGGGCCGGTCTCGGTGTCGATCCTGGCCATGGTGTCGAGCGGGACCAGCTTGTTGGCCGGCGTTTTGAAATACAGCAGCGAGAGCGCATTGGGGTCGCCCTGGTATTTCGGCTCCAGTTCCAGCAGGACTTCGTATTCGTTCACTGAGCCGTAAATTGTCGAGACCCACCGCGGGCCATAGGCGTCATACAGCGCGTCCTCGATCAGGTTGGCGTTCACATCCAGGGCGGCGGCTTTGTCGCGGTCGATGTCCACGTTCACCTGCGGGGTGGTTACCGCCACATCACTGGTAACGTCGTCCACGCCGGGGATATCCTCCACCAGCTTGGCCAACCGGTCGGTCTGGGCGTAGAGCTCTTTCTTGTCAGGCGTCTGCAGCGAGAACTGATACTGGCTCTTAGTCACCTGCCCGCCAATCTGAATGGTCGGCGGATTCTGCAGATAGGATTTGACTCCCGCATAGGCGGCCAGGCGGGGTCGCAGCTCCTTGATAATGTCGTTCACCGCGAGCTTCCGCTGGTTGCGCGGCTTGAGGTGAATCACCAGCTGACCGTAATTCGGACCGCCCAGGTTGGAAGCCGTCGTGCCGCCCACGCTGGCCATCAGCGACTCCACGTTGGGGTCCTGAGAAACCGTGTCGGCGATCTTGGTTTCGTAATCCACCATCTGGTAATACGAGGTGCCCTGCTGGGCTTCCGTGTAGAT
>JASHSS010000041.1 GCA_030038565.1 Bryobacteraceae bacterium
TCCGATCCTCCCCGCTCCGCAGCTTTGCCTGTGACGCTGCCGCCTGCAGCGGATTCGGTTGGCTGGCGATGAAACTGGCCGGCGCCGCCCGGCGCACTGCCGGACCTGCGCCGCTGGAAATGCCGCCCCGCTTCAGTCCCTGGGCGGATGCGGTCTGGGAAAATTGCCGGCCGCGTTATGGGATGGCGGCCGTGCGCGACGCCGCCGCACTCGACCGGATCTATCCGCCGGATGCCTCGCGTTTTCTGCGCATGCGCGCCGCCGGCGGCTGGGCGGTTCTGCTCGATACTCCGATGCGCGGCCACCGGCAGTTCGGCGATCTGCGGGTGGGGACGATTGCCGATTGCCTGGCGCCGCTGGGCCCGGAGGGTACCCCAGAGGGCACCCCGGAGGGCGGCGCCCCCGCCGAGGTAATCCGCTCGGCCGCCCGAACACTGGAAGAGCGCGGCGTCGATCTGATGGTTTCCAACCAACTACACCACGCCTGGTCGCGAGGCCTCTCGGAAGCCGGCTTCCGTCGGGGACCATCGAATTTCCTCATGGCCTTGTCTCCCGCCCTGGCGGCACTGGTGCAAGGCCGCGCGGATCAGGAATTCCATATCAACCGGGGAGATGGGGATGGCCCGATTCATTTATAAAAATCCGGTCCATGTTAGACTGAAGCCGTGGGCGGACTTACCCCCATTTTCTGGCAAAACACGCTGCCCCTCATAGTCACGATCCTGGTGGCGGTGGGGGCGGCGACTTTGGCCGGATGGATCTCCAATTCGAACCTGTCGAAACGCGTGGATGACATAAATTCGAGCCTCTCGAAACGCACTGACGACGTCAGTTCGAACCTGTCGAAACGCATTGACGACGTCAATTCGAGCCTCTCGAAACGCATTGACGACGTCAATTCGAGCCTCTCGAAACACATTGGCGACATCAATTCGAACCTGTCGAAGCACATTGACGACAGCAACTCGAACCTGTCCAGACGGCTCGATGACATCATCGCCCACTTGGGGCGCATCGAGATGAAGCTGGACGACCATCAGGATCGCATCTCCCGGCTCGAGGAGCGCACCTCGCCCCTGCGCCGTTAGAGCCTCACATCGACGCCGCTGCGCGCATGGATACACTGGAGGGGATATCATGCGGGCGCTCTCGCTCATGTACCACGACGTAGTGGAAGACTCGAAGTTCGAATCGAGCGGCTTCCCGGGCGAGGGCGCCAACATCTATAAGCTGCGGCGCGAAGATTTTGCCCGCCAACTGGAAGCCATTTACCGGGTTGTGCCCGAGGGGGCGGTTTCGCTGATCACCCGGCGCCAAGCGCTCGACAACCCGCCGCCGGTATTTCTCACCTTCGACGACGGCGGCGGATCCTGTCATTGGCCCATCGCCGCTATGCTCGAGGGCTACGGCTGGCGCGGACATTTCTTTGTCACTACGAGCCGCATCGGTACCCCCGGCTTTCTGAGCCTGGCGCAGTTACGCGACCTGCACCGCCGCGGGCACGCTGTTGGCAGCCATTCCCACTCGCATCCCACCCGTATGTCGGCACTCAGCCGCCAAGCCATGGAGCGCGAATGGCGCGAGAGCCTGGAGCTCCTGGCCGAAATCCTGGGGCAAGCCGTGAAGGTAGCCTCAGTACCGGGCGGTTATTATTCGCGCCGGGTGGGGCGCACCGCCGCGGCCGCGGGCATCGAAGTGCTGTTCCATTCCGAGCCGACCGCGTCGGCCGCCGTCCTGGACGGGTGCCTCATGCTGGGCCGGTATGTGGTGAAGCGGGGCATGGGACCGGAATGGGCCGCCGGTTTCGCTGCCGGACGTCGCTGGCCGTGCTGGAAGCAGGCCGCGCTGTGGAACGCGAAACGCATCGCCAAGGCCCTCGGCGGCGGCGCCTATCTCAAGCTGCGAGAGACGCTCCTCAATAAATGAACCCCGAGTTAGCCGGGCTCCGGCCGGCCGGCGATTCGTAGGCACAGAGGCGGGGCGCGGTCAGAAATCCTCAGGACGAGGTTTGATCACCATCGGGATGACCGCCATCAGGAGCAGCAGGATCACTCCCAACCCGGTCAGTTTTGCACCCAGCAGGAAATCGGCTGGTGCGAACGTCAAGTCGACCTGATGCTCTCCGAGGCCGACGGGCAGGCCGATGAAATCGCCGTTGACCCGCCACGGACGTTCTGGGCTGCCGTCAACGCGGGCGGTCCACCCTGGATGGAAGCGTTCCCCAAGCACCAGTAGCGCCCGGCCGCCACTTACTGTGGAAATACGAATCCGCCCTGGGCGATCTTCGACGATTCGCGCGGTTCCGCTGCTTTCGGAGTCCACTGCCAGCGGTTCACTGGTCACGGCACTTTGGGCTATGTCAAGTTGTGCGATGTCGCGTTCCGGAGCCGCACTGACGAGAATACGGAAGACGAGCCGCGCCCGGGGCAGGCTGTTCGTGAGCCGCTCCCACCCTTCAGGCTGTCGCTCGACTGCCTGCGCCCCCGCCAAACGCCAGTAGACAGGGTCATCGAGACGCAGCACCTTGGCCGGCTCCAGGCCCGCATAACCTTCGCACAGACGGTATCCAGCCGTTATCAGGGCGTCCCCGTTCCGATCGGTGGCCACCGGGCCCGGCGGGGGCACGGGTGGTATCCGGACGACGTTGGGGAGATCCCCACCTGCGGCCACGATGTGGCGCAGGTACCGGCAGTCGTACGTCATCAAATCGAGGACGGAGGTCAGAAAGAAGAGCGCCAAGGCCTGCCGCGGATAGCGCCGCGATGCCAGCAGCAGCCCCGCGGCGCTCGCAACCAGTATGCCCCCGAACAGCGGCAAGCGCCCGCGTGCCACCCAATCCAGGGCCCGGGCATTGCTCAACGCCGCGACACAACTGAGAACCAGGGTGGCAACGCTCAAGAGGGCGACGCCGATCAAAGCCATCGCGAACCCACGGGACACCTCGATGTCCGGCTTCTTTTCGAGCCGGCTCACGGCCAAGGCGCACCCCCCCGCGAAGGCGAAGTGTACCAGAACGAAGAAACGCGCCGCGGCACGGAAGACGTTGAGGATCGGGAGGCGGCTGTAGAGCCGGAATACCTGGTTATATTGCCCCAAGGCCAGGAACGCGCCGCCGGCCGCGAGGGCGACGAGGAATCGGACCAGGCGCCCCTGCTCGCTGGTTCCGCCCGAACCGAAAGCCAGCCACGCAAACAGCAGGAACGGTCCGATCCCAGCGTAAATTCCGAACTCATGCAAACCGTATTGCCCTGCTCTGCCTCCTCTAAGAACGAACGGATTAATCCACTGCAGGAAATTGAGAGGATGCAAAGAGACCTGGGCAAGAAAATCCCCGGTCGGCGTGAAGCGTGTAGACCCGGTTAGGGCGGTAAAGGTAGGCGCCAACTGGATCGCTCCAACTAAGGCGCCCAGAAGGTGCGCTCCCCCGGCAAGAGCCGCTCGCCGAAGCCATTTCGGGCGGTCCGACAGGTAGAGCAAATACCAGGCTTCGATCAGCATCGAGAACAGAAGGTATTGGGGGTAACCAAGCAGGATCTGCGATGCGGTCAGCGCGGCCAGCGCCGCAAACCAATAGGGCAGCGCAGAGCTACGGCGCTCCTCGAACATCCGGTGGACGACCAGCAGAACCCATGGTATGTGTGCGCAAACTCCTACGGCGTTGATGTGGACGATGCGAAGCAGATAGAATCCGCCGAAGGTGAGGGTGAAAGCGCCTGCGAAGGCGGCCGGCCGGCTGGTGGTCCATTTCCAGAACAGCCCGTATCCGCCAATGAAGGCGAACAGGTAATACAGCAGGATCTCCAGGGCAAAGGCTGTGTCCAAAGATAACACGCGATAAAGGAAGAGGTGGACGGGGTGGGTCATGCCCACCTGTCCTTCGCCCTGAAGATAAAAGCCGCTGAAAGAAAGTGGACACCACAGGAAAGAGTCTCCGGCATGCAGCGCGTGTGAGTAGAAGCTGCGGAAGGGAAGGTGATAATTCCCAAGGTCATCCGCCACGAACTGGGCTTTCGTGACCAGGGGCGCGGCGAGGAAGCCGAACAAACTCAGGGTGGCGGTCCACATCACCACCCAGAAGGGCTGGTAGGAACGCGGGCCGGAAGTCATGCGCCGCTCTTCCCGCTGTTTTTTCGCCAAACGCCAAGGACGGACTTTCCGACGGTGTATCCGAGCAGACGGTCCAGTCGTCTTGAACACGGTACCAGCCGCTTGTCCCAAAACTGGATCTGCTTGTGGGTCGGGGCGGCGCTTTTCAGGAACAGCCGATTTCCCAGAGACGCGAGCATACCTGCGGAATCGAGATACAGTAGCTTCTCACGGACCAAGCCGGGAGGAACCGCCTCCGCCAGGGACTTCCTCGTGTAGCGGCGGAAGTGGCCGATGGCCGCATCAAAGGGCGTGAAAAGCCAGGGGTGTGCGGGGGCCAGGAGGATCAGGGCGCCTGCGGCGTTCAGGTGCGAAGCGGCCAATTTCAGCTCTGCCCGGTCGTCGCCGAGGTGCTCGATCACGTCGAGGTAGAGAATCGTATCGAAGGCGATCTCGCGGCTTATGTCCGCAAGTGCGCCGATGAGAATCTGCGTGCGGGAGCATCCCGAGGTCGCCGCCGCCAGTTCATCGGCGAAACGCCTGTCCGGTTCGAGGCAGGTCCACGATCGCACCGCGCCGCCGTCGAACAGGCGGGAGTTGGCCCCTATGCCCGCCCCAACTTCCAGCACGTTACCTCGCACGTACGGCTCCATGTGAGATTTGAAGTACTGTTTCCAGGTGGTGGCGAGAGCGAAGATACCCAGTTCGGACCCGCTGTAGGTGTAGTCGTCCATCCTCTTCGGAATCCTACGTGCCTGCGCCTGCCAGTTCCGACTGTACGGGGCGGCTGTAAATCGTTTCCACGCTGCGGATGTAAACCAGGGCGTCCCGCAAAGGAACAAAGCTAGTTGCGGTGCGCCGGCTGAGAGTAGCGAACGCGAATAGTGCTACGTTGGTCATCTGGAAAAGAAGGATCAGCATCAATCCGGCCGCGATGGTGGACCAGTCGCCGGCGCCTCCCCCGATGTCGATCCGCACCACTACGATCACAGCCAGGGTGAGGAGGGCCCCCAGGATCACCACAACCGAAAAGGCCAGCAGACGCACCGCCACAATATCGCCGAAGACGGAAATCGCGGTCAGGCCGTGCAGCAGCAGACCTGTAAAGTTCATTTTCGAATAGCCTGCGTAGCGCTGGCCGCGGGCGATCGAGACCGTCTGGCGGGGTAACCTCGCCCGGAAAACCGCCGCCGCATAATGGTTCCAGATGTCGCCATCGAGAACCAGCGATGCAACCATGGCCGGGGGCGCCACGCTGAAATTTCCAACGCGCACCTTAATGCCCACAAGCAGGTAGTGCAGCAGGCGATAGAGATGGTAGAAGAACCGAAAGGGCAGGCGTTCGAGGCGCTTTCCGCGGGCGGCAAAGACGATCCGGCTACCCCCCCACTTCCAGAATTCGTCGAACAGGGTGAGTACGTCCTCAGGACGATCCTCGCCATCGCTGTCCATGATCAGCACGGCGTTGTCAGGGTGTTCCCTGTGGACGTGCACCAGCCCCACCGCGATCGCGCGTTGATGGCCGAGATTCCGATGAAGATGGAGTATCTCTACCGCGCGGATGGCCGAGAAGCGCCGGCATGCGAAATCAGGCGGGAGCTGTTCCGTCGATCCGTCGTCAACTAGAACCACAGCGCCGGCCAAGGCGGCGCCCTGTAGAACCCGGTCGAGGCGCTCCAGGAGTAAATCGGCAGATACCCAATCGTCGTACACAGGAATCAGAACAGTGCATTGGTTACTTACCATGGACCACTGCCGATGAATATAATCCACAGCCGTCAGTGTCACGGTATGCGAAGTGTGTTTCGATCCCGATCAGGCCCGGCTCTGTCAATGCACGACCCTCCCGATCAGAATAGCCGCCCGCCTTACTGCCTGCGTATCTTTCGGGAACGAAGTCAGCATACCACAGAGCGTACTTGCCCTAACAGGCCTGATATGGGCGCTATTAAACGGTGGCATCGGCCCCGCACGGTCGGCGTTGGATGACTGGAATTTGAGTTACAAATCTCCGATAGCTCCTGTCGGCCTTTTTCAGCGCCGTCCTCGTCTTCCCCGTGCTCAAATGTCACGTACGCCGGCATCAGTTTGACGGGCGCAGCGGCTCATGTGAGAATGGTGCGGTGAATCGGCGGCTCCTGCAGATCGCCGGATGCATCGGTTTTCTCTACCTGTCGATTTCCGGCGTCCTGTCCTATACCAACAAACCCTGGTACGATGAAGCGGTTCATGCGGGACCCGCCTGGGACCTGGTTACCCGAGGGCGCCTGGGTTTTCCGATCAGCGACCCCAACTTCAGCGATCGCTATTGCTGTGCGCACGACCGCATGTACCAGACTATGCCCCTTTCGCACCTTGGTCCGGCCGCCTGGTTCGAACTGGTCGGATTCGGGGTCTACCGGATGCGCATGTATGCCATGCTTTGGGGGCTGCTGGCATTGGGGTGCTGGGTGTTCATCGCCAAAACCTTGACGAATTCCTGGTCGCCGGCGCTCTTGACAGCGCTATTCCTGGTCGCCGACCGGGCATTTGAGGACTCCGCCTCGAGCGGGCGGCCCGATATGATGTGCGCCGGGCTGGCATCTATGGGGCTGGCATCCTATCTGTATTTGCGGGAGCGGAACCTGGGAGCCGCGGTCTTCGTCAGTCAGGTGTTTCTGGCGGCCGCTCTGTTTACCCACCCGGTGGGTGCCCTGGCGGAGGTGGCGCTGGTGATCGTCGCCATCCGCCTGGACTTCCGCCGCTTCGAGTGGCGGTACCTGTGGATCGCCGCGGCGCCGTTTGCAATGGGATTCGCCTTGTGGGGGTGGTACATCGCGCAGGATCCGGCGAATTTCCGGCTGCAATTCATGGCCAATGCCGAGGGACGGGGAAATGGGATTCTCCACCCCATCCAGTCTCTAGTCAACGAGATCAGGGGCAGGTATGGGGAGAGGATGTACCTTCCGCCGTACGCCACGGGGTTACGGAAGCTCACCGTTTTGATTCCGATCCTGTATGCCATCGCCGTCATCGGCCTGCTCTTCCGCCGGCGGGAAGCGCGCTTGCTGGGCGCCATCGCGTTGGCCTATTTCTTGGTCTTCGGCATTCTGGAGCCGAAGAAATATTCCTTTTACCTGGTGCACGTCACCATGGTGCTGGCCTGCGGCTTGGCCGTGTGGGTTTGGTCGGAATGGCAGGAAGGCGGAAGCCGCCGCTGGGCCGCCGCGAGTGTCGCCGGGCTGCTGGTGGTCCTGCAGTTGGGATGGATCGGTTACACCTGCCTGCAAGATACCAACCACCGGTATTACATTCCCGCCATGGCTTACCTTGATCGCCATGCCGGACCTCATGCGCTCATCATGGCGGAGAGCGAAGTGGCGTTTCACCGCGGTTTCTACAGCGGCTTAGTGGACGACGCCACCTTGGGGTACTTTTCGGGGAAGCGGCCGGACTTCATTGTGATGAGTTTCGACGGGTGGCCGGAATCCATCAAGGGGTATCGGGAAACTCATCCGGACCTGTGGCGCTATGCCTCGAAAATGCTGCGGGACGACTACCGGAAGGTTTACGAGGATAGGATTTATCTCATTTACCAGCGGCTACCCACCGGGGCCGCGAGCGTCAAGCGATCTTCTTGAGCAGCCAGAGCACGCCCTCGCGGACACGGCGGCGGTGCGGGGATCCACCGGATGTCGATCGGGCCGCCTGGCGATTGGCCAGGAACCAATCGTAGCTTTCTTTAAACATATCGTCGTTGGAATACCTGGGCTTCCAGCCAAGCTCGAGAAGCGGGCCGACGTCGAAATAGAAGGCTCTGTGGTAGGTCAGATAGTGATACGGAGCCAGTGGGGAGAGCCCCACCATATCGAGCATGCGCAAGGCCTGGATGGTCAAGCCGACAGGTAGCGACCGCACCCGCGAGGTGCTGCCGGCATACCGGACCAGGTTTTCCAGGGCTTCCCGCATGGTTCCGAAGCGGTCGGTTCCGACGTTGTAAACGCCGGGCTTGCCCAGTCGCAGCGCCAGCATGTAGAAATCGATCAGATCGTCGGCATGCACGAATTGGAACTTGGAATTGCCGTCGCCGACAACGAAGATGTTCTGCCTGGAAGCAATCCAATCGAACAATATCTGAAAGATGCCCAGGCGGCCTGTGCCGAGGATGGTTCTGGGGCGAATGACGATCAGGGCGGTTCCGCGTTTGTCGCAGACTTCGCGCACCGCCAGTTCTCCAGCCAGCTTGGCGCGCCCGTAAGGCTCCACGGGGCGGCAGGGAGTTTCCGCGGTGATGGGGCAATCGGGCGCGCTGTAAACCGCCGAAGTACTCATGTGGATGAAAGCGCGTACGCGCCCGGCGGCCTGTTCGGCAACGATGCGGGATCCCTCGGAATTGACCCGCGCGAAATCCTTACCGGATTTCGTGAGCGGCACGAGCGCGGCGTTGTGGTGTACGATGTCGATGCCGTCGAGGGCCTTGGATACACCAGCGGGGTCGCACACATCGCCATGGACGAACTCGATCGCCGGAGGCCGGGACGGATCTTCCCAGAGGTCCAGGATGCGCACCTGATCGCCCGCCGCCAGCAGACGCCGCGCGATCAGGTTTCCCAGGAATCCGCTGCCGCCGGTGACGAGGTGTTTCATAGGATAGCCGTCTTTTTCACTGTATGCGATGGAGGGATGACGGCGCTACGCTGCCCTCAAATGGCGATTCCGCGGTCCAGACACCATCGGATGCTGCGGCGCATGCCTTCCTCCAGCGCCACCTGCGGGCGGTAACCGAGCTCGCGCTCCGCTTTTTGGATGGAGCAGGCGATGGTCTGGTTCATCTCCGAAAGCACGTGGATTTTCTGGTTGTAGAGGCCGGCGGCCTGCAGCAGCGCGTCGGCGGCCTCGGCCACGGTGCTGGCGAAGCCGGGCAGGCGCATGCGGCGGTGGGCCACGGGAATGCGGAACTCTTCTTCCAATAAGCGCTCGATGCTGTCGATAATCTCCGTCATGGCGTAGGGCCGGCGGTCGGCGATCCAGTAGATTTGCCCGGCGGCGGCGCGATGGGTGGCAGCCAGAACGAGCCCCTGGCTGAGATTGTCCACATAGCCCATGGACCGCAGGTTGGCGCCGCCTCCCACAAGCGGGGCTTTTCCGGACTTCACCATCCGGAAAAACAGGGTCTGGCGGGGCGGCTGGTCCGGTCCGTAGAACCACGGTGGGCGAACAATCACGGTTTCGATATCGCCCGCTTGAGAGGCCGCCATGACCGCCTGCTCCATCTGCATTTTCGAGCGCCCGTAGTTCATGTAGGGGTGGTAGGGCGAGTTCTCGTCGAAGAGGTGATCGGGATGCGGATTCGATCCCAGCGGGGAATTCGAGGAGACCATTACGGCGCGCTGGATGCGCGCTTTCTTCGCGGCGGCCAGCAGGTTCCGGGCGCCTTCCACATTGACCTCGTAAAACTCCCGCACGCGATGGGGGTGGATAATCCCGGCCGTGTGGATGACGATGGCGCCGGCGCTGTCTTCTAGGAAGCCGGCGCAGTCCGCCGGCTGGCGGAGATCGCCGGAAACTACTTCGATGCGCGGCCCCATGGCGCGGAGCTCGCTCGCATCCTGCCCGGGCAGCACCAGGCAGCGCAACGCGGGGCGGCCGCCGAGACGCGAATCGTAGGCGCCTTCCGCCAAAAGCCGGGTCAACCGCTTGCCGAGCCAACCCAGCGAGCCGGTGATGAGAATTTGAGAAGAAACGGGCATAGACGGATTCCGTCAGCAGTTTTCCAGGTAGTGCAAGGTATTGCGGCGCGCCAGCGCCATGATGCTGCCCTGCGGATTCACGCCGGGAGCGGTGGGCAGCAGGCTGGCATCGTGGATGAAGAGATGGGGTGCTTCCGGCACGCGGCCGTAACTGTCGGCGGCGCACAACCCACGGTTTTCGCCCATGGGGCAGGAAGAGAAGAGATGGATGGTCATCAGGCTGGTGCGATTGGCCGGCAACTCCGAGGGCACCAGCGAGAGATCGTCCTCGTCACGGAGCGGTGGCAAACCGGAAAGCGAGGGGTAGAGTTCCACCGCGCCGGCGGCGAAAAGCAGCTTCGCCAGGCGCCGCAATCCGAGGCTGAGGTCGCGCAGATCGGCGGAGGAAAGCCCATACCGGACCAGGGCGTCGCGCCGCGCGCCTGTCCCGGCATCGCGCACCGTGCCGGCGGCCGGGCCGGAGATCATGGCGTAGTAGATGGCCATCCGCCGCCACTCGGCGCGAATGAAGTCGCGGCGATCGGGGTAATCCACGGAGCCCAGCATGAGGTAAGGCAGCGACGAGATGGAACAGCCGAAGCTCATGCGCGGCGCGAATTCCTTCACCTGGTGCACCGGAACGCCGAGACTCTCGTGGTTGACCTCTTCGGGGAAAACGGCCGTTACCTTCACGGTGGGATGCAGCGCCAGGGTGTTGCCGATATTGCGTGTGATGCCGGAACGCCGCAGCAGCGCGGGGGTTTGCACGGCGCCCCCGCAGACAAACACCGCATCCGCCGTGACGGTCATGGTTTCGCCGGACCGCGCGACCGTCACGCGCCACTTTCCATGTTGGCGGTCGAGAAGCAGAGCGCGGGTTTCGGCCAGCAGGCGCGCGCCGGCGGAGAGGGCCCGGGGGAGAAACGTCTTGGTCATCGACTGGCGGGTTCCCAGGGGGCAGCCGTCGCAGTCCATGCGGCCATCGTAGCGGAACCAGCGGGGCACCTCCAGGGCACGCCAGCCCAGGGCGGAGGCGCCTTCCATAAGCTTGCGCGAAGCAACTGGGGTCTGGCCGGGGGTGAGGCACACCGAGAGGGCCTCCTCGCAATAGCGGAAGTGGGGTTCCATGGCCTCCGGGCCGAAATCGCGGATCTCATAGCGGCTCCGCCAGAGATCCAGGATCTCTTCGGGAGTTCGATGATACAGGGCGCTGTTGATTTCGCTGCCGCCGCCCGCGCAGCAGCCTTCCACGAAGGCGATTTTCGGCTTGCAGAAGGCCGGATTCAAACCGCCGTAACGGTACTTCTGGCGCAGTTCTTCGAGGCTGAACGGTGGGCAGGATTCGAGCGGCAGACACCGCCCTTCCTCGAGAATCAGGACATCCCGGCCGCCCTCGGCCAGCAGCGCGGCGGTGACCGCGCCGCCCGGACCGGAGCCGATCACGAGATCCTGGCAGCGCGTTGGCGCCTCGTTCATCCGCAGCGCCCCAAGCTTTGCTCCAGCCCGGGCCGCGAATACAAAGCCAGTATCACTAGGCTGCTGTACAGGCGCATGAGGTCGCGGCAGGGCCCCAGGCGGGAAGCCGTCCAGGCGGCCACCTGCAAGCGGCGGCGCGGCGGCTCCAGACGATGGAACAGAGTTCCATCGCGGCCGAGCGCCGACAGGGCGAACAGGAGCGTTGCAAGGCGGACAGCGGCGCCCAGTACGTGAGGCATGCCGCCGTGCTGCTCAATCACGAAGCGGGTCACGTCGTTGTAAGGCGGACCCAGCGGGTTGCTGAAAAGGGTTTCGGCAGGCTGAATGCCTGCCCCACCGGCGCCCGCAAGTAGTTGATCCCTGGTCGGTGGGGCAGGCGATTCGCCTGCCCGGGCGGGCCCCAAAGGGCACTCCGAATCACTCCCCGCGGCGCGGGGTTGCCCCTGGTTCCCGGCGATTTCATAACACAGCGCGGAGACGGTGTTGTGAAACAGAGCCTCGAGCATCTTTGTCAGGGTAGCCACCCGAACGGGCGCGCCGCAAGTATCATGATCGCCGCGCCGATGGCCGCCACGAGGTAAGTAACCCGGTCCCTGGCGGCAAACAGGATGGGATCTTCGTCCATGTGCCCGCGATGAACCACAATCCAGATCCGCGTCACCCAATAGAGCAGCAGCGGGAACAACAACCAAAGCAGCATGGGGCGTTTATAGAGCTGCTGCACGTTTTCGCTGTTGAGGTAGAGGGTAAGAACCAGCGAAGCGGCGAAACCGCTGGCGGTTCCCAGAATGGTGAGCAGTTCCAGGTCCGAATCCCGGTACTCCCGGCCGGGCGCCATCCCCCCGCCGGAGTGCCGCAGGCGGTACAGTTCGGCAGTTCGCTTGCAATACGCCAGGCTCAGAAACACAAAAAACGAAAACGAGAGCAGCCACGGGGAAAAAGGCACCTGCGCCGAAACGTGGCCCATCACCACGCGGAGGGTGTAAAGACCGGCCAGGGTGAAAACATCCACCAGTACCCGCCGCTTCAACGATACCGAGTAAGCGGTGGAAAGCAGAAAGTACCCGCCCAACACGCTCAAAGAGAGAACCGGCAGCCGGATCGCGGCCAGCAGGGACAGAGCCAGGAGGAGCGGCGCCAGCAGAAGCCCGGCGGGCAGCGGCAGCGTGCCGGAAGCGAACGGGCGGAGGCGCTTGGTGGGATGCAGGCGGTCGGCCTGGAGGTCCACCAGATCGTTGACCACATAAACGGCCGAGGCGCACAGACAGAAGGCCGCGAAAGCCTGGGCGGTTTTGAGCAGGCTGGCGGCATCGAACAGGCGGTGGGAAGCCACCAGCGGTACGAAAACCAGCACGTTTTTCAACCACTGGTGAGGGCGCAGGCTGCGTACTAGGGAAGAAACACTCGCGGACTGCTCCGCCGGGAAAATGCGGCCCACGGGGGCCTCCGCGCGGGCCCGCGCGATGAGCGCCGGGGACGCATTGCTGAGAATCGCCTGCCGGCACTTGCGCCACACCGGGAGATCGGCGGTGGAATTGCCCACATAATCGAAAGGTCCGCCGGCGAGATTTTCCAGCCGTTGCAGTTTAATGCCGGACTTGAGATTCTGAACGCCATCGCTGGCGGCGACCTCGTCGAAGATGTCCAAAAATTCGGCCACGCCGCGGGCCAGGCGCTCATCGGCCGCGGTGGCCAGAATCAGGGTTCTGCCGGAGCGTTTTTCGGCGCGTAGCCATTCCAGCAGCGGTTGATTGTAGGGCAGGGCCGCGGGATCGAGATCCGCCGCATCGGCCAGGCGGCGCTTTAGGGCGGCGCGGCCGGAGAGCAGCCAAAACGGGATCAAAAGCAGCAGCCACGGCTTCCGCCCCAGCACCCGGGCCAGCGATTCGAACAGCAGGTCGCTGTAGATCAGGGTGCCGTCCAGATCGACACACAGGGGAATCGCAGTGGGGCCGTGAGCCATTCGAATCGTTCATCTTAATCTACAGCGGCCCCTACCTCAATGAATTGACGCCCTCTTCAGGCCCGGGTTAGACTAGCGGTCATGTCGATCGCGGCCCTCATCAGGCGCCATGGACTGTGGGCCGCCGGGATCCTTTACCTGCTTCTCAGCGCGAGCATTATTTTCACCTTGCGGCCCTGGGTTGACGAGGCTTGGAACGCCAGCCCGGCTTTGAACCTGCTCAACCACGGCTACCTGGGATCCTCCTCGATCGAACCCGTAACCTTCGAGGCCCTGCAAGGGATCGACCGGCATTGGTATGTGCAAACGCCGCTCTATCCCGTGGCCCTGGCGGGCTGGTTCGCAATCGCCGGACAAGGTCTGATTCAGCAGCGGCTTTTTACCTTGCTGCAGGGCGTGGTGGTGCTGGCGAGCCTCCTGGTCCTGTTGCGTCGGCTCACCTCGGCCGCCTGGCTGGCGCCGGCGGCTGTGGCGATATTGTGTCTGGATTATTTCTACGTGCGTCGTTCGAGCGACGGCCGCTATGACATGCTATGCGCCTGCCTGGGGTTTGCGGGCCTGGCGGCCTACATGGCATGGCGCGAGCGCTCGGGGCCGCTAGCCGTTCTGGCGGGCAGCGCGGGTGTAGTGGGAGCGGCCATGGCGCACGCGGTGGGAATAATTTATGGCGCCCAACTGCTCTATCTGGTGCTGCGCTACGATCGCCGCCGTATCCGCTGGAGTTGGGTGGCGGCAGCCGCGGCGCCCGCGCTCGTGGCGGCACTCCTGTGGGGACGGTTCATCCTCGAAGCTCCACAGGATTTCAGGGTCCAGTTTTTTCACGAGATCGTCACCCGCGCCGGCTTTCTGCAACACCCCCTCGACGGGCTGATCCGCGAGATCCAGTCCCACTATCTTTTCGCCCTCGGCGGTCTGGGCGAAGGCGGCATCTATTATCCGTTGCGCCAGCTCCGGGCGGTGATCCTGGCCGTGTATCTGGCGGGAATGGCTGTCGTGTTCGCGTCCCCAGCCCTGCGCCGGAAATGGCGCCTCCAGCCGGTGGTTCACCTGTGGGTGTTGGGTGCGTTGATGTTGCTCGTCATCGATAACGGTAACCGGCCGCTCTACCTGGTACACATACTGCCATGGATGGCGGCCATGCTGGCGGCCGGGTTCGGCTGGGTCTGGATCGAACTGCCAAAAGCGCGTTGGGCCGCGGCGACGGTGGCCGCCGTCTTCGTGGTGCTGCAGATAGGCGGCATCGCGTCTGTGGCCCGCAGAAACGAATGGGCGCGGGTGTACCGGCCCGTGGCCAGTTATCTTCAGCAGAATCTCCGGCCCGGAGAAATGGTGATCGGCGGCCCGGAATGGGGATTCGCGCTGGGATTCGGCGACCACTTAATGGATGATCTCTGCCTTGGATATTACAGCAGGAAAGTGCCCGCTTACATCGTCCTCGACCCCCGATACCACGGGCAGTTCCTGTGGTACAAGCAGTGGCAGCCCGACATCTTCCGTTTTGTGGATGCCCGCTTACGGATGGACTACACTCTGGTCGACCATGTGGGCGTCATTGAAGTGTACCGGCGGAAGAGCGATACGGCCCTGAACTGAACCGTCACTGCGAACCGAAGCCGGTCGGTATCAGGGTGATGCGAACCCCGCGGCGTTCGCCGAAATTCGAGTCGGACACCACCAGGGAACCATCGTTGGAGATCGCCGCCCGCGGCTCGGCCCAGTAGGCTTCATCGCCTTCTTCCATAAAGCGAACGCTGCGGCTCTCGGCCAGCCGCCGCATCTCCAGCCCGTTGCCGCGCATGACCATGATTTCGGTGGCGTGCGGGAACCTCACCGGCGGCTCGGACTGAGTACGATAAGGAGGCACCGTCGAGATCACGCAGAACGGCGCGTTCTTGGCGCAGCCAATGTGCTCATCGGTGCCCTGCCTGTCGTTGGGGAACGGGCACTGCCAAAGACTCAGGATCTTGCGCCTGCCGCCGCCCAGTTCGACCGGCTGGTTCACCTGCATGCCGCGGTTGAGCTGATAGGTGGATATGGAAACCTCGCACGGCATTTCCGTAAACGTGCTGAAGATCAGGAACTGCCCCCCGGCGGCATCCTCAAAGGTGTCGCTGTGTCCCGCCATCATGCACTTCTCGCCGGGGTCGCAGATCCCGTCGTGGTTTCCCTTGCTGTCCGCCTCTTCCGGTCCTCTATATTCCAAGTCGAGCTTCTGGGCCGCCAGGTTGACGGAGTACGCTGCCATAGCCGACCCGGCGGTGGCCACCACAATGACGTACCTCTTGCCGCTGGCCTTGTCCACGCCTTTGGCGTCCAGCACATAATCGATTCCGGGGTAGACGCCGGCATAACTGGCGCAATAGGTCTGGGCAGAACCTATGTCGAGCGCGCAGACCTGCTGCTCATTGGGAGCGTAAAAGGAAATCCAGTTATCCTTCGAACTGGCGGTCGTCCCGCCTCTTTTGAGAAGCGTAAACCGGTGGCTTCCGCGTGCGTAGTCCACCACGGTGGTTTCCTTGCCCGAGTGCAGGTTGTGCCTGATAAACCGGCTGCCCGCCGGATAATAGTACACCTCGTCGTCGTAGCTGTCCCAGAAGAAGTCCTGGTTGCCCGGAATTCTGGAATAGACGAAGCGATGGGTGGCCACGTCGATCACGAAGAAGGCTCCGTCGGAGAAGGCCATCAAATACTTATTGTGGGCGCTGAGCGGATTATTGTTGGAATACGTATGCACGTAGTCCGGCGGACCCATGATGCGGACCGTCCCGCCAAAGTTGGGATCGACATAGGATCCGCCGATCGGCGGGGGCTGGAAGGCCCCGGGAGGTTTTTCGTCCGGAACAGTGCAGAGCGCCGGATCCGGATATCCGGCGGGTTGGGTGCAGCCGTGGGGGCCGCTTGGATAAGTATAAGTGGGATCCGGGATGCGAGGTACGACCGTCCACGTAACATCGACCGAAGCCTGCGGCTTGCCGTTCGCGGAGAAGGCGATCTTTGCGGGGTAAGTTCCCGGCGGCTGGCCGGCCGCGCGCCAGGGGACCAGGGAGAGCAGCAGGGTTGACGGCGTGGTCCCGGTGGCGGCGCTTAGAACCAGCCACGGAGCGTCTCCGGTAACCGCCGCGGTCCACTGGACCGGGGGCGAGGCGTTCGTGCCGGCGATGGAAACTTTTTGCGGAAGCGCGGAGGGTCCGCCCGTAACCATGCGCAGATCCACTTTTGCGGGCGTAACGCCGAGACCCTGGCCATGCATCGCGAACGTGACCGCCGAAGCGGCCAGGAGGATGCGCCCGAGGATCTGGTGGAAGGAACCCCGCGCTGTGGACATTGACGTTTGAAGGGATTGTAGCAACGGCCGCGCGCCGCGTGCAAGGAGCGTACCTGGCCGCGGCTGCTGCCCAGGTGTTGTGCATTCCGTGAACGCTTCTGTAATGCCTTGGATTTGGCGTCGCAGAGGGGCGGAATTCCGGGGTATTTCCACAGAAGCTGTGGATTTCGTAACGCGTCGCGATTGCATTCCTGCGCACCGTTGCGGCCCGGCGCCACCGCCAACTGGTACGATATGGCGATGGGGTGGAGTGGGCAATGAACCCGGGTGTCTTCGAAAAAGTGCGCGCCATCGCTGCGGACATTCTGCAAGTGAAGAGCGGCGCCTTGAGCGCGGATTCCTCCCCGGAATCGGTGGATAGCTGGGACTCGGTGCGGCATCTGAATCTGGTTCTGGCGCTCGAGGAGTCCTTCGGTTTCCAGTTCTCGCCCGAGGAGACGGACCAGATGAAAAACATCGGCCAGATCGCCGGAATGGTGGAGTCTAAAACCGCCGGCTAACCTGCCAGATACTCATCAATGGCTTCCGCAATGCGCCGGCTGGCGTGTCCATCCCCGTAGGGATTGTGGATGCGCGAGCGGCGCTGGTATTCGGCGGCATCGTCCAGCAGCCAGCCGGCCTCCGCCACAATCTTGCCGGGGTCGCTGCCCACCAGTTTGACGGTTCCGGCTTCTACGGCTTCCGGGCGCTCGGTGCGCTCGCGGAGCACCAGGACGGGCTTGCCCAAGGACGGCGCCTCTTCCTGAATACCGCCGGAATCCGTCAGAATCAGGTAGGCGTGGCGCATCAGGTCCACGAAGGACACGTAGTCCAGGGGATCGGTAAGGACGATTTGGGGATGGCCTTCCAGGCGGCGCGTGACCGGGTCGAGCACGTGCGGGTTGCGGTGCACGGGGTAGACGATCTGGACGCCCGGACGCGTGGCAAGTTCGGCCAGCGCGTCGCAGATGTGCTCGATGCCCTCGCCGAAGCTTTCGCGGCGGTGCGCCGTGACGACGATGAGCTTGCGGCCGGCATGCGGCGCGGGCCCGGGCCAAGGCTGCGCGGGTGCGGACAAGCGGCCCTGTTGTAACGCCCCGGCCACTTCCAGGATGGCGTCGATTCCCGGATTGCCAGTCACCCGAATGCGCTCCTCCGGAACGCCTTCCGCGAGCAGGTTACGGCGGGCCCATTCGGTGGGCGCGAAATGCAGGGCAGCGACGCGGGTGGTGGCCACTCGGTTGAACTCTTCGGGGAATGGCTGGGCCAGATCGCCGGTGCGCAGTCCGGCTTCCACGTGGGCCACCGGAATCCGGCGGTAGAAGGCGGCGATGGCGCCGGCCATGGTGGTGGTGGTGTCGCCCTGGACCACTGCCATGGCAGCCTCTTCGCGCAGCAATACCGGGTCCAGCGCGGTCAGGATGCGGGCGGTAGTCTCGGCCAGGGACTGCCCCGGTTGCATCAGGTCGAGGTCGCAATCGGGGCGAATTTCGAAACAATCCAGCACCTGGTCGAGCATGCCGCGATGCTGCGCGGTGACGCACACCCGCACTTCCAGCCCTCTCGCGTGGCGGCGCATGTAGCGGATCACCGGGGAGAGCTTGATGGCTTCCGGGCGGGTGCCGAAGATGAACAGGATCCGCTTCACGGCGTCGTAAACCCCGCTTGAAGTTCGGCCGGCGTAGCGGTGGCAGTACCCAGTTTGCCGACCACGATTCCGCTGGCGCGATTGGCCAGTTGGGCGGCCTCCGCCGGAGTGGCGCCGGATGCCAGCGCCAGGGTGAGCACGGCGATGGCGGTATCGCCGGCGCCGGAAACATCGAAGATGTCCTGCGCGCACGTGGGGGTGTGGTACGGCGGAGCGTCGCCGTCGAGCAGCAGCATGCCATGCTCGCCAAGAGTGATCAGCAGGCTGCTCGCGTTCCAGAGGCGGCGCAGGCGGCGGCCGGCTTCGAGCAATGCGCTATCGGCCTCCACCGGAAAAACGGGATCGGAAGGCGCCATGCCGGCCGCCAGGAAGGCCTCGGCGCGGTTGGGTTTGATGGCGGTAGCGCCTTGCCAGGCGATTGAGGTGTGCGGATGCGGGTCCACGGTCAGGATTTTCGCATGGCGGCGCGCCGCATGGCAGATGTGGTCGGCCAGATTCTGGGTGATGAAACCTTTCCCGTAATCGGCCACGATGACGGCATCCACCGAAGGCGCCAGGCGGTCGAGGTGGGCGATGGCGCGGGCGGTCTCCGCGGCCGGGAGCGGTTGCTTCGATTCGCGATCCACGCGCACCACCTGCTGATTGCGGGCGATGATGCGGCTCTTCACGGTGGTGGGCGCGGCGCTGCGCAGCACGGCGGAAGTGTCCACGCCGGATTGGCCGAGGAGGGCCAGCAGGCGGTCGCCCGGGGGTCCGGTTCCGACGGCCCCCATCACCGCGACGTGCGGGGTGAACTCGCGGAGATTGCGGGCCACGTTGGCCGCGCCGCCGGGATAGTACGATTCGCCCGTGACCTGAACCACCGGGACGGGGGCTTCGGGGGAGATGCGCGAGACGCGGCCCCAGATATACTCGTCGAGCATCAGGTCGCCCACCACCAGCACGCGCCGGGAGGCGAACGCGGCGATCAAGGCGCGGAAGCGCGCGGAGCCCGCAGGGGAGCCCTCTGGGGTGCCCTCTGGGCCCGGCGGCATGGATTCCGGCTCACGGGCCATCGGAGGAATAAAGTTGCGGTACGGTGTCGCGGCCCGCGGTGGTATCTCCCGGCGGGCCGGCGGAAGACTTGCGCGCGGCCAGCAGCAGCGAAAGCCCCGGCCAGGGCATCAGGGGATCCAGTCGGCGCCAGATCCACACGGTTTTATCGAAGATTTTCAGCGTCAGTTTGTTGATGTGGCGCGACCCGAACAATTTGCTGTAAGCCCACCAGGGGGGTGCGCCGGCCTTGTTGAAGTCGGTTGCGGCCAGCACCGTGAAGCCCTGGCTTTCCAGGAGCCGGCGCGCGGCGGTCTTGCTGTAGCGGCGCTTGTGGCCGAGGCTCTGGTCCAGGCTGCCGTAAAGCCTCTCAGCGTGCGGCGCGAGCACCACCAGCACACCGTTCGGCTTGAGCGTGGCCGAGAGCCGGCCGATCACTGGCGCGGGATCCTCGAGGTATTCGAGGACGTTCAGGCAGAGAACCGTGTCGAAGCAGTTTTCCAGGCCCGAGAAATCCGCGGGCGATTCGGGATCGAGGCGCTGCACCACCACGTTGGGGGTGCGCAGAAAGCGGTTGCGCAGCGCGTGCAGGTGGAGTGGATCCGTCTCGGCGGCCACATAGAGCAGCCGCCGCGCCAACAGCCGTCCGGTGAGGTTGCCGATGCCCGCGCCCACTTCCAGAACCGTATCGCCCACGTGGGGGCGCAGTTTGCGGGCCAGCCAACTGAGGTATTGCGGTGTGCCGGTCAGATTATTGAGCACGCCGCGGCCGTAGGGGGCCGCATAGAGATCGTCGATCAGCCAGAAGTGCAAGATCACGGCCATGGCCTTCAGCCCGTCCCACCAGCCGATCTTCTTGCCCTCTTCGTAAGTGCGGCCATGGTAGCTGACCGGTACTTCGTAGATGCGGAACTTGCGCTTGGCGCTCTTCATGACGATTTCGGGTTCGAAGCCGAAGCGGTCGGAGCGAATCGGGATGCTCTTGAGCAGATCGGTGCGGAAAACCTTGTAGCAGGTTTCCATGTCCGACACGTTGAGATTGCAGAACATGTTGGAAACCAGGGTCAGCCCCTTGTTGATCATGGAATGCCAGAAGGGCAGCACGCGGGTCTGCTCGCCGGCCATGTAGCGGGAGCCGAATACGGCGTCCGCGTGGCCATCCAGCAGGGGGCGCAGGAGGCGCGGATATTCGGCGGGGTCGTACTCCAGATCGGCGTCCTGAATCAGCGAAAAGTCTCCCGTCGCCTTGCCGATAGCGGTGCGGATCGCGGCGCCCTTGCCGCTGTTGCGGGCATGCTGAAACAGGCGGATCTGCTCAAAGCCCTGGGCCAGCCGGCGGAGGATATCGGAAGTCCCATCGGTGGAGCAATCGTCCACGATCACCAGTTCGCGCTCCATGTTTTCCGGGAGGGGCGCGGCCAGAACCAGCGAGATACAGCGCTCCACGACGGTCCGTTCATTGTAGACCGGCATGAGGATGGATAACTTCATGCGAAGTATCAAGTTTATCGCACGGCGCCGGAGGGCCCGTTGACTTACGGGGCCGCTTCGCTCAGGACGTCGCGGGGCCGGGCAGCGCGGCTGCTCCGCGCGGCTTCAAGACCGCCGACAGAAGATAGAAGACGACCGCCAGGACGAGCAGGTTTTTGAAACCGAGCACCAGAGAGAAGTTCTCGGCCAGCCCGCCCAGGACCGCGCCGGCGACGTTCGAGCCGAAATCCAGATCGGGATTGCGGCTGTCGCGGAAGGAAGTGCTGAAGACGATTCCAGCGAAGAAAATGGGGAGGAACACCACCGCGCAGGACACCAGAACTTTTTGCCATCCGGGAAGCGCCAGGAAGGTGCTCATGGGCACGGTGATGTTCACCGCCAGGGCCACCAGCAACAGGCCGTAGTACGGCCAGAGAACCTTCGGCTGCCAGGCGCGCACGAACAGATTGCTGGCCAGAACCAGCACCAGGATCGCGAAAAACACCACCGAGTTGACGATCCACGTGGAGCCGAAGAGCAGTGCCAGGTGCACTACGCCCTTGGTCTCCAGCAGCATAAATCCGGCGCCGAGGAAAAACATCCGGCCGCTGGGCCTGGCTGTCCGCACCGGCGAAAAGAACCAGAGAATGGCCACGGAAACGAGCGCCAGCAGAATCATCGAGCGGATGTTCAGCGAGGGAATCGACGCGTCCCTGAGGTACAGGAAGGGCCAGTCGTCGGTCGGAACACGGAGTCCAGCTTCCAGTTGCACGTTGGCCGGGCCGATGCGCTGCCACTCCGCCGGGGTGACGCCGGCCACCTGCGGCGGCTGGTCGCCGAAACCGTCGCCCAGATCGTTGATAGCCTCCTTCTGATGCAGCCAGTAGAAATGGCGCTCGGCGAAGCGGCTCCGGATGGCGTCCAGCGGTGATCCCGGGTTGCCCGTAAAAAAGAAAGTCGTGCGGTTGGTCTGCGGGTCGTCTGGATGGATCTCGCTGGCGTAAGGGAGGGAAATGATCATGGGCCGGGCACCGAACACCTGGCTGATCATGTCGTCTATGCGCGCCACCAGCCAGCCCTGCCGCATCAGGTTATAGACCGCCACCATGCCGCCGGGGGCCAGGCGCGCGCGGACATCGGCGAAGGCTTCGCGGGTGAACAGGAAACTTTCCAGCCGCAAACTGGAATAGCCCGAGTGCAGCACCAGGGAGTCCACCAGCGCGTAGATGATCAGGTCGTATTGCTGGTTGGTCTTGCGCAGGAAGCTGCGCCCGTCGTCGATGTGGATGGTCACGCGCGGGTCGTCGTAGGGGGCGTTGGGGTGATTGGCGCGGCCGACTTCGTTGATCGCCGGATCAATCTCCAGCGCGTCGATGTGCCGGGCGCCGTGCGCCAGGGCGCAAGCCACGTCGTTACCCGTGCCCGCGCCGATAATCAACACGTTGCCAAAGGGCTTGCCGCCGGAGTAGCGGTTCAGCAAATGGGGGATGGAGTAAGCGGGACCCGAAACGTGCACGTCCACCATGGCCTGGTGAGATACGTTGTTGGTGTCGACCTGGCGTTCATCGGGTAAGTATTGAATCTTGTAATAGGGTGACCAGAACTGAATGCTGTAATTGGGCGACTTCTGATACGGCGCGTACGGCGACGCGCTGTAAGATGTTATGGCCGCCAGGCACAATACGGCGATCAGCCCGTACATCTGGACCGGCGTCCAGCGCTTGAGGAAGTACATCCATACGGCCAGCGCCACCGCAAACCAGGTCAGGGGAGTGGTGCGCAGGTAGGACGCCGCGGCGAAGGCGGCGATCCCGGCGAGGCTTCCCCCGATATTCGCCGTGTAGGCTTTCAAATGGTCGGGCGCCTTGTTGAAAGAGCGTCCCATGACCTGGCCCATGCCCACGAAGATCAGGGCGATGAGCACGAAAAAGACCGCCGCCAGTAATTCAATGGGCAGCACAAAAGCCGCCGGATTGCGTGCCCTGTATTCAGTGCCGAAGTAAATCTGCTGGGGGGACCCCTGTCCACCGACATCGACGATCAGATTGTTGAGGTGGTAATACACCGTGAGCAGGGCGCGCGCGGCGGCCATGGTCAGGAATAGTAATGGAATGGTCTTATAGTCCCACTTACGCGGCGAGGAAGCCGACATACAGCCCACCGACATCCCCAGAAAGGTGGCCATTAGGACGATGTTAGTGAAGAAAGTCAGGAATACAACCATGCTGCCGAACCAGCGGATGGAGGCCAGCTCGAAAAAGAGAATCAGAAAACTGATCAGGAAAAGATCGGTGTAGGGGCGTTCCAGGCCCCCCTTGCGGAGTGGCGCTTCCGGCTCGAACTGCGCTGGGGTCACTGGAGCGGCCATGAGGTTCAAGCCAGTGTAGCGCACGGGGTTCGGTCGGTTCAAGTGCAAAGGCCGGAAGTGCAGGGGCCGCCCAACGCGGGTTAAAATGGCGGAGCGCACGCCCAAAATGGATCCTCGAATGGAGTTCCTGTCACGAAATCGCCTCGCGTTGTGGGGCGTCGGCATATGTTGCGTATTCCTGTGCCTGGCTGCCGCGCTGGCCTGGAATAAGCGGCCGTGGTGCGATGAAGCGTGTTTCGCCAATCCGGCGGTGGATCTCATCACGCGCGGCACCATGGGCATGCCGAGCGTGTCCCCGCAGCCGGAGACGAATATGTTCTCCGGCCAGGTGACCATCGGGCAGAACCGGCATATGTACGCGGTAATGCCGCTGGACATATTGCTTCACGCGGCGTGGTTCAAGCTGGCCGGCGTGGGCCGCTTCACCATGCGGAGCCCTCACATTCTGATGGGCCTCATCCTGATTCTAAGTTGGGGCTGGCTGGTTCGGAGGTTGACCGGTTCCGGCGCGGCGGCCCTGCTGGCCCTGGCATTGCTCGCCGTGGACCGCTTCGTGCTGCTGGCCTCGAGCGATGGACGCCCGGATGTGGCCAGCATGGCTTTCGCGACGGCGGCGTTGGTGGTATATCTTCGGTATCGCGAACGCCACCTCGGACCGGCGATTTTCGCCGCGAACCTTCTTTTTGCGGCCGGTTTCTTCTGCCACCCGGTAGGCTGCTGCGCGTACCTGCCGTTTCTGTATTTCGTTTGGACGCTGGACCGGGCGAGGATCGCGTGGAAGCACCTGTTCCTCGCGGCGGCTCCATTCGTCCTGAGCTTTGGGCTGTGGGGATGGTACATCAGCCTGGATCCGGTGGCTTTCCGGTCCCAGTTCCTGCCGAATGCGGGAAGCGGCAGCCGCTTCAGGGGATGGGCGCATCCGTGGGTGGGCTTCTTCGCGGAAATCAACCGGTACCTGCGCGCCTACATCCCGGGATATGCAGCCGGATTACGGCGGGTTATGGTGGTAATTCCGATTCTGTACGCCTGGCCGATCCTGATGTTATGCCTGGATCGGGGAGTGCGCAAGGTTCCCGGCGCGCTGTTCTTCGGCGGGCTGGGAGTAGCGTATTTTGTCGTGTTCGCGGTTGGCGAAGGTAGCAAGCAACTGGTTTATGTGGCCTACCTCACGCCGCTGGCCTGTTGTTGCGCGGGCATTTGGGTGTGGTGGCTGTGGCAGCGCGGCGGATGGCGCCGGACGGCGGCGGGCGCCCTGGTGGGCATCCTGGTGGTATTCCAATTGGCCTGGACGGCCGACACAATCCGTTCGAATCCGTACGCCAGAAGCTATGCGCCG
>JASHSS010000042.1 GCA_030038565.1 Bryobacteraceae bacterium
GTGGATCCCCCATTTTCGCCTGTTGGGCGGGACTTCCGGGCCGGGATCTTTCAGGCGTTCCGGATGTTGCGGAAATACCGGAGTCGGCAGTGTCAGACCCCTGGACTCGGCCGGTGCCGGAGGCCGCTGGCCTCCCGTAGTCAAGAGATCGTTAATCGTGACATCAATACGGAATTTCGGAGCCGCAGTCATAGCCCAGTTACGGGCAGGATTAGTGCCAAATCTCCGGCTCCAAGCAGATCACTGCAACAGATTGAAATACGGAGTCTCTCCATCCCCCGCGCGGCCAAAAAGAAAAATGCGAACGCCGAAAAGACGTCAGTTGCCACGGTTTCGACACGACAGTTGTCACCGATCGAAGTCAACGCGGTGAGCCGCACCTTGCGCCATGCAGGCCGCCTGTGAAGATACGTCCACACGCTCCGTGTGGATCCGGCGCTTTTCACCTTGGCTCTCGACCTATCGGGCGCGCTGATCTACTCGATGCGGAGTTTCACGCCCCATCCCGCCGCCGCCGTAAACAGCTTCGTAAACTCGGCCGCCACGGCCTGAGCACGGCGGCGATCCAGTTGGTCTCCGAAGGAGCGCAACGTTTCCGATGCCGCCCGGAAGCGCTGCATGGCAGCCTCGAAGGTGATTGGAGCGGCGGCGGGCGCGGCTTCCACCGGCGGGTTCCGCTCCAGCAGAGCTTTGACGGCTCCCGCGAGTTCCTCGCTGTTTTCGGAGTTAAGCGCGATCACCTCGCCGTTCAGTTGAACCCCGTCCTCCGTAATGCAACCGGCAATCGCCGCATACTCCGGAGCGCTGATCCGCGCCAGTTGCCGCAGTACGAAGAATGCCGGACCGAAGCGGCGCAGATAGGCCAGTTCGCGATCCACAGTTCGCGCGCTGACCTTCAGGTTTTGAGAGCAGAATTCCTCCCAGGTGTAATTCAAGCTCTGGTACAGTCTGCCGTCGTGGATCTGGCGAAGGCTCTCGATTTCCGCGGCCGAGCAGCGTCCCGCTACCTGGCCGAAGGCGTCCCGCCGGCCCATCCATCTGCCCAGTTCCATCATTGGCCGAGCCGCTTCATCCGTCGCCGGCTCGCCTGCGTTTGTCATCTCGTCCATGTGTCCCTCCGGCGTTTTTCAGACACGTTGTCTGAAAAAACCGTCTAATTCGTTGATTCTACGTGAGGCAATCAGACAGACTGTCTGATTCCGGTTCCACTATCGCACGCTGACACCGCGAAGACCCTCGCCGCCCAACCCGCTCCGTGGCGCTAAAGCGCAGTAGCCGGGAGGGATAAGGCCGAACGCAGATTTCTACGGAGGCTTGTGAACGGGGTTCGCGATTTTTCAACAAAGCGGCATTCGTCGCGGCGCCCGCTGGGCAGCAGGGCAGACTCGCGCGCAAGGTGCTGCGCGGATCCGGCCCGTCGCCGGCCGAACCTGTGTGCAGCGGCGTTGCCGGCTTCGGGAACCAATGCGGCCGCCGGCGGCGCCAGTGGCGCAGCGGTGGTCCGCTATGGATTTGGGCCGGTTCCGCTCAACACGAGCTTCAGGCGCCGGCGCGCGCGAAAATGAGCCGACTTGGCCGCCGGCTGGGACTTGCGCAGCTTCTCCGCGGTCTCCGCCAGGGTACAACCTTCGAGGTCTCGCAGACGGATGGCCGTGCGGTCGCACTCGGAGAGCTTGGCCATGGCGGTCTGAATCCGGTTCACTCGCTCGAGCTGCTCCATCTGTTCGAGCGGAGATGGAGCCTCATCCCGGCATTCCAGGGCGGGCGATTCCGGCAGGGGGACGTGGACCCGAACGCTGCGGTGGAACATGAAGATCTCGTTCCTGGCGATCGACCACAGCCAGCTCTTGAATTTGGAGTGTGACTGCAACTGGTCCCTGTGCTTGAATGCCTGGAGCAGCGCTTGTTGCAGCACGTCTTCCGCCTGGTCCCAGGCGCGCAGGTGCGATTGCACCAACCTCCGCACCGAAGGCAGGCAGGAGGTCAGCAGCGCCGCAAAGGTCTCGCCCGACATACCGGAGAGGTTCATTGCCAGCCCCCGCCGAGCGCCTTATAGAGTTGGACTACCGAAAGGATCTCCTGCAACCGAAGCTGGGAGAGGGTGAGCTGCCCATCGAAGAGATCGCGGTCGGCGTCCAGCGCGTTGAGCTGCGTGTCCACCCCGCCGCGATACCGCATGTAGGCCAGGCGCTTGCGGTCTTCCAGGGCGGCCACGAGGAGTTCCTGCTTCTGGCGGCTTTCGCGCAGGCGCTGGTGGGCGATCAACGCATCGGAGACCTCGGTGAACGCGGTCTGGATGACTTTTTCGTACTGCGCCAGGTAGTGGTCGCGATCGGCCTCCGCGAGGCGGACGCCGGACTTAATCCGGCCCGCGGTGAAGATCGGTTGCGTCACCTGCGGCGCCACGCTCCAGGTGCTGCTGGGTCCGCTGAACAGACTCGAAAGCTGCGTACTGGAGCCTCCCAGGAGTCCGCTGAGACTGATCTGCGGGAAGTAGGCGGAGCGCGCCACGCCGATCTGGGCATTCGCGGCAATCAGGTCCTGCTCGGCAGCGCGGATATCCGGCCGGCGTTCCAGCAGGGCCGACGGCAATCCGGGAGGTACGTCGGGAGGGAGATCCTGTTCCGTGAGACTCCGGCCGCGCTCCACGCCGGCGGGGTTTTCTCCCAGCAGCAGGCTGATTTGATTCTCCCGCTGCTCGATTTCCTGCTGGATGGCCGGAATCGTCTCCTCGGCGGTGAAGACCAACTGCTCGGCCTGCCGCAGATCGAGCAGTGTGGAGACGCCGCCGGCCCGCCGCTGCCCGGTCAGATCCAGCGATTCCTCGCGGGTCGCCAAGGTTTGCCGCGAGATCTCCAGTTCGTAATCGAGTTCCCGCATGGACAGGTAAGAACTGGCCACGTCGCTGACCAGCGTGGTCACGACCCCCTTGCGGGTCTCCTCGGCGCTCAGCAGGTTGGCGCGCGCGGCCTCGGTAGCCCGCCGCAGCCTGCCCCAGATATCGACCTCGAAGGAGAGGAGCTGCAGCACTGCCGTGCCGAAAGTGCGGTTCTGATTGGGGAGGAAGGCCGCCGGCAGCGGAGTGGCGCCGTTGCGCGAGAGCCGGTTGAATTCCACGCTGCCGCCGGCCCCGACGTTGGGGAGCTGATCGGAACGCGTGATGCCCAGGTTGGCGCGGGCGGCTTCCACTCGCGTGATGGCGTCCCGCAGGTCGTAGTTGCGGACCAGCGCGGTGCGGATCAGGTCCTGCAGCCGTTGGTCTTTGAAGACCTGGAACCACTTGAGGTCGGCGAGCGAGTCGGCCTGATCCGGCGGAAGAGGCTCGGGCGCCCGGAAAGCCGTGGGGGTATCGATGGCCGGCCGCTTGTAATTCGGCCCCACCATGCAGCCAGCCGAGAGTAGAGCCAGCAGAGTGAGAAACCATCGGGCGCGCATGATCAGTCTCCTTCCCCCGGCAGTGGCTGGGGCGGCGCGAGCGGCATGGCTTGCGGGGTTGCTCCGGAGAGCTTTTCGACCGCGTAGAATATCGCCGGCACCAGGAAGATCCCAAGGCCGCTCGCTGCCACCATCCCGCCGATCACGGTGGTGCCCATGATTTGCCGCGCGACGGCTCCGGCGCCGCTGGCCGTCCAAAGCGGCACGCATCCCAGGATGAATGCAAACGACGTCATGAGGATGGGACGGAGGCGCAGGCGCGCTCCTTCCATGGCCGCTTCGGCCAGAGGCTTGCCTTTGGCGAATTCGTCCCTGGCGAACTCCACGATCAGGATCGCGTTCTTGGCGGCCAGGCCGATCAGCATGACCAGGCCGATTTGGGAGTAGACGTCGTTCTCGATCTGCACCAGGTAGGCGGGCGCGGTGTAGGTGAGGAACATGCGCCGCAGCCAGAGAACTCCAAACGCGCCGAACACCGCGACCGGCGTACTGAGGAGCACGCTGAACGGCAGGGTCCAGCTTTCGTAGAGGGCCGCCAGAATCAGGAATACGAACAACAGGGAGAAGCCGAAGATGGTTCCCGAAGAAACCCCTTCCTGCGCCTTCTTCTCCTGGAAGGAGATGCCCGAATAATCGTAGCCCATCTGCACGGGCATGGTCTGCGCGAAGGTCTCTTCCAGAGCTTTCATGGCCTGGTCGCTGCTGAAGCCGGGCGCGGCGCTGCCGTTCAATTGTGCCGAGCGGTATTCGTTGAAGCGCATGGTGAATTCGGGACCGTATCCCGGTTCGAAGTGTGTGAGGGCGGACAGCGGCACGCTTTCGCCGGCGGAGTTGCGGACATAGAACTGGCCGACGTTTTCCGGGCGCGTGCGATAGTCGCCTTCGGCTTCCACGTAGACCTGCCACTGGCGTCCGAAGCGGTTGAAGTAGTTGACGAACAGGCCCCCCATGAAGGTCTGGATGGTGCGGTAGACGTCGTTGATGTTGACACCCTGCTTGATCACCTTGTCGCGATCCACCTTCACGAATTCCTGCGGCACGCTCGGCAGGAACGTGGTGGAGAGGCTGCCGATCTCCGGGCGCTTGCGGGCGGCCGCCATGAACTTGTTGACGTTGTCGGCGAGGAAGCGGACGTCACCGCCGGAGCGGTCTTCGAGAATGAAAGTGAATCCGCCGGAAGTGCCGACGCCTGGGATGGCCGGCGGCGAGAAGCCAAAGGCCATGGTTTCGGGGAGCCGGTTCAACTCCTGGTTGAGCCTGGCCTTAATGGACTGGAACTGCAGCGCGCGCGTTTTGCGGTCGTCCCAATCTTTCATGCGGATGAAGGCAAAGCCGCTGTAACTGGTTCGCACCAGGCTGAGCAGGCTGAAGCCGGAGACGCCGGTGACGCTTTCGACGCCGGGGATGCCCGCGGCAATCCGCTGGATCTTCGCCATCACCTGTTCGGTCCGTTCCAGCGAACTGGCGTTGGGAAGCTGGACGTTCAGATAAAAGTAGCCCTGGTCCTCGTCGGGAACAAAGCTGCTGGGGAGCCTGCCGCCCACCCACAGGCCGACCCCGGCAAAGCCGGCAAGAAGCAGAAACGCGAATCCGGTCTTGCGCAAGAGCGCGCCGGAGACCCGCACGTAACCGTTGGTGGCGCTCTCGAAGGTACGGTTGAACCATCCGAAAAAGCGCGCCAGGAGACCGCGGCTGCGCTCTCTGGGTTTCAGCAGGAGCGACGCCAGCGCGGGGCTGAGCGATAGCGCGTTGAATGCCGAGAGCACCACGGAGATAGCGATGGTCACGGCGAACTGCTGATAGAGGCGGCCGGTAATGCCGGGGATGAAGGCCGTGGGAATGAACACCGCGGAGAGCACCAGGGCAATTCCAATCACCGGCCCCGAGATTTCTTCCATTGCCTTGAGGGCGGCCTCTTTGGGGGCGAGGCCGTCTTCAATGTGCCGCTCTACGGCTTCAACCACGACAATCGCGTCGTCCACCACCAGGCCGATCGCCAGCACCAGGCCGAACAGAGACAGCGTATTGATGCTGAAGCCGAACAACGGAAAGAATATGAACGTGCCGATCAGCGAGACCGGGACAGCGAGCAACGGAATCAGGGTGGCGCGCCAGCCCTGCAGGAACAGGTACACCACCGCGACCACCAAAAGAATCGCGATCAACAACGTTTCGACGATCTCGCGCATTCCCTGGGTGACCGCGAGGGTGGTGTCGATGGGAATAGTGTAGTCGATATCGTCGGGGAAACTTTTTTTGGCCTGGGCAAACAGCTTCCTCACGCCTTCGGCGGTGGCTACGGCATTGGATCCGGGCAACTGGTAGACGGCGATAACCGCGCTGGGCTTTCCATTGAGGTGACCGGTGATGCTGTAATCCTGCGTTCCCAGTTGGACGCGGGCAACATCGCGCACGCGCACGATGCCGGTATCCGGGGTTTCGCGAATCACGATGTCCCCAAACTCCTCGGGGGATGTGAGTCGGCCCTGCGCACGCACGGCATAGGTGAACGGCTGTCCCGGCGGGATGGGCT
>JASHSS010000440.1 GCA_030038565.1 Bryobacteraceae bacterium
GTCACCTCTCGCCGACTTCCTGCATGGTGGGCAGGGCTGAGGCGTTCCATCCGCCACCGAGAGCCTGGATCAGCAGCACGCTGGCGGTCATGCGGCGGGTTTGCAAATCGACGGCGCTACGCTCATCCTGCAAGGCGATGGACTGGGTGGTGATGACCTGCAGGTAGGTGGCGATTCCACCGATGTACTGGGCGCGGGAAAGGGTCAAGGAGCGCTCGGCGGCTTTGACGGCCTGATCCGTGACGGCGGCTTCGTTTTCGAGGACGCGCAGGGCGGAGAGGTTGTCTTCCACCTGCTGGAGGGCGGTGAGAACGGTCTGCCGGTAATTGGCGGCGGTGGCGTCGAAAGCCGCCTGGTACTGCTGCACAGTGGCGCGACGCTTGCCAGCATCGAAGAGAGTCTGCGCCAGTTGCGGCCCAATGCTCCAGAAGCGGCTGGGCCAGGTGATCCAGTCGAAGAAGTTGAAATAGTTGCTGGATTCGACTCCGGCCGATGCGCTGAGGGTCAGGGTGGGGTAGAAGGCCGCCATGGCGATGCCGATCTGCTGGTTGGCGGCGGCGGCAGACCGTTCGGCCGCGGCCACATCGGGGCGGCGCTCCAGCAGAACCGAAGGCAAACTCACCGGGATGCGCGGAGGCGGCACGTGGATGGGCGCTCGCGGGATGGAGAACTCCGCCGGCGGCCGGCCGATCAGTATGGCGATGGCGTGCTCCAACTGGGTGCGCTGGACTTCCAGATCGACGAGGGAGGCCTGCGTAGTGTAGAGCTGGGTTTCCGCCTGGGCCACGTCGGAGTCGGAAGCCACGCCGCCGGCGTAGCGATTGCGGGTAAGGGTGAGATACTCCTGGTAAGACTTGGCGGTTTCGTCGAGGAGCGCGATATCCCCATCGGTCCCATGCAGTTGGAAATAGTCCTGGGCGAGTTCCGACTGATACAGGAGGCGGGCGTTTTCTAACTGGGCTGCGGTGGCTTGCGCGGTCTGGGCGCTGGCGGCGACAGTGCGGTGGATGCTTCCCCAGAGGTCCACGGTATAGGAAGCGTTCGCGCCAAGATCGTAGACGCCCAGCGCGGCGCTGTTGGCGCTAATGGCTTCGGCGCTGGTGCCGGCGCGCGTGGAAGCCTTCTCACCGGTGGCCGAGACGGACGCGCTGACGAAAGGATACAGAGCGGAGCGCGCCTCACGCACCATGGCGCGGGACTCCCGGTAGTTGGCCTCGGCCTGGAGAACGTTCTGGTTGGAGATGGCTACCTGCTCTTCGAGTTGGTTGAGGGCGGGGTCGCCGAAGATCTCCCACCAGTTGCCGCGCAGCACGTCATCGTTGGGCTGGGCTTCCTTCCAGCCTGGGGGTGGAGCTTCCTTGAAAGTCTCCGGCACGGCGATGGTGGGGGTCTTGTAAGGGGGGACCTTGAGGCAGCCAGTGGTAATGAGGGCGGCGGCGAACAGCGGCAGGGTCTTCACCACGGAGGCACGGAGGGCACGGAGAAACCACGGAGAAAACCGGGAGAGCGGCGCGGTGCTCGGGGCGGGCGGGGTCTTCACCACGGAGGCACGGAGGGCACGGAGAAACCACGGAGAAAACGAAGGTAGAAAGCGCGGAGAAAACCGGAAGCCAGGATGCGGAGATTCGGGTTGGCGCATGGGCGATTATCCTTCGATGGGCGCGAACGGTCGGCGATTGACGCCGCGTACACGCTCCCACCAATGCTGCACGCGGTCGAAGTAGAGGTACACGACCGGGGTGGTGAACAGAGTCAGCGCCTGGCTCATGAGCAGGCCGCCGATGATGGTGATGCCCAGGGGGCGGCGCAATTCCGATCCGGTGCCGGTGCCGAGGGCCAGGGGCAGGGCGCCCAGCATAGCGGCGAAGGTGGTCATGAGGATGGGACGGAAGCGCAGCAGGCTGGCTTCGAAAATGGCGTCGCGAGGGCTTTTCCCCTCGTAGCGTTCGGCGCCCAGGGCGAAATCGACGATCAGGATGCCGTTCTTCTTGACCAGGCCGATCAGGAGGATGATGCCGATCATGGCGATGATGCTGAGGTCCGTGTGGGTGAGGAGGAGGGCCAGTTGCGCACCTACGCCGGCGGAGGGGAGCGTGGAAAGAATCGTGACCGGATGGATATAGCTTTCGTAGAGGATGCCGAGCATGAGGTAGACGGCCGTGAGCGCGGCAGCGATCAGATAGGGTTCGTTGGCGAGCGAATCCTGGAAAGCCGCCGCGGTGCCGGAATAGCCAGGCTCGATGGTCGGCGGAAGACCAATTTTACGGGACGCGGCGTCAATAGCCAGGACGGCATCGCCCAACGCCACGCCGGGCTGCAAGTTGAAGGAGATGGTAACCGAGGGAAACAGGCCCTGGTGGTTGACCGCCAGGGGCGCCACGGTTGGGCCGAAATGGGAGATGGCGCTTAAGGGAACCTGCTGGCCGGTGGGCGAGTGCACATAGATGGTTCGCAAAGTGAGCGGATTTTGCCAATACTGCGGGGCGACTTCCATGACCACGTGGTACTGGTTGAGCGACTTATACATGGTGGAGACCTGGCGCTGGCCGAAGGCATCGTACAGCACGTTGTCGATCAACTGGGAGGAGATGCCGAAACGCGAGGCGGTATCGCGGTCGTAGACGACCATGGATTGCAGGCCGCTGTTCTGCTGGTCGGTGTTGACGTCCACGATGATGGGGATTTTCTTCAACTGCTGGAACATCAGGGGAGCGTAATGGACCAGGTCCTGGAGATTATCGCCGCGCATGGTGTATTGATACAGCGCGGCGGTGCTGTGTCCGCCCACACGGAGATCCTGGGAAGCCTGCAGGTACAAGGTCGCGCCGGGGATTTTGGCGAGCTTGGGGCGCAGGCGCTGCATGATGTAATCGACCGTGATGTTGCGCTCGGACATCGGCTTAAGGGCCACGAACATGCGTCCCTGGTTGATGGTGGATGCGCTGCCTCCGCTTCCGCTACCGGTAAAGCCGTTGACGGTATCCACGGCGGGGTCGGCAGCTACGATGTTGACCATCTGGAGGAGGATGTTGTCCATGGACTGAAACGATGTGTCCTGGTCGGCGAGGATCGAGCCGACCATGCGTCCGTTGTCCTGCTCGGGGAAGAAGCCCTTGGGCACGCGGATGAAGAGGAACACGTTGAGGCCGATGGTGGCCAACAGAACCATAAGGGTGGCGAAGGCATGACGGAGGACCACCGCGAGGAGCCTGCCGTAGAGGCGCACGACCCAGTTGAAAACGGTTTCGACCGCCTGGTAGAGCCATCCGTGTTCTTCGTGCTGGCGCAGCAGGTGGGCGCACATCATGGGGGTGGCGGTGAGGGAGACCAGCATGGAGACCCCGATAGCCACCGAAAGGGTGATGGCGAATTCGTGCAGGAGGCGTCCGACGATGCCGCCCATCAGCAGCAGGGGAATGAACACGGCGATCAGCGAGACGCTCATGGTGACGACGGTGGGGCCGATTTCCTGAGCGCCCTTCAAGGCAGCGGGAAATGGGCCCATGCCGACTTCCAGGTAGCGGGTGATATTCTCGATCACCACGATGGCGTCATCGACGACGAAACCGGTGGAGATAGTGAGGGCCATCAAGGAAAGGTTGTCGAGGCTGTAGCCGCACAGGTACATCACGCCGAAGGTTCCCAACAACGAGACCGGAACGGCGATGCTGGGAATGAAGGTGCTGCGGGCATTCTTGAGGAAGACGAAGACCACCAGGACCACGAGCGCCACCGAGATCAGCAGGGTTCTCTCGACATCGTGGACCGAGGCGCGAATGGTCTGGGTCTGGTCCATGGCGATCTGCAAGTCGATGGAGGCGGGAATGGCGGCGTGGACCTGGGGCAGGACGGCGCGGAGACGATCCACGGTATCGATGATGTTGGCGCCCGGCTGGCGGAAGATGATCACCAGCACGGAGGGTTTGCCATTGGCGTAGCCGGCATTGCGGAGGTCCTCCACCGAATCGACCGCCGTGCCGACATCGGAAACGCGGACGCTGGCGCCGTTGTGATAGGCGATCAGCAGCGGCTGATAATCGACGGCCTTGAACAACTGGTCATTGGCGCCGACCTCGTACATGGTGTTGCCATTGGCGAAGTGCCCCTTGGGGGTGTTGGCGTTGGCCGAGGCCAGGACGGTGCGGACCTGCTCGAGGCCGATGCCGTATTTGTTGAGGGCATCGGGGTTCAACTCGACGCGCACGCCGGGTAGAGCGCTACCCCCTACCACCACCTGCCCGACGCCCTGAACCTGGGAGAGCTTCTGGGCCATGATGGTGGACGCGGCGTCGTACATCTGGCCCTTGCCGAGGGTTGTGGAGGTGAGGGCGAGCATGAAGATAGGCGAATCGGCGGGATTCACCTTTCGGTAATTGGGGTTGCTGGGGAGATTGGAGGGCAGATACCCGCGGGCGGCGGCGATGGCTGCCTGCACGTCGCGGGCGGCGGCGTCGATGTTGCGGTTGAGATCGAACTGGAGGGTGATGCTGCTCGCGCCGAGGGTGCTCGAAGAGGTCATTTCGGTAACCGCGGCGATGCGTCCGAACTGGCGCTCGAGGGGGGTGGCGACCGACGAGGCCATGGTTTCGGGGCTGGCGCCGGGCAAGGCCGTGCTCACCGAGATCGTAGGAAAATCCACCTGCGGTAGAGGCGAGACAGGGAGAATCTTGAAGGCGACGGCGCCGGCCAGGGCAATGGCGACGGTGAGAAGAGTGGTAGCGACCGGGCGGTGGACGAAGGGCGCGGAAATATTCATGGCATCACTCCGCGGGAACCACCCCGGGATCCAGATCGGGGCTGATTTCGGTATGCCCGGGGCGCGAGAAGCGGCGGGCCAAACGGTCGAAGAACAGATAAATCACCGGGGTGGTGAAGAGGGTCAGCATCTGGCTGATGAGAAGGCCGCCGATCATGGTGATGCCGAGGGGACGGCGCAGTTCGGAGCCGGTGCCGGTGCCGAGAGCCAGTGGTACGGCGCCGAGCAGGGCGGCCATGGTGGTCATCATGATGGGACGGAAGCGCAGCAGGCAGGCCTGGTAGATGGCGTCGATGGGGGCCATGCCTTCTTTTCGTTCGGCATCCAGGGCGAAATCGATCATCATGATGCCGTTCTTCTTGACGATGCCGATCAGGAGGACAATGCCGATCAGGGAGATGACGCTGAAATCCTGGCCGCAGACGTTGAGCGCCAGGAGCGCGCCCACACCCGCCGAGGGAAGCGTGGAGAGGATGGTGATGGGGTGGATATAGCTTTCGTAGAGCACGCCGAGAACGATATACACGGTCACCAGGGCTGCCAGAATCAGCACCCACTCGTTGGCGAGCGAAGCCTGAAAAGCCTGCGCAGTGCCTTGAAAAGAGGCTTGCAGGCTTTCCGGCATATTGAGATCGTCCTTTACCCGGTTCACGGCGTTCACGGCATCGCCCAGGGAGGCGTTAGGGGCAAGATTGAAGGAGAGAGTGATGACCGGGAACTGGCCCTGATGGTTGACAGTGATGGGGACGGCCCGGGTTTCCAGGTGGGTAAACGCGCTGAGCGGGACTTGGCCTCCGTTCGGGAAGACCGTGGAGGAAGCGATGTTTCCGCCGGACACCTGGCTGCTGGGAATGGATGTCGCGGCAGCGCTGGCGGCAGTGGCTGAATTGGCGGCGGTGGTGGCGGCGGTGCTCGTATTGGAAGGTCCCTGCGAGAGCGCCGAGGTCGAAGAACCGCCCGCCACCAGGCCCCCTGCGGAGGAGGACGCGGTGGTGGCCGCGGTACGGATAAACAGGTTGCGCAGCTCGGTGGGATTCTGCTGGAACTCAGGCTTCACTTCCAGCACCACGTGGTACTGATTGAGCTGCGTGAACATGGTGGACACTTCGCGCTGGCCGTAGGCGTCGTAGAGGGTCTGGTCGATCATGGAGGGGGTGATCCCCAGGCGCGAGGCGGTGTCGCGATCGAACACCAGGGTGGTGCGGAGACCTTGCAACTGCTGATCGGTGGCCACATCGGTGAGGGCGGGGATTTGCTTCAGGCGGGCGACCATGCGGGGAGCGTAGTCGTTGAGCTCGTCGGCGCTGGGGTCTTCCAGGGTGTATTGGAACTGGGTGCGGCTGACGCGGTCTTCCACCGTCAGATCCTGCACGGGCTGCATGAACAAGGTGATGCCGGCGACATCGGAGAGGCGCGGCTGGATGCGGCGAATGACATCGCTGGCGGTGATTTTGCGCTCGGCCAGCGGCTTGAGATTGATAAGAATGCGGCCGCTGTTGAGGGTGGTGTTGGTGCCGTCGATGCCGATGAAGGAGGACAGGCTCTCGACCGCGGGGTCGGCGAGAATCGCCTTGGCGAGGCGCTGCTGAAGGGCGGACATCTGGGGAAACGACACCGATTGCGCGGCTTCGGAAACGCCTTGGATCACGCCGGTATCCTGAATCGGGAAAAAGCCCTTAGGGATGGTGTAGAACTGGTAGCAGGTAAGCGCCAACGTCCCGGCGGCCACCAGGAGCGTGGCGGTTTGCCAGCGCAGGACAAACTGCAAGATCTTGCCATACACGGCGATGGTGGCTTCGAAGGCGCGTTCGGAGGCGCGGAAGAGACGTCCCTGGGAGGCTTCCGGCTGGTGCTTCAGCAGCTTGGAGCACATCATGGGCGTCAGGGTGAGGGAGACCACCGCGGAGACCAGGATGGTGACCGCCAGGGTGATGGCGAACTCGCGGAAGAGCCGGCCGACGATATCACCCATGAAGAGCAGGGGAATGAGCACGGCGATGAGCGAGATGGTGAGGGAGATAATCGTGAAGCCGATCTGCTCGGCGCCGCGCAGGGCCGCCCGCATGGGCTGCTCACCCTCCTCGATGTAACGCATGATGTTCTCGATCATGACGATGGCGTCGTCCACCACGAAGCCGGTGGAAATCGTGAGCGCCATGAGGGTGAGATTGTTGAGGCTGTAACCGAGCAGGTACATGACCCCGAACGTTCCCACCAGCGAGAGCGGAACGGCGATGCTGGGAATAACGGTGGCCGACAGGTTGCGCAGGAACAGGAAGATCACCATGACCACCAGGCCGATGGTCAGGAGCAGTTCGAACTGGACGTCCTCGACCGAGGCGCGGATGGTGTTGGTGCGGTCGGTTAGAATCTTCACGTCAATCGACTTGGGGAGGGTGGAGGTGAGCTGCGGCAGGAGGGTTTCGATGCGGTCCACCACCTGGATGATGTTGGCGCCGGGCTGCCGCTGGATGTTCATGATGACCGCCGGCACATCGTTCATCCAGGCGGCCTGGCGGATGTTTTCGACGTCGTCCACCACGTCAGCGACCTTGGAGAGCTTCACCGGCGCGCCGTTGCGGTAGGCCACGATCAGGGGGCGGTAATCGTCCGAGGAGAGCAACTGGTCGTTGGCGCCGATCTGGTAATCCTGGTGGAGGCCGTCGAAGTTGCCCTTGGCCTGGTTGACGTTGGCGGCGACGATGGCGCTGCGGATATCTTCCAGGTTGAGGCCGTAGGAGGCCAGCATGGTGGGGTTGGCCTGGATGCGGACAGCGGGCTTCTGTCCGCCGCTGATGCTGACCAGGCCGACGCCGGGCAACTGCGAAATCTTGGGCGCGAGGCGGGTGTCGGCCAGGTCTTCCACATGCGAAAGCTGTTCGGTTTTGGAAGTCAGGGCGAGGGTCAGGATGGGGGTGTCGGCGGGATTGGTTTTCGCGTAGACCGGCGGAACCGGAAGGTCCGAGGGGAGATAGGTTCCGGCGGCGTTGATGGATTGCTGCACTTCCTGCTCGGCCACGTCGATGCTGAGGCTGAGGTTAAATTGCAGGGTGATGACCGAGCTGCCGTCGGAGCTGGTGGAAGTCATCTGCTGAAGACCCGGCACCTGGCCAAACTGGCGCTCCAGGGGCGAGGTGACGGAAGAGGACATCACGTCGGGGCTGGCGCCAGGGTAGAAGGTCAGCACCTGGATGGTGGGGTAATCGACCTCTGGCAGCGCCGAGATGGGCAACTGCTTATAAGCCACGCCTCCGGCGAGGAGGATGCCGATCATCAGGAGCGAGGTTGCGACGGGCCGGAGGATGAATGTCCGGGAAGGACTCACTTCTTCTTTCCTCCGGACTTGCCGGATTTGGATCCCGCGGTGGAGCCCGGCTGGTCGCCGGCAATCTGCACCGTGACCTTGGTACCTTCCGCCAGTTTATCGACCCCCGTCATCACCAGCACGTCGCCCGGGCCGACGCCGTCCGTAATTTCGGTCGAATCGCCCTCGGTGACCCCCAGAGTGACCGGCCGGACAGTCACGGTCTGGTCGTCCTTGACCGCATAAACGTAGGTGGTGGTGCTGGTTCGCTGGATGACGGCGGTCGGCACCAGGACCACGCCGGATTTCTCTTCCACCAGCAGGCGCACGTTGACGAACTGGTTGGGGAAGAGCAGGTTGGCGGGATTATCGAAATTCGCGCGGAGGCGCAGGGAGCCGGTGGTTGGATCGATCTGGTTATCCACGGTGGCGAGCGTCCCGGAGGCGATCCGGGCGGTATTGGCGCGGTCCCACGCCTCGGCCGTCAAATGCTGGCCGGCGGCCAGTTTGCGGAGCACGGTGGGCAAATCGTCCTCGGCCACGGTGAAGATCACGCTGATGGGGTCGATCTGGGTAATCACCACCAAGCCGTTGGAGTCGGTGGTCTGCACGATATTGCCGGGATCCACCAGCCGCAGCCCCACCCTTCCGGTAATGGGCGCGGTGATGTGGCAGTACACCAGGTCCAGTTGGGCGTTGGCGATCTGCGCCTCGTCGGTTTTCACGACGCCTTCGTCCTGCAAAACCGTGGCCTTCTGGGTGGTCAATTGTTGTTCGGGAATGGCGTTCTGCGCCAGCAGCTTGGTGTAGCGATCCTGGTCGATGCGGGCGTTGTTGAGAATGGCCTGGTCACGGAGCAGGGCTCCTTGGGCCTGCTGCAACATGACCTCAAAGGGACGCGGGTCGATGAGCGCCAGGAGGTCGCCTTTGTGGACAATGTCGCCCTCGTTGTAGTGGATTTCCATCAACTGGCCGCTCACCACGCTCTTGATCACGTCCGTGTAGATGGGGGTGACAGAGCCGAGGCCAGTGATGACGACCCCGATATTGCCCCGGCGGGCCTTGGCGGCCACTACGGGCACGGCGCCCGAAAGGCCCTTTTTGCCGGATTTCGCCGCAGTGGGCGCGGGGGCCAGCAGGGTTTCGGCCTTGGGGCCGTAGCGCCAGGCGGCGAAGGCCAGCAGCGCCAGAACCGGCAGCCACAACCAACGCCAACCAGAGCGGCGGCCTTCCGGAGGTTTGCCCAATGGAAGTTTGGTGACCGGAAGCTTGGTGGCGGGTTTGGTGGCGGGAGACCCGATCAGCCCGCCCGGCTCCATAGCAGGGGGAGGTTGTTCCGTCATTTCACCACCCAGTCAATCGCTTTGCAATGTGGAAACAGCATACCGAATACCTCTTACGAGCATAAATCGCGGGATGCACCCAGCGACATAGCCCTTCCGAGCATAAAGCGCCTATCCGGTCGGCCCGAACTGGTAGGGCCACAGCCACCCACGCCGACGTGGGGAAGCCGGTGGAACCCATCGCGGTAGGGGTCGGTTGGCTATCCCGGAAATTCACAGTGAGATGTCTTATTCTACAACAACCTCCAAAGGTCGTAGCGGGAGCCTCATCCCTGTTTGGGGGTCAGTCGGAGGCCTTTCCGGGTCTACGGGAAGTAGCGCTCTAATGAGTAATGCCACGCATGCGTGGCAATTTCCCGCGCGGACCGTACCGCTGCGACACGCCGGTACTTGGATTGTGGCGATTCGCGGCGCCGTACACCGGTCCCAGACCTGTTGCCGGGTCCGCGCGTTGCGCACCTGGAAAGCCGCGCCGGGGTCCAGTGTCCAACGGGCACTGCCAAGGGCACCCGCAGCGCATTCCCTTAGCCGTAGCCCTCGCGTTTGGGAGGGACAGCCGAAGTCTGCCGAGCCCCATTTTGGGAGTATAGTTCTTAGTGACGTATGTGGAAAACTACAACATCTATAGCTGCGGCGGCGCTGACGGGATCGATGCTCGTGGCCTTCGCGCAGACCCCGCCCCCTCAGGCGGCGCCGGCTTCGGGGCAACCGCCCGCACCGGCGGCAGGACGCGGAAGAGGCGGATTCCAGCCTCCCCTGCCGCCCGGTCCCAACCCCAACTCGCAGTACCGCCTGGGGCCGGACTCAATGGCGCAGGAGGGCGTGCCGAAGGGCGAGATCCGCGGGCCGTACACGCTGCCGAGCCAGGTATATCCGGGCACCCAGCACACCTATTGGGTGTATGTGCCGGCGCAGTACGACCCGGCGACGCCCGCCAGCCTGATGGTGTTCCAGGACGGGCAGGCGTTCAAGGACGAGAACGGCGATCTGCGGGCCCAGAACGTGATGGACAACCTGATCTACCGGCGGGAGATTCCGGTGATGATCGGGGTGTTCATCAATCCGGGACGGCGGCCGGATCAGCCGGAGCCCAGTCCGCAAACCGGCTGGGGCGATGGAACCACCAACCGCGGCATCGAGTACAACACACCGGACGACCGGTACGCGCGGGTGATCACTGAAGAACTGATGCCGGAGCTTTACAGGCAGTACAACATCTCGAAGGATCCGGAGCAGCACGGCATCGGCGGATCGAGTTCCGGGGCGATTGCGGCGTTCGCGGTGGCCTGGGAACGGCCCAACGATTTCCGGAAGGTGCTGAGCAGCGTGGGCAGCTTCGTGAATCTACAGGGCGGCGATGTGTATCCGGAGCGGGTGCTGGCCAGCGAGAAGAAGCCCATCCGCGTGTTCCTGTGCGACGGGCGCAACGACAACCGGGGGATCGGGCGCAACGGGTACGACCCGAGGCGCGATTGGTTCTACCAGAATGTCCGGCTGATGAAAGCTCTTACGGCCAAGGGTTACGACGTGAATTATTCCTGGGGCATAAATCTGCACGGGCAAAAATTCAGCGGGATGATCCTGCCGGACATGATGCGCTGGCTGTGGCGCGATGGCCCGGTTTCGACCGATCCCAACGACATGGTGGAGCGAGGTTTTCGGCAGGCCGCGGGGAAGAAGGCCGAGACGCCGCAGAAATAGGCAAGGGCGGGCGCGCGGAGACCCAGGCGCCCCGGCCAATTCGCCCGGAGCGAGGGGAACGATGCATAAGTGGATTCCGGCGGCGTGCCTGTTGGGGCCGCTGGCGCTGATCGCGCAACGGTCCGCCGAACGGCCCTGGCAGGAGATTACCGATCCGTCGCTGAGCGAAGTGGCTTCCCACTTTCGAACGCCGCCGCGGGAATACGGCGCGATTCATTGGGCGATCTGGGGCGGCGAACTGACGCGCGAGAGGATCGTGCGCGAGTTCGACTCGCTGGTGCGATCGGGCGTCTACGTGGTGAACTTCGGCCCCGCTCGCGGCATGCGGCCGGAGTATCTCTCACCCGAGCACCTGGCGTTGACCAAATTCGCCGTGGAGGAAGCGGCGCGGCGCGGCATGAAGGTCTGGCTGGCCGATGAAGGCAGCTATCCCAGCGGCTTCGCGGGCGGGCGGATCTCGGAGGAGTATCCGCAGTTGTGCATGCAGGGCATCGTGGCGGATATCCGCATCAGCGTCGCTCCGGGGCAGACCATCTCGATGGCCGCGCCGGAAGATACACTGGCGGCGATGATCGTGAGTCCCGCCGCAGGGAGCGGCGGGCGCGGCGCGGCGAATGCCGGGGGCGCCACGAGCGAGGCGCTGGCGCTCCAGGACGGGAGGATCCGCTGGACGGCGCCGCCGGAAGGCCGCCACGAAATCGTTTTGATCCGCTACGTATTTCGCAGCTCGCCGACCCGCTATATTAACCGGGCCGACGGGACTTACTCGAAGGATAGTCTCTATTCGCTGATCGACTATCTCAACCCGGACGCCACCAGGGCCTTTCTGAAGACCACTCACGAAGTCTATAAGGGGCTTTTTGGCGATGAATTCGGAAAGACCGTGCTGGGTTTTTTCGGCGACGAGCCGGATTACACCGGGTTTATGCCGTGGACGCCCACGCTGCTAGAGCAGTTCCGCGAGGCCAAGGGATACGACTTGCAGCCGTATCTCGCGGACCTCTTCGCGCCTAAGATGACGCCTGCAGCGTGGCGCGTGAAGGCCGATTATTGGGACGTCTGGAGCGGGATTTTCAGCCGGAGCTTCTTCGGGGTCCAGGCGGAATGGAGCGCCCGAAACAACCTGGAATACCTGGTCCACCTGAACCACGAGGAGTTAATGCTGAACCTCTCGCGCGGCGAGGATTTGATCCGCAATGAAGGCGACTTCTTCCGGGACATGCGCTATGTGGAGGTGCCGGGCGTGGATAACCTGAGCCAGTTACGCCCTGAGTTGGTGAATCGCGAAGAAGCTTCGGGTTATTCGGTGAATAATAACTTCCCCAAGCTGGCGTCTTCCGCGGCGCACCTGTTTGGAAGACCAAAGGCGTGGGCGGAGGAGGGTGGCGGGGTAGGAGTGGAGGGTAAGTTCCAGTTGGATTATCAGCTCGTGGAAGGTCTGACCGCGCTGCAATTGCAGGGCGCGGTAGGCCGCGGGCCGGGCGGGGCCGGGGGAACGGGGCCGCCCGAGCCGTTTCCGGAGTTTCCGCTGCTGGCCGCCTATACCAACCGGGCCGGTTACCTGATGTCGAATCGGCCGCCCGGCGGCGCAGGTGGCGCTGTATCATCCGGCCGCCAGCATGTGGCTGGGCGACGAAGATGCGGACCGCGACACGACGAAGTTATCCCAGCAGTTATTGGAACACCAAATCGATTTCGATTACCTGGATGAGCAATCGCTAAGTTCCGTGGCGAGCCTGGAGACAGGCGGTTTGCGTAACTTGAGCGGACAGGTGTACCGGGCGGTGATCGTTCCCTCTTCCATGGTGATGTCGCGGGCGTCGCTGGAGCGTTTGCGCGCGCTCGCGGCTTCCGGGGGCAAGGTGGTATTCGAGGGGCAGACGCCCGGCATGGTTTTGGAAAAGACCTTTCTTCATCCAGGCGGCGCGCCCGACCTGAGTTTCGCGGCGCACGAGCCTTCGGGTGATCTTACGGCGGCGGTGATCGCCGGCTTGCCGAAGCCCGATTTCGCACTGGATCGGCCCTGCGCGCCGATCCGATATACGCACCGGCGCTGGCGCGACGCGGACCTGTATTTCATTTTCAACGAGAGCGACGAGGAGCAGAGGCGCGTGGCGTGGGTGGCCGGCCACGGGCGGGCGCAGGTGTGGGACCTGGCCACCGGCCTGATTCACCCGGCGCCAGAAGCTTCGGCGCAATCCGACGGCGTGGAGTTGCCGCTGGTGCTGGCGCCCTACGAGGCGCGCGTGGTGGTGATCGGACCGATGCCACCGGCGGCGGAGGTGGCCGACCCGGCGCCGTCTCTGAGCAGGCCGGAACCGGTGCTGGACCTGGGAGGCGACTGGTCGTTGGAGGTGGATGGCAAGAGCTTCACTTCGCCGCTTGAGCCGTGGCAGGAATTAGGATTAGGTAATATCTCAGGGCCCGCGGTATATCGCAGGGAATTCAACCTGGAGACCGGTGCCGCGCGCGGGCGCCTGTGGCTGGAGTGCGGCCACGTGCGCGATTACGCCCGCCTCCGGCTGAATGGAAAGGACCTGGAAGCCGAAGCGTGGCAGCCGTACCGCTGGGAGGTTAGCGGCGAGGTGAAAAGCGGCTCGAATCTGCTGGAAATGGAAGTTCGGCCGGCACCCACGGGGCGTGGTCCGGCGCCCGTTCCCGCCAACCCCGGGACACCTCCGGCTCCGGGGCGGGGAGCGGCTGCTCCGCAGGTTTCGGGATTGTTGGGTCCGGTGCGATTGGTGAGCTACCGATAGCGGCGTTCGGTTGGGCGAACGGACTGGTTCTCATCAGCCGGTTTGCCGGTTTGCGCATCGGTATCGATTCGCCGCGCCGCTCATGTATACTGGATACTGCCCTCCAGGAGGCAACCCGTCCGCGGGAAGGGACGATCCCGCCTGGGCCGTTCGTTTCCAGATAAGAATCACTCACTTCTGCCCGGCTTGGCGGACAACGGGCGACATAAAGGAGGAGTGATGTCTCTCGAATTACCCGCAAAGCCGAACCTCGAACATCTCAAAAAGCAGGCCAAGGAGTTGCTGAGCCAGTTCCAACAGGGCGACGCCGCGGCCATCCAGCGGTTCGGTTCCCTGGCTTCGTCCCCGGCGCCGGAAAAGGCCAAACTGGCAGACGCCCAACACCTGATTGCCCGCGAATACGGCTTCGCCAGTTGGCCCAGGCTGAAGCAGCAAGTGGAATCCCTGACGCGCACGCCGGAACCTGCCGAGATGCTCACCGCGGCCATTCGCGTTAGCGACGCAGGCAAAACCGCCCGTCTGCTGCACGACCACCCCGAATTGAAGGCCCGGCTCGACGAACCGCTAGCCCAGTACGGCGCCGGCATGACTGCCTTGCTGGCGGCCGTGCAGCGAAGCGACCGGGCAACCATCGATGTGCTGGTCAATGCCGGCGCGGATATCAACGCCCGAAGCCGATGGTGGGCCGGCGGCGTCGGCGTTCTGGACGAGTGCTCGCCCGAAGTGGCGGGGTTCCTGATCGAGCGCGGGGCGGTGGTGGATGCCCACGCCGCGGCACGGCTGGGGATGCTCGAAAGGCTGGGGGAACTGGTGGCGGCCGATCCCACCGCGATCGCCACGCGCGGCGCCAACGGGCAGACCCCGCTGCACTTCGCCTCCACCGTGGAAATCGCCGGGTACCTCGTGGAACACGGCGCCGCGCTCGATTCCCGCGACCTGCTGCACGAATCCACGCCCGCCCAGCACATGCTGCGCGTGGTGCAAGCGCGGCACTATCCCCGCGACCGTCAGGCCATCGCGCGGCTTCTGGTGGCCCGCGGTTGCCGGAGCGACATCCTGATGGCGACAGCCTTGGGCGATTTGGCCCTGGTGCGCCGCCACCTGGACGCCGATCCAAGCTCTATCCGCACTTGCGTCTCCGACGAGAATTTTCCCAAGCAGGATTCCCGCAGCGAAGGGACCATTTACATCCAGATCTTCGGTCCTCGGAAGACCCCGCACCTGGCAGCCCGCGACTTCGGCCACGAGGAGATTTTCCACCTCCTCATGGAGCGCAGCCCGGAGGACGTGAAACTGGCGCAGGCCTGCGAACTGGGCGATGCGGAGACCTTCCGCGCCTTGCTCGCGAAGTATCCGAACCTGACCGAGACGCTATCCGCCACCGACCGCCGCCGGCTGCCGGATGCCGCTCAAAGCAACAACACCGCCGCTGTCCGGCTGATGCTGGCGGCCGGCTGGCCGGTGGATGAAACCGGCGAATACGATCTGTCGGCACTCGGATGGAGCGCCTGGCACGGCAACGCGGAGATGGTCCGCGAGATTCTGCGCTATCATCCCCAACTGGAACTGCGCGACTGCCACGAACAGACTGCCCTGGGGTGCGCGCTGCACGGCTCGGAAAACAGTTGGCACCGCGACACCGGGGACTATGCCGCCACCGTGGAAGCGCTGCTGGATGCGGGCGCCCAAGCGCCGGAAGTCACCGAGGATCTGGAAGCCAGCGAGGCCGTCCGCGCGGTTCTACGGCGGCGGGAGGAGGATTCCCAATGACCAGCGGATACAGGAGGGTGCTCGAAGCAGTGCTGTGGTTCGTGCTGGGCCACCTGAGCTGCGCCGTCATGCACCACCTGCACGGCTTCACCTGGAAATAGGCTCGGCCCCGTGGCTACTTGACGCGCGTCAGAACCACTTTCCCCGAGATTTTGCCCACATCGACGGCGCCTTCCATGGCGCCTTCGATGCGGTCATCGCTGGCCAACACCAGGGTAAACTTGATGGCGCTGGTGGCTTCCGGCGGCTGGACTTCGAACACCAGGTTCTTGCCGTCGAGCTTGCCAGCGCGGATGGCCTGCGCTTCGGCATCCTGCTCGCGCCCGATCGTCCCGGTAACCTCGCTGTCCTTCTGGGTAAATTGCGCTTTCACCGGCGTGGCGATCTTCTCCCCGCTACCCGGGTCGGTAATCTCCACACTCCCGGTCCATTGGCCGCTGATGTCCGCGCCATACAGCGCCAGCGCCACCAGCGGCAGCAGCCACATTCGTTTCATAGGGAGCACCTTTCCACCCATTGTATGCCGGGAGGCCGGCAGGCGATTGAGCGTCGCACCGTCCGGAGCCAAAAGGGGCCCTCAGTAGACCGTCGATGCGGGTTCCAACGGGCGCTGCCGGATTTCCAGACATCCGCGTCCGGTGGGCAGCACCTTGCCCGGGTTCAGCCGGTTGGCGGGATCGAAGAGCAGCTTGAAGCGGCGCATGGTATCGAGCGTCGGTTCGGAAAACTGGCGCGCCATCAACTCGTTCTTCTCCATCCCCACGCCGTGCTCGCCGGTAATAGAGCCGCCCGCGTCGATGCAGTACCGCAGGATTTCTTCGCCGGCGGCCTGGGCCTTTTCCAGGTCGCCTGGTTTGCGGGCATCGAACAGAATGATGGGGTGCATGTTGCCGTCCCCGGCGTGGAAAATGTTGCTGATGGTCAACCCGCAGCGCGCGGCCACTTCGCCGATAAAGTGCAGGGTCGGGGCGATCTTAGTGCGCGGCACGACCCCGTCCTGCACATAGTAGGTGGGGCTGACGCGGCCCACGGCGCCAAAGGCGTTCTTGCGGCCCTTCCACAACAAGTCGCGCTCCTCCGCCGAGCGCGCCAGGCGGAATTCCCGCGCACCCGCCGCCAGACACGCCTCGCGGATGAGCGCCGACTGCTCCTCGACGATTTCCTTCAATCCCTCCAACTCGATCAGCAGCACGGCCGCGGCGTCCATCGGATAGCCTGCATGGGTGGCCTCTTCCACCATCCGCAGCATCACCCCGTCGAGCATCTCCACCGCCACCGGGGTGATGCCGCGGGCGGTGATTTCGGCCACCGTGCGCCCGGCATCCTCGTTGGACCCGTACACGGCCAGCGCCGTTTCGACCCGTTCCGGGCGGCGCATCAGCCGCACGGTGACGCGGGTCACCAGGGCCATGGTGCCCTCCGAGCCGGTGAGCAGCCCGGTGAGGTCGTAACCCGGCAGGTCCATTTCCTTGCCGCCGGTTTCGATCACCGAGCCATCCGCCAGCACCAGTTGCAGGCCGAGGACGTGGTTGGTGGTGACGCCATAGGCCAAGGTATGCGGCCCCCCGGCATTTTCCGCCACGTTGCCGCCGAGGGTGCAGGCGCGCTGGCTGGAGGGATCGGGCGCGTAGAAGTAGCCGGCCTGTTGCACAGCCAGCGTGATGTCGAGGTTTACCACACCCGGCTCGACGACCGCACGCTGGTTTTCCAGGTCGATCTCCAGGATGCGGTTCATGCGCGCGAAGCCCACGACGATGCCGCCCTCGCGCGGGATGGCCCCGCCGGAAAGACCCGTGCCGGCCCCCCGGCCCACCACCGGAACCTGGAATTCAGCCGCCAACTTCACCAGCGCGGAAACTTCCGCCGTGGAGCGCGGGAACACCACCAGGTCGGGACGGTGCTTATCGACACTGCCGTCATACTCGTAGAGGCTGAGGTCCTCCGCCCGGTCGAGATAGCCGCGCGGCCCCACCACACCGTCAACGCGTTTCAGGAGCCCTGGGGGCAGCATGGTTTCATAGTGGCACAGCGCACCGGCGGTGTACAGGCGCGCCGGGCCGGCTTGCCGGCTGCCCGCGGCGGTCCCCTCACAGCTTCAGGCCCTTGAGGTACTCGAGGAACGGGCCGCCCAGATCGTGACGGCGCAGGGCATACTCGACCGTGGCTTTGAGAAAACCCAGTTTGTCGCCGGCATCGTAGCGGGTGCCCTCGAAGCGCACGGCGTAGATGGGACGGCTGCGGAGCATATGCTTCAGCGCGTCGGTGAGTTGAAGCTCGCCGCCCGATCCCGGGTCAATCGATTGGAGCGAATCGAAGATTTCGGGCGTCAGCACGTAGCGGCCGATGATCGCCAGGTTTGAAGGCGCGTCGGCCAGCTTGGGTTTCTCCACCAGGTCGCGAATGCGGTAGACCACGTCGCTCGCGCCGTTGTGCTTGACCGGTTCGGCATCGATGGCGCCGTACGACGAGATTTTCTCGCGCGGCACTTCCATCACCGCCAGAACCGGCGCGCAGAAAAAGTCATAGACGTCCAGCAGTTGGCGCAGGCAGGGGGTCTCGGCCTCGATCAGATCGTCGGCTAGCACCACCGCAAACGGCTCTCCGCCCACCAGTTCGCGGGACCGGAGCACGGCGTGGCCCAATCCCAGGGCCTCTTTCTGACGGATGTAGGAAACATCGATCATGTCCGAGATGCCGCGAACGATTTTGAGCAGATCCTTCTTGGAGCGCGATTCCAGCAGGTATTCGAGCTCGAAGCTGACGTCGAAATGGTCCTCGATGGCGCTCTTGCCGCGGCCAGTCACGATGATGATGTTATGGATCCCGGATTGCAGGGCTTCCTCCACGCCGTATTGAATGATCGGCTTATCGACGATCGGCAGCATCTCTTTAGGCTGCGCTTTGGTGGCAGGCAGAAATCGGGTGCCCAGCCCCGCGGCGGGGAATACGGCTTTACGCACTTTGGCCGGCATCAAATCCAGTGTCGGGCCACCAGGCGGAATTGGCAAGCGGCTGGGTCCCTGAATGTGGATTTAGGCTGCCTATTACCCGCGCCGCTTAGGGCGCGGCGGTCACCGGCATTACACTCGCGCGTGTCGGAGCGGCCTCTCCCGGGATCCCGGCCGGCCGAGTACGATTTTGCCGGGCGCGCCCCACGCGGTAGACCCGATGGACGGACCTGCCTCGCGCCACCCCTTAATGCTTGCCGCGCGGAACGGGGCCTTGACGGCCACTCGCAACGGCTGGCACCCGCGTATGGCCGTATCCCGCCGCCGCCCCCGGCTCTCGCCGGGCTTGCTGGTTTCATCCAAGGTAGTCGAACAGGGTGGATTGGGGCATTTTAGCCTCCATCTGAAGGGATGCTTCCTCGGCGGTGCTCGCCTGAGTCATTTCCATTACGGCGGTCGGTATATCGGCATCCTGAATGTTGCTGATCTCAGTCTGTAACTGGGTGCCGTAGCTGTTGACGAATGTCTGGGCAGACTGTACCCGGTCCTCCACCTCGCCGTAGAAGGACTGCATGGAATTGAGATGCACGCTGGCGGCCTGCAGATTGGAGATGGTGCCCGCGACAGCGTCGCTGCTGCCGCTCATCAGGGCGTTGTAGAGGTTATTGAGAGCTTGGAAAACATTGTCGTCCGCATACGTGCCATCGGAGTTACGGTCGTCGAAGATCTGCTGCGCGGTCAGAGAGGCGGCGAACGAGCCTCCCGCGGGATCCTCGATCTGCCGCGTGGAAGCCGACGTGGATCCCTGATCCACGCAATTGGTCGTCGTGGCAGTGGCGTCGTAGGTGTACGCCTGGGTGCTGTCGTCGTCCCCGCTGAATATGAAACGTCCCAGTACGGTGGTATTGCTGTTGGCCACCATTTGCTGCTGGATCCCCTGGATTTCCTCCGCGATGGACTGTTCCGCTTGCGTAGTCATGGTGGCATTGGCGCCCTGGCTGGCGAGAGTGACCGCCTGGTCCATGAGTTGGATCGAAGAGCTGAGGGCATTGTCAGCGGCTTGGGCATCGTTTTGGGCCAGCGTCAGGTTGGATTGGATCTGGGTGTTGCGGGCCAGGTCCGAGCGGAGTTGCAGCAGGCTGGAGATCTGGTCCGGATCGTCCGACGCCACCGTGATTTTCAACCCCGAGGAGACTTGCTGGTTAGCCTGGGCCTCCTCCTGCTCGATCTGTCCAAGTTCGGTAATGAAAAGCTGCGACGAGCCTTCGAGAAGGGAAATCATAATTTTTCTTACGTAGTCGTCGCGGGATCGATCAGGTTGATCACATCCGAGGTGATCTCGTCCAGCACGCTCAAGTACTTGGAGTTGGCGTCATAGGCCTGCTGCACCTGGAGCAGCAGGGCGGCCTGCTGGTCCAGGTTGACTCCCGAGACCTGCTGCCGCAGATTCTGGGCCTGGGCGACCGCCGATTGCTGTGCCGTCAAGTCGCTGTTGGCGGTACTCAGGGCGTTTCCAACCCGCGCCGCCAATTCGCCGTAAAAAGAACTGAAACTGAGGCTGGCGCCATCGAGTGTGCCTTCCTGAGATGAGTTCTGCGGCGACGCCAGCTGGGAAAGCGCCAGAGCCACGCCGTTGGAAACCTCGGCGGTGGTGTCGGTGGCCGGTTGGATGGCCGCCAACTGGTCCGGCGTGATGGTGGAACTCACGGCCAGGCTGGCCGCCGCGTCATCGGGGTCGTAGGTGAACAGGGGAACCCCCGGAGTGGCCGCCACCCCGTTGGCCGGGTCTCCATCCGAAATGTTGCCGTTTTCCAGCAGGTTGTTTACACAGTCGGCAAACTGCTGGGCCATGCTGTTCAGGTCGCCTTGCTGATTGCCATCACCGAGCAAAGACGGCAGTACGGTATTGGAGATGTTAAGCAGGGCGCCCAGTTGCCCCCCGGTGCTCGCCGCCGTAATATCTACCCCGGCGGAATCGAGGATCGCCGCCGTCGGCTGGCCGCTGGGATACGCGGAATCGAGCGCCGCCGGCTGCTGCTGATAAGAGAGTTGGTATTGTTGCGCCCCGACCAGCAGGGGGGTCTGGCCATTCATCAGGATCTCGTAGGACCCGTCGGATTGCCGGATGGCATTGAAATCGATGTATTGCGAGAGTTGATCGAGCGTTGAATTGACTTGCGCATCCAGGCTTTCATCGTTGGTATCCCCATCCATGATTCGCTGGTTAAAACCCTGCAGCTGCCCCACCAGTTGATTCACGTCTGCGACCGTATCCTGAATCTGGCCGTTGGTGTTTTGGGCCACGGTCAGCAGGTTGGAGGAGGTCTGTTGGAACGCCTGAGCCAAGGCGGAAGCGTTGGTCAGCACGGTCTGTTGAGCCAGGCTGTCGGTGGGAGTCTGCGCCCATGCCGAAAAGCTGCTGTACAGGTTATTGAGCGCGAGTGAAATACCGGACTGGCCGGTCACATCGAAGACCGACTGAAGGGCGGTCAGACTGGTGACGCTTTGCTGGGCCTGGCCAAGAAGTACGGTCTGATTCCGCACCGCCTGATCCAGGTAGGGGTCGTCCGCGCTGCTCACCGCTCCTGCCTGGACGCCCCCCAGGGCGCCGGTCGAAGCGTCGAACGGGATGCCCACCAGATCCTGGGTTTGCTCGGCATAGTCCGGAGTGCTGGAGTTGGCGACGTTGTTTTGCACCGTTTCCAGCACCTGGTCGTAGGCGGTCAGGGCTCCCGCAGTAACGCTTAATCCAGCCAGCAGGTTCACGTTAACCCCTCAAACATACACGGCTGGCGCTTCGGACCGGGGCTGCCTGCCCGCCCGGCAGGTACCCCCCCGTCCGCGATCCAAGCGATTCGCCCCAGCGCGCTTGGAAGCGATAGACATTGTCCAGCAGGCGGCGGGCCTGCCGGATCCTGGTGCGCAGTTCCAGCGCGGCTGACAGGGCCGCCCGATCGACGCCCGCCCCTGTCTGCTCCGCCGCGCCCAACGCTGCCTCCCCCCCGGTTCCGGCCGCCTCTCGAATGCCTCCGGCAACTTCCCGGCAGGCCAGTTCGATCAGCCTCGCGCAGCCATCCAGCGCTTCGGGCGAAGCGATCCTCAAGGCCTCCAGAACCCGATCCATCCGGGCGTTGGCTGCGCCCAGACAGTCCCTTAGCTCTGGGACGCCCATACCGCTTGGCCTCCCCCGGATAAGGCTTCGGAGACCATCCCCCTGGCGGCGCCCGCGGAATTGGGCTGATAATTGCCGCTTTGATACGCGCTGGCCAGTTCCGCTACCCTGGCCGCGCGTTGGCTCCCCTGCGCCGACAACGCCTGCGAGAGCCGTCCGAGCGTCCCGGAGAGTTCCACCTGGTCGGCGGAGGCGCTTCGGCTGGAGGATTGCGCCCCCTCGGAAGAGCTGCTGGCCGCCTTCTGGGTGTCCCCGGCACGCGTGGATTCGACCGTCCCCGCGCCCGCCAGATTTCGATCGTAGACTTTCATGTCCATACGCCTATCCTCAGCTAAAGGACATATCGGCGGAAGGGCCTGATTCCTTTAGGCCAGTCCCGCGGATTTTTTGGGCCACACCCTAAAGTTCTCGTGCCTTTCCGTCGATTGCTGGTATGAAGACCATGGACGCCATTTCGGTTTTGTGGATCCAGTCACGAACTAGCGCCGGGGCCGCCTGGCCACCGCCGCCACCGGGCTGGAAAATCGACCTCTTCTTATCCGCGGGCGAGCTTCCGGAATGCGGCGTGGATGCCTACACCGCGGTCGTATTCGATTTCTCCACTGGCAGGTGGGGCGGCAAACAGATCCTGGAACAAGTGCGGACCATCGCCCTGTGCCGGATCGCGGTGATCTACGATCCTTTGAACCTGGTGCCCGGAGTATTGGCAGGAGAGGCAACCTCCTCTCCGGCCGCCGTCTTTTCGCGCCTGGCGCAGGCGCTCGAAATCCGCAGGACGAGCGGTCTGGCCGTGCTGGCGGAGCGGCTAGCCGGGACCGGAGATTCCGTCAGACAGGATTGGGAACGCCTATTGGTGGGAGAGAGCCATGCCATGCGGCAGGTCGGTCACATGATCCGGATGGTGGCCGGGCGGCGCGCCACCGTGCTCCTCACTGGTGAAACCGGGACCGGCAAAGAGATCGCCGCCCGTGCGCTGCACCTGGCTGGCCCTCGCCGGCGCGCCCTGCTGGTTCCCATCAACTGTAGCGCCCTCCCAGAGAACCTCCTCGAAGCCGAGTTGTTCGGACACATGCGGGGCGCGTTTACTGGAGCGCACCAGAGCCGCACCGGACGGATCGAGATGGCTCACGGCGGTACGCTGTTTCTGGACGAGATCGGGGATATGCCTATGGATCTGCAGGCCAAGCTCCTGCGGGTGCTGCAGGAGCGCGAATTCCAGCGCCTGGGCAGTTCGGAAACCGTGCGCGTGGATGTGCGGGTGGTGGCAGCCACCAATTGCGACCTCCGTCGGCGGATCGAGGAGGGGCGCTTCCGCGAGGACCTGTTCTACCGCCTTAACGTGGTACCGATCCACCTGCCGCCACTGCGCGCGCGGCGCGAAGACATTCCGGCGCTCACGGAGCATTTCACGCGGAACATCTGCGCAGCCGAGCGCATTCCGCTGAAGCGCCTGACCGGACCCGCCCTGGAATGCCTGTGCGCCTACGCCTGGCCGGGCAACGTGCGCGAACTGGAGAATGCCGTGGAGGCCGCCATCGCGCTCAGCGGGGAACGCCTTTGGCTGGGTCCCACGGATTTCCCCCTGCCGGAGATGCGCGCGCCGGCCACGGCGCACGACGGACTTCCTATGGTCGCGGTGCCCGACGGAGGGCTCGATTACGAGCGCACCCTGGCGCTCATCGAGCGCAGCATCCTGGAACAGGCGCTCCAAAAGACTGGCGGCAATAAAAAGGCCGCCGCCCAGATGCTGCGGCTCAAGCGCACCACCCTGGCAGCCAAGGTTCGCAGCCTGGATTCCTGGGTGGCCTGCGATTGAAGCGCGTTTCCCGCACCCGCCCGCCGAAAGCGGCCTCGACGGAGGCTACCAGAGGTACTCCTTGGCGATTTCGCGCTTGTCATAGCCATCCAGTACGTGCACCACGCGGATCTTCTTCAAGGCCACCGGCGAGAGCTGGCCGATGGGGATGTAGATGATGGTGCGCCCGGCGCGCGCGGCGATGGTCTTGAAAATGGATCGCGGCGGGCGCGCCGCTACGTAGACCACGTAATGGTGAATGGAATAATCCAGTCCCGCCAGCAGCAGCCTCTCGGACTTCGATTCCGCGAATTCGTAATCCGAATCCCGCCAGACGTCGTACATGCGCCGCGGCGGCAGACTCATCAGCAGCCCGCCGTACTCCGCGCGGCCGATCCCCGGTCCCACCAGGTTGTCGAAAGGGAAGGTGGAGTAAAAGGCCATGTCGGATTCGTTCTGGTTCTCGCCCAGCCAGGTAGTGAGGTAAGGATAGCGGTTGTCGCGATCCTCGTCGAAGATCACTACAACCGATCCCACGTCGCCATGGATTTTATGGAACTGGCGCACGTAGATACGGCCCTCGTACCATTTGCGGATGGTTTCGCGCATGTCCACTCCGTCGAGAAAAGAGGTGGTGAAGGGTTCCACCCGCACGTTTTCCTCGGAAAGGATGCTCTTGCCCTTGCGTTTCAGGAACCGGCCGTAGTCCTCGATCACCAGGTCCTCGGGGGGGTAGGAACAGATGCCCGCGCCGTTCAACTGGCTGGCCCACTCGCCGGGCACTTTTTCCTTCCGTCGCGGCTTCAGCCCGAAGGGGCGAAGACGGCGCTTGGTGCTCGGCAGCCGGCGGCGCAAACGGATACGCCGGGTGTCCATCCAGATTTCTTCGCCCGAGATCCGCACCGTGAGCACGTCGGCCGCGGTCTGCTGGGGAGGGTACCGGCCGGCGGCTTCCCAGACCTCCCAGGCGTAATTGTCGTCCACCACGCTGCGGCCCGCCAGGGTCAGGTCGAAGACCCCGGCGGACAACTCGCTGCCCGCCAAAGCCAGGTTACGGGAGTAGCGCCCCAGCAGGCGGCGCTGCCAATGGGCCACCTGCTCGCCGGTGCTGGCTTCGTATTCCTTCTCGGCGGCCTGGAAGACCGCCAGTTGCGCGTGCCGCCGGTCCACCAGGCTCTGGCCGGTCATCTGCGCGCGAAACTGTTCGTAGCGCCACTGGAGTTGGGGATACTCGACGGTGATTTCAGCCAGGGATTCCGGGTGCGGATTAAAGACCTCGACCCCCTCCCGGAAGAGGCGCGCAAGGGGTTGCGCCTGGGGTTCCTCCATAGCGTCCAGCACCGGGTCCAGAAGATTGAGCGATACCACCGCGAGGGTGCTGGCCGAAGGATTGGTGCCCTGAAGCTTCCAGGCGATTCCGGCCGCGTGCGCGGCAATCTCCGGAGAGCGTGGCTGCGGGTAAACGCGATAGGCATCCACGTACCGGTCGAGACCGATGTGGCGCACGGCGTAGGTGTCGGGATAAGCATCCTTGAGGTGCGGACGCTCGCCGGAATCAGGGTCGGCGAACACGATTTCGGCGCCGGTCTCCAACCCGGTGCGGATGGCTTCGGTGAAAGGGTCGGCAGGCTCCACGGGAACATAGATGGCTTGATCGTCCCCGCGCGTCTCGTCGGGATAGAAAATCAGCGACATCTCCGGAAGGCGGGCCACCCCGCGCAGCCAGGCCGCCTGCAAGGTCGCGGGGAGTTCCAAGGCGACGGTTTGCGGGCGATCCCTCAGAATCGCCTGGCGCACCTCGATGGCGAATTCCATGCGTCCGGGGACCACCGGGAAATAGGTAAAGCGCCCGCGTTGGAGGCTGCCCGGATCAGGAAACGGAAGGTCGGTTTCGCCGGGCATAGCGTAACGCCTCCTCACCCAGCACCTGTACCAGGGAGGTCTCCAGGGCTTCAATTTCGTGGGTTCTCTCGGTGGCGAGGCTCTTGAGCTTGATGGCAAAGCGCGCCACGTTGATGCCGTCACGGACCGTGTAGCGCTCGTCGGCGGCATGTGCCATTTGCAGGAAGTCGGCTACGTAGCTGAGGATACGTTCCTCGGCGAAGGGCAGGTTCTCCCGCAGAATGTGGTACTCCTCGTCGCGCTCGGGAAAGTCGATGAAAATCTGCGGCTGGAGCCGGGAGTGGATGTACTCGGGCAACTCGAAAGTCGAGGCGTCGTCGTTCATGGTGGCCACCAGCCGGAAGTGCGGATGGGCCTTGATTTTGATGCCGGCCACGATGGATTCGACGTAGCGGCGGTTGTCCAGGAGCGGCGCCAGGCTGGCCCAGCTCTTCTCGCTCATGCGGTTGCCCTCATCGAGGATGGCGATGCCGCCGCGGAGCATGGCGGTCACCAGCGGCGAAGCCACGTAGCGCAGACTCCCCTCGCCGGCGATTACGGGGGTCACCAGAAGGTCCTCCGGACGCGTGTCTAGCGTGGCCTGCAAAATATAAACGTCTCGTCCCATGCGTTTTCCGGCGGCGTAGGCCAGGGTGGTTTTGCCGACTCCAGGCTTGCCCAGCAGGCGCGGGTTCATGGGAAGATCCTGTTCGTTAACCACCATCCACGCGGCCAGCAGCTGGCGCATGAGCTCATCTTGTCCGACCCACTCGACCGCGAGTTCGTCCGGGTGGGCCAGATGCAGCGTGACTCCTTCGATCTCGACGGTCATGTACCATCATTATGCGGCACTTCGCGTCTCGCAGGGGCGGGGCACCCTCCGGGGTGTGCTTAACCGCTAGTGTACTGTCCCGCAAATAGCTGGACAATCTTACTGGCAAGGGGTAGTGAGAAAGTCGTTTGATTGCCGCGGCCAGCTCGCTCGGAGGCCCCGCGAACGAATGTCCAGCTAATTCGGGGACACTACATTAGTTTTGGGGGGTGCGGGTCTGTAACCACCCCCATCTGCCTCCGCCGCTTTGGAGCAACTTCCGACGGGATCTGTGCCGGGGTCGAGTGCAACCAACCCTGGATGCGGCACGTGCGTCCGTTCTAATTAGCAGCGCTCAATGACCCTTCAGGGCCAATAGCCGCGGCGTTGCGGGGCTTCGGCGCGGTTGGCCCGGAGTCACGGGTTCACCCGCTACGGCGATACTCAGTCCCGGCGAACGGCGACGGCGGCGACATCGGTCAGCAACGACTCATGACGATGCGGTGGACCTTGAGCAGGAGATCGATTTCCTGCCGCGAAACTGCCAGTGAGGCGGCGATCTGTTCGGATGGCTCTCCCCGCCGATGCATGCGCAAGGCTTGCGAGCGTCTACTCAAATTCAAACCTGCTTTGGCCTCGCCGCCTTGCATGCGAGCCGCCGGCGCATACTGCTGCAACTCGCGAACCTCCTCCGCCAGACCCTCCACCGCCTTCCCGACGGCATCCACGGTGGCGCTCAATTGACCCATATGGGCCCGGGCCCTTCGTTCAGCCACGCCGGCCAGCATCCGCACCCGCGCCAGGGCCAGGAAGCTGAGCGCCACCGAGGCCAGCGAAACACCGCAGAGCAGCGCGAGAGGCAGCGCCTGCGTCATCGGATGCTCCGCAGCCGGTCTTGCCGGCTGACGATTTCCTGAATTCGCACGCCATAGTTTCCGTCCACCACCACCACCTCTCCGCGCGCGATGAGGCAATGATTGACGAGGACTTCGACAGGATCGAGGATGCCGCGGTTGAGCTCCACAATCGATCCGGTGGTCAGCTTCAGGACATCCCGCATGGGCAATTCGGCCTTCCCGAAGGAAATGCTGACCGGCAAGTCGACATCCAGCAGCAGGTCCAGGGTTCGCGAGCGGGAGGGGAGAGCGCCCGGGGCGGCTTGCGGGACCTGTGGAGAAGCCGCTACCGGCTCGCCGGCAGGGCTGGCCGCGGGCGGCACAAGCTGCCCGATCAGTTTGGAGCTGAACGCCACCAGTAGGGGAGCCGGCGGCCCTTCGGCGAATCGTAACGAGACCCGCGCCCACTCCCGGACAGTCGGCCCGGGAGGTCCCTCCTGCCCCGCTTCGCAGTTCACCTCGTGGCCCACCAGGGACCCAATCGAGCGGGCCATAGCCGAGAGCGACTGGCTCAGGATCTCGAACCAGGTGTTACGCGCCTCGCCGATTTCAACCGTTTCCAGGCCGGCAGCTTTCAGCGTCAAGGTGCCCGCGTATTCCCACAGGACCCGCGGGGCGCCCACCCATGCGACCGCATCGCCGCCCAGTGGAAACGGCTGCTCCCACCAGAGGATTTCGTTTTCCGGCCCCGCTTCCCCGGCGGCCACTTCGGAGACGGTCCCGCTGGCGGCCTGCCAGGCGGTCTGGGGCCGCTGGTCGGTCATGGATTCGAGAACCTGCGCCAGGCTTTCCACCCACTGATCCAGAATCTGCCTGGTGTCCTCCCGTTCCTCCAACCGCGTGGCGGGGTTCTCGCCGGTGTTCATAAGGTAACCGCGCCTTTCGCGCTGGGCCACTTCTCAGTCAGATGGGTCCTCAGCCGCAGGATGGCCTGTGATTTCAACTGCGAAATGCGCGACTCGTGCAGATTGACGATCTGCGCGATCTCCCGCAGCGTCAGCTCTTCGTGGTAGTAAAGGCTCAATACCGTGCGCTCGATGGCCGGAATCCTTTCGATCCCTTCAGCCAGTAAACGCTCCAGTTCGCTCCGCTCCAGGAGCGTCGAAGGCAGGGCCTCCCCGTCGTCGGCAATGTAATGCAGCAAGTCCTTGCCGGGATCGCCGTGGGAGCATTCCAGGCTGGCGATATTGAGCCCGCGGACCTCGACCAGCCATTCGTGATATTCGTCGATGGAGATCCCCAGTTGTGCCGCGATTTCCTCTTCCGACGGGGAGCATTGCAGCCGCTGCTCGGCGGTGGCAATGGCGGCCTCGATCTGCTTGGCCTTCCGGCGCTTCTGCCGGGGAGCCCAATCCAGGCCCCGCAGGCTGTCCAGGATGGCCCCGCGGATCTTGTACTCGGCGTAAGTTTTGAGCTTGACGTTGTGCCGCGAATCGAAATTGTCGATGGCCGAAATCAACCCGATGACCCCGGTGGACACCAGGTCTTCCAGGCTGATGTTCTCCGGAAGCCGTTCCTGAATCCGGCGCGCGATCAGGCGTACTTGCGGGAGGTGTTCCAGAATGAGCCGCTCCCGCTCTTCTTCCGTCAGGTTATCCGCCACCAAATACGAGTACATATAGTTCCGCGATTGCTTCTTATGCGGCGGATTGCGCTTCGCTCCGCCGGCCGCCCAGGATCAACTCCACCACGCGGCTTTTAGAAGCCGTCTCCAGATCTTCCGGAATGCGCTGCCCGGTGGTGAAAAAAGACAGCGGCTTAGACGTTCGCGCGGCCTCCTGGAGAATCGCGCCGAACGAGCCGGTTTCATCCAGCTTGGTGAATAGCAAACGGTGCGGACGGAACACCTCGTAGCGGTCCACCACACGGGACAGGTCGCCGGGTTTCATCGACGCCGGAAGCACCAGGTGCGTATCCACATCGCTGCGCGTAGACAGAAATTGGGCCAGCGCCGTCGAGATATCGAGATCCGCAAACCCGAATCCGGGAGTGTCGATCAGGATCAGGTCCTTGCCGCGGTTCTCCTCGATGGCCTGAGCCAGTGCGGCAATGGTTTCCAGAATCTGGAAGCCGACCCCCAGGATGGCGGCGTAGGAGCGCAACTGCTCCCCGGCGGCTACCCGGTAGTTGTCCATCGACAGCAGCAGAACCGGGCGGCGGGAGACCAGCCCGTAGTTTACCGCCAGTTTGACCAGGGTGGTGGTTTTGCCTCCGCCGGGAGGGCCAACCAGCGCCACGATGCGGGGAGGAGACTCGCCGCGGCCCAGATCCGGCTGAACCGTAAAGCGCGACTCCAACTCCTCAGCCAATGCCCTCTGGAAGCCGGGATCGGCTTGGGCCACGGCGTGAACCGGCGGTGAGCCTTTGATCAAACGGGTTTCGGCGGCTTCGAGGATCTCGCGAGCCAGGTCGGGATCCAGGTCGCTCCCGATCAGCATAGAGTATACGTCCGAATGCCCGACCGCGACGCCGGTCCAGCCGGCCGGCGAAAACGGCGTGCGCTGGAGGGTTCGCCGCATGCCCTCCAGTTCCTTCTTCAGGTCGGCCACCTCGCGGGCCAGGCGCTCGGCGGGCCCGAAAACCGCGGGCGTCCCAAACGCTGCGGGCGTTCCCGCCGGACCCTCGCCGGCTTTCGGTGAGGCGCCCTCTTCGAGCGGCAGGTCAGTGGCGAACACCACCTCGTATTCGCCCAGATGGCGAGCCTCCGGGGGCGCTTTGCGGCTGTTGACCAGCATGGCATCCGGCCCCAGTTCCTGACGCGCCATGGCCATGGCGTCTTCCACCGCGTGCGCATAGTAAGACTTGATTCTCATCCGTCCTGGCTCTCCCTTCTCCGGGGCGCTCCGGCAATCCATCGCACGAGTAAACTATCGTCAGAGAGCCGGATTTTCTGTAGGGGGGATCACGAAATATTCCCTTGCGACTGGACCCGCAAGCCTGGGGGAACTTCGTTGTGCGCCAGGAAAAACAGGTTCGGCAGTGTTGATTCGGCCATCTGCCGGAGAAAGTAACGGGCCCCCGACGAGGTGATGGTTACTACCGGAGTCTCTGGCGAGGAAACCCGGTTCTGGAGGCGATTCAGAATATCGCGGATGGCCTGGGGCGCGAGTGTCAGGTGACTGGTCTGCTCGCCGTGCTCCACGGCTCCCTCCACGGCGCGCTCGATCGAAGGATCCAGGAACCAGGCCGGCAGATCCCCGGCGCGGTTCAGATAAGGTTTGACCACCGCGCGGCGAATGGCCTGGCGCACGTATTCCGTTAACAGAACCGGGTTGCGGGTGGCCGCAGCGGCTTCTCCCAGGGCCTCCAGAATGGAGGCCGCGTCGCGGATGGACACCCGCTCGCGCAGCAGGTTCTGCAAAACTCTCTGCAGGGTGGCCAGCGGCAGCAGTTTGGGAATCAGATCCTCCACCACTTTGGGATTCTCCACTCCGACACGGTCCAGCAGCCGTTTGGCGTCCTGCCGGGTAAACAACTCGTGGGCGTAGCGCCGGACGATCTCGGCCAGGTGTGTTCCGAGCACGCTGACGCCGTCCACCACGGTGTAGCCGAGGTTGCGGGCCCGCTCGACCCGGTTGCCCGGAATCCACACGGCGCTCATGCCGAAGGCCGGCTCGCGGGTGGCCTGCCCCTCAATCGGCGGACCGCCGGGACCGGTGGGAATGGCCAGTTCGCATCCCTGCGGCAGTTCGTAGCGTGCCACCTCCACGCCTTTGAGCGAGATCACGTATTCGCGGGCGCGCAGGGAGAGATTATCGGTCACCCGCACGGGCGGCAGCAGGTAACCGAGGTCCCCCGCCAGTTGCCGGCGGATCGAAGAAATGCGACGCAGCAGAGGCGAATCCTGGGCCCCTTCCACCAGGCCCACCAGCCCCAGCCCGACCTCGATGGCCAGCGGCTCGACGCGCAACAGGGATTCCACGTTTTCTTTAGGCGCGGCCGGCTTGCTGTCGGCGGCCGCCCCGGCTTCCCGCGCGGCCTCCCCGCGGCGCATTCTCCAGCCCGCCGCGGCGGCTGCCCCACCCAGCAGCAGGAAGGGCACCTTCGGCAAGCCGGGGAGTGCGGCCAGGGCCACCAGCACCCCTCCGGCCAGCAGCAGGGGTTGTGAGTTCCCCAGAATCTGCCGTCCGAACTCCGCGCCCAGGCGCGCTTCGGAGCTGGCGCGGGTTACGATCAGACCGCCCGAAATCGAAATCATGAGCGCCGGAATCACTGTCACCAGGCCATCGCCGATGGTTAGTACGGTGTAGGTTTCCAGAGCCTTGCCCAAATCCATGCCGTGCTGCAACACGCCGATCAGAAACCCGGCTACGATGTTGATTCCGGTGATGAGAATGCTGGCCACCGCGTCGCGCTGGGTAAAGCGCGAAGCGCCATCCATGGCCCCGTAGAACTCCGCCTCGGTGGCCAACTGTTTGCGCCGCCGCTTGGCTTCCTTTTCGTCGATCAGGCCGGCGTTGAGGTCTGAATCGATGGACATCTGCTTGCCCGGCAGGGCGTCCAGGGTGAAACGCGCGGTGACCTCGGAAATGCGCACCGCGCCGTGGTTGATCACCACGTATTGAATGGCGATCAGCACCAGGAAGATCACCGCGCCGATGATGTAGTTGCCGCCCACCACGAAGCTGCCGAAGGCCCCGATGACCTGCCCCGCCGCGGTGGTGCCGGTGTTGCCGTCCAGGAGGATCAGGCGCGAGGAGGAGATGTTGAGGGCCAGCCGGAACAGGGTCAGCAGCAGCAGGGTGGTGGGGAAAGAGGTGAACTCCACCGGCCGGACCAGGTACAGCGAGACCATCAGCACGGTCACCGACAGAAGGATATCGGTGGCGATCAGCAGGTCCAGCAGGAATCCGGGCAGGGGCGTGATGAGAGCCATCACTATCCCCAGGACCGCCACCGGGACCGCCATCTCGCGGAGCATTCCGAGCGGCAGACGGGCGGTCCATTTGGGCTGGGCGGGAAGCGGTAGGGATCGGGCGGGTGTCATAGGGCTATCCGGGCAGCCTCCCCTTCATGAGCTTGAATATGTAGGCCAGGATTTCGGCCACAGCGCGATACAGGTGCGGCGGGATCTCCTGCCCCACATCCACCGCCTGGTACAGCGCCCGCGCCAGGGGCGGGTTCTCGATGATGGGCACCTGGTTTTGGCGCGCGATTTCGCGGATCCGCAGCGCCAGGTAGTTCCTGCCCTTGGCCACCACCAGCGGCGCCGCCATGCCGTCCAGTTGGTAGCGGATGGCAACCGCGTAATGGGTCGGGTTGACCACCACGGCGGTGGCCTTGGGAACCTCCTTCATCATCTGGCGCCGGGCCCGGTCGCGCTGGATGCGGCGAATCCGCGCTTTCATCTGCGGATTGCCCTCCATCTCTTTCATCTCGTCCTTGATCTCCTGCTTGCTCATGCGCAGATCCCGGCGGTGCCGCTGCAACTGGCGGTACAGATCCACCACCCCGAACACCAGGAACACCCCCGCCGCCTTCCAGAACAGCGTCATCAGCGACCGGGCCAGCAGAGCGAAACCGCTTTCCACGCTCCCCAGGGGCAGCGCCAGAAAAGCCTCCAGATGGTCGCGCACCACCGCGTACACTGCCCAGAGAAACAGCGGCAACAGCACCATGGCCTGCACCAGCGCGGGCAGGTTTTGCCGGGGCAGCTCCCGCAATTTGACGGCCGGCGAGAGGCGCCCCAGGTCCGGCGCCAGTTTTTTGAGACTGAAGCCGAACCGAGTGGTCACCAGGCGGAACCCCAGGGCCGCCACCGCGACCAGCATCCCGGCGGACATCAGAGGCACAAACAGTTGCCGGACAACCCGCCAGGCCACAGGAGTAAGATCCTCGGGCCGCAATTCTCGGGCAAAGGCCAACCCGAACAGCCAGGCGGTGACCACCCGCAACTGCCCGAACCAACTCGCCGCGCCGGCCCCCAGGATCCCCAGCAGGACCATGAACTGAAGCGCTGAAACAAACTCCCGCGCCGGCGGAAATTGGCCTTCCTCGCGAGCCTTCTGCAGCCTTCGCTGAGTGGGTTCCTCGGTTTGCCCGGAACGCTCGGCCATAGCCCGTCATAACCCCAGAATCCGGCGGGCGGTGGCCCAGGCGAGGCCCGCCGATTGCATCATCAGCCGCGGGAACAGCACCCCCAGCCAACTGAGCACCGCCAGGCCCGTCAGCATCTTGGCCGGAAAGGCCAGCGATAAGAGCTGCAGTTGCGAGTTGATCCGGCCGAGCAGCGCCAGCGCCACGTCGACCATCACCAGGAGCGCCACCACCGGGAGAGCCAGCCGCACGCCCACGGAGAACATCGAGCTCCCCAGGCGAATCATGGCCAGGCCGGCCGCCGGGCCGAAGCGGTAGGCTCCCGGCGGCGCCTTGACGAGGCTTTCCGCAAAGAGGCGCAGGACCTCCCGGTCGAGGCCCAGGGCGAAGAACAGCATCCCCGCCACCAACTGTGCGAAAACCAGCAGCACCCCGGAATCGGCTTCGGTATTGGGGTCGATGGTGGAGGCGAAGGCGTATCCCGCCTGCAGACCCAGCACCTGGGCGGCCACCGTGAAGGCTTCCATGACGATGGCCACGGCCACTCCGATGGACATCCCCACGGCGGATTCGGCCGCCGCCCAACCGGCCAGTTGCCCGGCCCGAAACCCCGGCGGAACGGCCGGCCACAGGGGCATCAGGGCGATCGTGAAGCCCAGCGCAAAGGCCGCTCGCGCTGGGTCGGCGAGGCCCTTCATGCCGGGCATCGGCACAAACACCAGGGCGCCCGAGATACGCGCCAGCACCAGCAGAAAGCCATACAGCACGGCGAGAGGCAGGGGGATCTCAGTGGGCATAGCGGCTCAGGTTTCCCAGCAGCACGGTGGTGTAGGAGATCATCCGCGCGAGCATCCAGGGCAGCAACAGCAGAAAACCGGTCAGGAAGGCGACCAGGCGCGGCACCGTGCTGAAGGCGTTGTCCTGCATGGACGTGGCGATCTGCACCAGGCTGACCGCAATGCCCGTGAGAAACCCGATCAGCAGGAGCGGGGCGACCATCCAGAAGGTGGTCAGCAGGGTCTGGCGGACGATCTGGACGACCGTGTCGGGAGTCATTGGTAGAAGCTCTTCATGAGCGATCCGATCACCAGGTTCCAGCCGTCCACCAGCACGAACAGCAGGATCTTAAAAGGCGCCGAAATCATCACCGGGGGGAGCTGCATCATGCCGATCGAAAGCGTGCAGGAGGCCACCACCAGGTCGATCACCAGAAAAGGCAGGAACAGTACCGCCCCGATCTGGAAACCGGTTTTCAGCTCCGAAATGATGTAAGCCGGAACGAGCACCTTCAAATCCAGGTCGTCGGGCGAGCGCGGCGCGGGTTCGCGCGCCATCTCGACCATCAGCCGGATGTCTTTCTCGCGGGCGAAGCGCACCAGGAACGCGCGCAGCGGCCGCACTCCCTGATCCATCGCCTGGGCCAGGGTCAGTTGGCCGTTTTCGAGCGGCTCCCACCCCTGGTGGTACATATCCCCGGCCACCGGCTGCATAATCACCAGGGTGAGGAACAGGGACAGGCCAAGCAGCACCTGGTTGGAGGGGATGGTCTGGGTGCCCAGCGCCTGCCGCAAAAAATGCAGCACCACGGTGAGGCGCAGAAACGGCGTCACGCACATCACCGCGGCCGGCAAAACGGTCATCAGTGTGAGCAGCAGAAGAATCTGCATAGGAACGCTGAGAACGGCCTCGCCTTTGCCCGGCGAGATGCCCAAAAGGGAGAGCGGCTGCGGGGTGGCCGCCCGCGCGGGAAGCGCCAGCAGCAGGGCGCCCGCCAACCGCGCGGTCATCGCCCGCTCCTTTCCGGGTCTCGGTCCGGGAGGTGGCCGATCAGGCTGCACCCGCCGGGGGACGAGGACACCAGCATCAGCCGGCCGCCCGCCCGCACCAGGTGCAGACTGTGCTGCGGCCCCAGCGCCAGCCGCTCCAGGCATTCCAACTCCCGGCGGCGCTTGGGGAGGCTGGCGGCCCAACCTCGCCGGCGCAGCCACCAGCGCAGCGCCACCAACCCGCCGAGCACCCCCGCCACGGCCGCTAACTGCTCAAAGTATTCCATATCCGGCTCTCTTCAATCCTCGCGGAAGTCGGTGATCCGGACGCCCAGGGCGTTCTCGATCACCACAATCTCGCCGGAAGCGCATAACACGCCGCCCACGTAGATGTCGATGTTCTCGCCGGCCGACCGCGAAGTGCCCAACACCGTGCCCACTTCGAGTTCCAGTACTTCCCGCGTCCGCAGGGTGCGCCGGTCGAGCTCGACCTCGATCTCGACCGGTATCTCGCCGAGCGATGCAATCTCTTCCTGGGGAGTCATCGGCAGTTTAGCGAATTAAGTTGATAGTGTCCTGGCTTAAAGTGTCGGCCGTGGTGATCACCTTCGAATCCGCCTCGTAGGCCCGCTGGTAGACCATCAGGTTGGTGAACTCGGTGGCGATGTCCACGGTCGACGCTTCCAGGGAACCCCCTTCGATATCGCCGCGGCCGCCCGTTCCGGGCGTGCCGATGGACGGCGTGGCAGTTGCCGAACTGGTCTGGAAGTTGTTGTTTCCGACCGCGATCAAGGTGTCTGGATTGAGGATGGAAGCCATCGCGACCTGCCCCATCACGACCTGGTTGCCGTTGGAATATTGCGCCAGAATCGTGCCTCCGTTCCCCAGCCCCACGTTCACCAGTTCGGCCGCCGCCGAACCGTTCTGCGAAACCGAGGATTGCGCCGAGGGCTGGGCGAACTGGGTGATTTCGCCGGTAGCGCCGTTGAACAGGTTCCAGTTCAGCGACATGTCCGAGGCCCCGTCGGCCAGGCCGGATACGGTGATGGCTACGGGGCTGGCATTGGAAGCGTCCAGCTGGCCGTTGGCATCGAAGGTCAGGCTGCCCGTGGCCACCGATACGGAGGTGTCCGTGGAGCCCACATCCGCGCCCGGAACCGATACGGTGTAATTCCAGGAGTTGGCGCCGGCCTTCTGGAAGTCCAGAGTGAGGACGTGGGAATTTCCCAGGCTGTCGTAAACCGTGACCGGAGTGCTGAAATCCGAGGACGTGTCCGTCGAGGAATACACCGTGGCCGACGAGTTCAGATTCAAGTCCACCGACATGGTGGTGGTGGGGGTGGGCGCGCTGAGGGAACCGAGCGGCACCACAATGTTGCTGACCGGACCGTTGGTGTTGATCCCTCCGGTGGTGGCATCGCTGGTAGTCCAGCCCTGGACGTAGTCGCCGGTGTCGGTCATGAGGTCTCCGGCGGCGTTTACCTCAAAATTCCCGGCCCGGGTGTAATACGTGTTCCCGGACGAGTCGTTGACCACGAAGAAGCCATCGCCCTGGATGGCGGCATCCATCGTGCCGGAGCTGGTCTGGATGGCGCCCTGAGTGAACTCCATGGTGGTCAGCGGTTCCCCGGTGCCGAACCCTACCTGGGTGTCGCCGAGACCGGCGCCCAGGGACTGGGTGACCAGCGATTGGAATTCCACCTCGCTGGTCTTGAAGCCCGTGGTGTTGAGATTGGCCAGGTTGTTTCCCACCACGTCGATGGCGGTGGAATTGGCGTTGAGTCCCGAAAGTGCCGTTGAAAACGAAGTAAACATCGATTTCTCCTTAAGATTGCGGCGTGGCGCCGGCGGTGTTCGTGGTGCTGGACGAAATTCCCATGTACTGCTCGATATCCGATCGGATCGCGGAAATATCCTGGCCCGTATTGATGGATTGTTCGAGCTGCTGGAACTGGGCCAGTTGGGTGACGAACTGCGTGCCGTCGGGCGGATTCAGAGGGTCCTGGTTTTGCAGTTGGGCAACCAGTAGTTGCAGGAACATGTTTTCGTTCACGGTGCCCGGCTGCGTAGTGCTGGAGCCGGAGCCGGAAGTCTGGCCGGTTCCGGTGGTGGACGTAGTACTCGAAGTAGGTGACATGCGATTCTCCTTGTGATTGGTTAACAGGTTGCGGCGTGACGCCGGGGCGCACCTCCGGCGGCCTGCGGATCTTAGCGAAGAGCGTCCAATAGCCATCGAAAGTTGTCTCCCTTCTCCGCGCTGCCAGAGGTTCCGGCGGGTTCTCCGGGCCGCCTGGGGGGCGCGTCCTGCCGCCGGTCGCGAGATTGGGCGTGGCCCTGACCCTGATGCGATTCCGCGCCGCCCGAGAAGGCCGTTTCGGCCGCGCGGGGGCTTTGTCCGGCTCCCGATGCGGCATGCCAGGTTTCCGCGCGCAGGCCGCTTTGTTCCAGGCGCGAGGCCAGCGAGGGCAGGTGTTCGCGGAGATCCCCGGCAAGACGCTCGTCGGGGGTGTGGACCGCCACCCGCAACTCGCCGCCGCGGTCCGCTACCCGCACTTCCACGCGGCTTTCCCCCGCTCCTAAATCCAGTTTGAGGTCGCGGACCGGTTGAACGGCCTGTTTGACCGGCTCGGGCAACTCCGGAGCGGCTGGGGTGGAAGGAGTAGATGCCGCGGTGCGGCCGTCGGAGCGGGCGTTGGCTACGGTCGCGGGCGGTGCGGTGAAAGACCAGCCGGCAGCGCCCGAGTCCGGCTCTGCGGGCAAGGCGGACGCCGAGGTCTTGCGGGAGCGCAACTCTGACGTAGGGTCGTCCTGGCTGGCCGCATCAATGGCGTCGGGTGCGGGGGCGGCGGGCAGAGGCGCATTCCCCGCCGGTGGACCGGCCGGGTTGTCGGGTGGGTCGGCCGTGAAGCTCCCAATGGGAAGGGTAGCGGAGTGGAGTGGGCTGTCTGGGATGCCGGGAACCGCCGCCTGCTCCAAAGCAGTCAGAATGGCGCGGAATGCCAGTGGTGGAGGGGGAGTGGCCGGATCGCTGCTTTCCACCGCGCCGGTCTGGTAATTGCCGGCATCCGCCGCTGGCGGCCGGGCGGCGGAGGGAGATGCGGCGTTCTCGTAGCCATCGGAAGACGGCGCGGCCGAAGATCCCGCCGGGGCCGCGACGGAGTGGGCCGCGCGGCTGCTGGCGGCGGGGCGCGCCTCCTTGGAGGCGTCTGCCAAGCCGCCGCCTGCATCGCGGAGGATCCAACTGAGTGGTTCGCTGGACGTGGCAGCCGGCTGGCTGTGCTGCGAGGCCGTGGAGTGAGCATTGGAGGTCGATTGCGGGCCGGCGGCGCCGGCGCTGGCTGGGGTGCCCAGGAATGGCGATGTGCACGGAGACGAGGCGGCGATGGCCCGATCTGCCGCGGCGCTGGAGAGGGGGGTATCCGCGGGTGCACTGGTGGCCCCGGTGAAGGCTGACGGCACGGCCGGGGCGCGTGAAGGCGACATAGACGCCAGATTCAGGGCCGGCGTGTCGCCGGGCGGATGGGCTTCGCGCCTGTCGGCCGACGGGAGCGCTCCCTCGATCGGCATGCTGGCAGAAGGATTAGACCAGGCGCTCACCTGGGGCTCCGGTTGGGATGACTCACCGGTTTGGAGAGGTATCAATTGGCGCTCGTGGAGGAAGCGGGCGGATGCCAGACTGCCGCTGGAAGAGTGGGAAAGGTCGGTGAGCCGGCCGGACGCCACTCCGCGCGTCTCCAAATCGGCGGGCTGGCTGGAATCGGTTGGCTCGTAGCGTTCCGCCGGGATCGGCGGTTGACTGGTAGGATCGATCCCTGCGCGGGTTAAGGAGGCCGCGGACGGGCTGCCCGCCGCCTCCGACCTGTGCGAAGATGCCCTAGCCTGGGAACCGAAATTGGACCAAGCCGGACCGCGGGTGACTTCTGCTATCAGGGAGGTGCGGTCCAAGGGCCCGGATCGGTTAACCAACCCGTGAGTCTGCGGGTTGACGCCATCCTGGGGCGGGCTGGGAGCAGTTTGCATTTGGGTGGGCGTGACCGGCAGGGGGGCGCTCCGGTCAGGCGAAGGACTGGCCCACCGCGCCCGGAACAGTGGAATGCCAGCGGGATCCGGGGTTTCGTTATTGGTCTGACTGAGGCTGTGCCGTGGGCCGTTGCCCGCAGGCGTGGACCCGCAAGTCTGGGAACCCGCCGGGGGCTGTGCAGTGAGACTGCAACCGCCATATGCCCGACCGGATATGGCGGGTGGGGCCGCACTGACTGCCTGGCCTCGTGGTTCGGGATTGGACTGACAGGCCGCCCCAGCGGAAAGGGATCCCCAGAGGCCGGTGTGTTCCGGCGGGAGCACGCGCATCTCGGGCACTGCCCCATCCGCGGCGGAAGCCACGGGCGCCGGCGCGTCATTCCCGCGCAAGGCTAGCGGGGGAAGCGAGCGCGGCTCTTCGGAGGTTCCGGCTTGGCCATCGACGCCGGGGGTGGCGGGCAGGTTGGCGGCCTGCGGGGGTGGCCCCGGCTGCGCCGCAGCCACCGGCGCCGCCAGCGCCGCGATCTCAGGGGCGGGCGGAGTGTTCTCCGGAGTTGCCGGGACCGGCTCGCTGGAACCCAGCGCAGGGTCCGAGGCCGGTGGCCTCGCCGGTCTGGTTCGCTCCGGCCATTGACCGGCGGCGCGCACGGAAGTTCTGGCGGAAGACGCTTCACCCTTGGAGGGCGATTGTTCCAGGGCTTCCAGGATCGCCGGGAATGGCCCTGGCCCCTGATCCGCAGAAGGCAGAACCCTGGCCGCCGAAGCCGGCAGAGGCAATCCTTCGGACGCGTGCGAGATCAGGGAGAGAGCCGTCACGCGGAGAGGTTTTGCAGATGTCCGGCCAATTAAGGGTGGCGCGTTTTCAAGAGGTTAGTGGGAGAGACCGCGACAAAATCATGTCACGCCGCGAGGAAGCGGCAAAATCCTGACGCGCCTGGGCTGCCGCGAATTCCTCTCATCGGCCGGGGGGCGTGGATTTTGAGCCGCTTGCAGCCGCGGGCGCGAGTGGACCGCGGCTTGCTCCTGGTGGTTCCGCTATGGATCCTTTGACGGCGATAGCGGCCAGCGGACTTAGGGCCCGCATGGAATCCCTCGAACTGTTGGCCAATAACGTAGCCAACGCCTCCACCGGCGGGTACAAGGCGGATCGCGAATTCTACAGCCTGTACACGGCCGAAGAAGCCCAGGACGGCGATCCGGTGTCCACCATGCCGGTGATCGACCGGCCCTGGACGGATCTTTCCCAAGGCCTGCTAGAGGTGACCGGCAATCCGCTGGATGTGGCGCTTTCGGGGTCCGGCTTCTTCACGGTGCAGGGTCCCGAAGGCAAGCTCTACACCCGTAACGGGAGTTTTCGACTGTCAGCCAACGGCCGGCTCATCACCCCGGATGGTTATCCGGTGGGGGCCTCCAACGGGGCGGCGGTGACCCTGGATGGCTCGCGGGCCATCGAGATATCGGCGGACGGCACTATCCGACAGGACGGCAGGATCGCCGGGCAATTGCAAATCGCCGATTTCTCAAACCCCGGGGATTTCGTCAAACAGGGCAACAACTACTTCCGGGCCGCCCGGCCGGAGGTTGAGCCGCGGGCGGCGGCCACGCCTTCCGTTCAGCAAGGGAAGCTGGAAGCTTCCAATACGGGCGCGGCGGAGTCGGCCGTGCGGCTGGTCAGCGTCATGCGCCAGTTCGAAATGTTGCAGAAGGCCGTTTCGCTGGGGGCGGATATGAACCGGCAGGCGGTCGAGCAGGTCGCCAAAGTGGGATCTTAGAAAGGGCAATCCAATGATTCGTGCGCTCTATAGCGCCGCCAGCGGCATGACGGCGCAGCAACTCAACGTCGATAACATCGCCAATAACCTGGCCAACGCCAGCACCATCGGCTTCAAAATGCACCAGGCCCAATTCCAGGACCTGCTGTACCAGACGGTGGTGCAGCCGGGAGCTGCCGCCGGGCAGCAGACGGTGGTGCCGTCCGGGCTGCAGATCGGCCTGGGGACGCGGTCGGTGGCCAACGAGACTATTTTTACGCAGGGGAATTTCTCGGAGACCGACAATCCGCTGGATCTGGTGATCCAGGGCAGCGGCTTCTTCCAGGTCCAGCTTCCCACCGGCCAGATCGCTTACACGCGGGCGGGAAGTTTTCAGATGAACGCCAGCGGCCAGATCGTTACCCCCAACGGTGACCTGTTGCAGCCGCAGATCACGATCCCGGCCGACGCGCAGGTGATCACCATCGCCGCCGATGGCACGGTCAGCTACACGGTTCCCAATCAGACCGCCAGCCAGCAGGCCGGGCAGATCCAACTGGCCAATTTTCAAAATCCTTCCGGCCTCAACAATCTGGGAGGCAGCCTGTTCACCCCCACCGACGCCTCTGGCGAGCCCACCGTGGGGCTGCCGGGCGGGCAGGAGGGCATGGGGACCATCATGCAGGGCTACACCGAGGGGAGCAACGTTTCGGTGGTCGAAGAGTTTATCAACCTGATCGTGGCGCAGCGCGGCTACGAAGCCAACTCCAAGGTAGTGCAGGCGGCCGACCAGATGTACCAGCAGGTCAATAATCTTTCGAAATGATACTGGCGCTATGGGTTCTTTCGGGTTGCGTGGCCCTCGGCCCGGATGCCGACAGCATTCTGGCGCGCGACCTGGCTCCGGCGCTGCCCGGGCTAGCCGATGCCGCGGTTCCCGTTTCGCCGGCCCCGGTTCCGGGAGTGCCGCGGATTTTCCGGATTCCCGAGTTGCGGCGCATCGCGGCGCACTTTTTCCAGGGCGCGGATCCGGCCCGCGAGATCTGCTTCGAGCGCCCGGTGTCCCCACCCGATCCGGCGCGGTTTGAGGAAGCCATGCGCCGCGCGTTGCCATCGGCGCGGATTGAAATTCTGGACTACGGCCGCCTGCCCGTGCCCGAAGGCCCCATCGAATTTCCTCCGGCCGGACTGCGCCCTGCGGGCGCAGACGGCTTCTGGAGCGGAACAGTGCGATACGGCGCCGGGCGGCGCTTCCCGCTTTGGGCGCGGGTGCGGGTGACGGTGTCCGAAGCGCGCGTGGTGGCGGGCGAAGACCTGCCGCCGGGCCACGCCATCGCCCCTGGGCAATTGCGCCTGGAAACGCGCGAGGTGTTTCCCCTTGAGAAAATTTTCGCCGCCTCCATCGAGCCGGTGGCCGGCCGGGCTCCCCGCATCAAAATTCCGGCCGGCACCCCGATCCGCCTGGATTGGCTGGCGGCCGCCCAGGACGTTTTGCGAGGCGATCGGGTGCTGGTGGAAGTCTACAGCGGAACCGCCTATTTGAAGTTTGAAGCCATCGCGGAGGCCTCCGGCGCAGTGGGGCAGTCCATCCCGGTGACCAATCCGGTCTCCCGCAAACGCTTTGCCGCCCGGGTCGAGGGAAGGGATCGCGTGGCGGTGGGGAAGGGTCCATCATGAAACGACTGTGTCCGATATTGCTGCTTTCTTTGGGGGTATGGGCAGCGCCCAAGAAAAAGGAACCCAAGCCCTCGCCGCGAGACCAGTTTGTGAGCGCGGCGGAAGGGCGTTCGTCTGTGGGCGCGGGCCTCAGCCCAGGATCGATCTGGGTGCCCGGCTCGCGCCTGGCCGACGGCGCGCGGGATGTGCGCGCCAGCCAGGTGGACGACCTGGTGACGATTGTGGTCGCCGAATCGACCTCGGCGGTGAGCACCGGCGCCACCAAGACTCAGCGCCAGTCCAGCACCCAGAACTCGATTACCGGCCTGGTGGGTATACCCAAGGCCACCAGCGCGCTGGCCAACCTGGCCAATACTTCCGGGAATACCCAACTGAACGGCCAGGGCACCACCAGCCGCACCACCACCCTGACCACGACCCTCACCGCGCGCGTCACCAAGGTACTGCCGAACGGCGCGCTGGTGGTCGAGTCCACCCATCAGCTCCAGGTGAATTCCGAGCACCAGACGATCGTGGTTACGGGAGTGATCCGGCCGGAAGATATCGACACCACCAACAGCGTGCCCTCGACGCGGGTGGCCGAACTGGAAGTGCACGTGGATGGAAAAGGAGTGGTGGGGGATGCCATCAAGCGTCCGTTTATTCTGTACCGGCTGTTGCTGGGGCTGTTGCCCTTCTGATTTATGAAACTGCTGTGCCTGGCTTTGGGCGGCTGGCTGGCCGCGGGGGGCCTTCCGGCGCGGGGGACCCGGCTGAAGGACCTGGTGGAGATCGAAGGTGTTCGCGACAACCAGTTGGTGGGATACGGCCTGGTGGTGGGGCTGGCCGGGACGGGCGACGGGCGGCAGGCTACTTTCCCCGCGCAAAGCCTGGCCAACCTTCTGGAACGCATGGGGGTGGCCGTGCCTCCCACGTCTTTCCAGATCAAGAACACCGCGGCCGTAATGGTGACCGCCACGCTGCCGCCTTTCGCCCAGCCGGGCATGCACATCGACGCCACCGTGGCGGCCATGGGCGATGCCCGCAATCTGCAAGGCGGCATCCTGATCCTGACCTCTCTGCGCGGCGCCGATGGGCAGGTGTACGCGGTAGCGCAGGGTCCCGTGGTGACGGGCGGATTCGGCGCGGGGGGATCGGGAGCGACCAAGGTGGTCAATCATCCCACCGTGGGACGCACGCCCGCGGGCGGCATCGTCGAGCGCCCGGCGCCTTCGGTAGCGCCGCGCGCAGTGGTGCGTTTGCAGGTGCGGCAGGCGGATTTCACCACCGCCAGCCGGATTGTGGAAGCGGTGAACAAAAAATTTCCGCCGGCCGCGGCGCACGCAGAGAATCCGGGCCTCGTCAGTGTGACTATTCCGGAGGGTTACATCGCCCAGCCGACCGAGTTCGTGGCGCTTTTGGAAGAGTTGACGGTGGATCCCGACCGGCCGGCGCGGGTGGTGATCAACGAGCGCACCGGCACCATCGTATTGGGCAAAGACGTGCGCATCTCACCAGTTGCAATCTTGCACGGTAACCTGAGCGTCGAGATCCAGACTACTTATGAAGTTTCGCAACCCGCTCCCCTTTCTCCGGGAGGGACCACCCAGGTGGTGCCGCAGACCACCGCCGCTGTGAAAGAGGAGGTGGCCCGCAACGTAGTGCTCAAACAGGGAGCCACGGTGGAAGAACTGGTGCGCGCGCTGGCGGCCATCGGTTCGACGCCGCGGGATGTGATCGCCATCCTCCAGAACCTGCGCGAAGCGGGGGCCCTGGAAGCGGCCATCGAGGTGATTTGAGCGGAGGTGATTTGACCATGGACCAGACCGGCATTTCCCTGCTTCTTCCGCCCTCCACAGTCTCGGGCATCGCGCCCAAGACCGATAGCCCGGCGCGCATCCGCGACGCCGCCCAGCAGTTCGAAGCCCTGCTGCTCAACCAAGTCCTGCATTCCGCGCGCGAGTCGAGCGGAGGTGGCTGGCTGTCGCTCGGCGACGATGCGGCGGGCGACAGCGCCACGGATTTCGCCGAGCAGCAGTTAGCCCAAACGTTGGCCTGCCAGGGTGGGCTGGGCCTCTCCCAGTTGATTGCCGCAGGCCTACATCGCGAAAGCGGAGAGTAGGGCGGGAACTTTCAGCCCGGAGCCAGCGGCCACTGCCCTCGCAGGCGGCTGTGGGCGTCGGGGTGGCGTTGGATGTTCACGGGCTACTTCCCAGCGGTCCCCCGCTCGATAATCGACAGATCCAAGTTCCCGTTGGGATCCACAATCAGCTTGCGGATCTTCGGCAGGATCTGCTCCATGGCCTCGAGGTAGAGCCTTCCCGCGGTCACTTCGGGCGCCTTGGCGTATTCGGCGGCCACGGCGGTGAAGCGGTCGGCGTCGCCGGCGGCCTCGTTCACCCGCGAGGTGCGGTAGGCCTCCGCGGATTCCATGGTCTGGATGGCTTCTCCTCGCGCCCGCGGCAGCAGGTCGTTCGAGTAGCTCTCGGCCTCGCTCACGATCCGGGCGGTATCGGCGCGCGCGCTGGCCACGTCGCGGAAGGCGTCGGCCGCCTCGGGCGGCGCGGTCACGGTCTCGATATTCACCGAGGCCAGTTCCACTCCCGCCGCGTACTGGTTGAGGCGCCGCTGGGCCGCCGCCCGCACCTCATCCTGAATGGCCACCTTCTCAGTGGTCAGGACGGCGTCCACCTGGCTGCGCGCGATGCGCCGGGCCAGTTCCGATTCCACCGCCGCCTGGGCGGTTGCGGCAGCATTTTGGGTGCGAAACAAGTAGTCCGCCGGCACGCCCACGGAATACTGCACCACCACTCGCATCTGAATAATGTTCTGGTCGCCGGTGAGAAATTGCGAAGCCAGCGGCGCCATCCTCCCCAGCACCTGGTCGGCCGCCTCTCCGCCGATGACCAAGCGCTGCAGTTGCCGCACCTTGAGCTTCCAGACGCGCTCCAGCGGCCACGGAAGGGCATAATGCACGCCCGGGTAGACCCGCGGCTCGACCACCGCGCCGAAGCGCGTGACCACCGCCTGGCGGTCCGTTTGCACCACGTAGACGCCGGAGAGCACCCACAGCGCCAGAGCCGTCCCAACGGCCTGCCGCCCGCGCCCGCCGCGCTTCCACCAGGGCGCGTCCGGCGCCCCCGGCCCGAGCTCCGCCGCTTCCAGTTTGGACAGAGTGCCGGTCACCGGGCGCCCGCTTCTCCGTGCGTCAGGATCTTGAGCAGCTCGGAATCCGAGCTGAGTATGGCGGTGGTCTTGTCGTCCAGAACCTTCTTGTACGCCTCCAGGGTGCGCAGCAGCTTGTAGAATTGCGGATTCCGGGAGTACGCCTGTCCGTAGATGCGCGTGGATTCGGCATCGCCCTGCCCGCGGATCTTCTCCGCCTCCTTGTACGCCGCCGAGAGAATCTCGGCCTTCTGCCGGTCGGCATCGGCGCGAATCCCAAGGGCCTGCTCCTCGCCCTCGGCGCGATACTGCCGGGCGATGCGCTCGCGTTCGGCGCGCATGCGGGCGTACACGCTCTGCTTATTCTGTTCCGGAAGATTCAGCCGGCGGATGCGCACGTCGGCCACCTGGATTCCGTACTGCGCAAGCGCCGTGCGGTCGGTGAGCGCGGCCAGTCCGTCCATCAGGCCGGAGGTCTCGGCACGCGCGGGGTCGGGCGTCACCAGGGCATCCAGGTCGTGGGATCCCAGCGCCGCCGAAAGCCCCGACCAGACGATATCGTGCAGGCGCATCTCGGCCGCCGCCGGATCGCCCACGCTCTGGACGAACCGGTTGGGGTCCTGAATACGCCATGCCACGTAGCTGTCCACCACGATGTTCTTCTTGTCGCGGGTGAGGAATTCCGAGGGTCGCGGGCTATAGATGCGCAGGCGCCGGTCGAAAAACGTGGCGCTCTCGAAGGCCCACTTGGCGTGCAGGCCCGGGTCCGTCACGGTGTAGAGCGGGCGGCCGAACCGGGTGATTAGCGCAAACTCGGTCTCGCTTAGGGCGAAGAAGGTTCGCCACACCAGCACCACGGCTGCCAGAATCAGGGCGACGGCAACGTACTTTCGGTTGGGCATGGCTCAGTGTTCCTCCTGGGGTTTGGGCGGCGTTTCGGTAAACACGGGATTGAGCGGCGCGCCGCCAATTTCGATGGCGCCGTCAATCAGGTACAGCTGCCGCCGGGCCTTGCTGCTGTCGAGAATCAGCTTGCGTTTCCCCGCCAGCACCTGCTCGATGGTTTCCAGGTACAGGCGCGTCCCGGTGGGGCCGGGCGCGGTGCGGAAGGCGGCTTCCCGCAATTCGAACCGGCCGGCGTCTCCTTCCGCGCGATTCACCCGCCCGGCGGTGTATCCGGCGGCATCCGCCAGGCGGGCCAGGGCCTGGCCGCGCGCCAGCGCCACCTGTTCGTTGCGGTAGCCCTCGGCTTCGTTCACCAGCCGGTTCTTTTCTTCGAAGGCTTCGGAGACCTCGCGGAAAGCGTCCACCACTTCGAGCGACGGATGTACATCCTCCAGGCGCACGCTCAGCACCCGCACGCCCGCCCGGTACTTGTTGAGCCGCGCCTGCAACTCCCGCTTCACGCTCTGCTCCACCGCCGCGCGCCCGGTGGTGAGCACTTCATCCAGCGAGGCGCTGGTCACCACCGATTGCACGGCCCACTCCGCCGCCGCCCGCACGGTGGCGTCGCCATCCAACTGGCCGAAGGCAAACTGGTCCGGCCGCGCCAGGTCGTAGTGCACCACGGCGTTCAGCTCGATCATGTTCTGGTCGCCGGTGAGCAGCAGCGACTCTTCCGGCACGCGCTGGAACCGCCCCGCGCGGTGCTGCACGTTCCACTCGTAGGCGGCCGGCTCGACGTCCGCGGCGGCGGCGTTCGAGCGATAGCCGATTTCGACCGTGCGCACCCGCCGCGCCTGAATCCGCGTGAGGCGGTCGATGGGCCAGGGCAACTTGTAATGGATTCCCGGCGCGTCGTACGGCGTCAGCATGCGGCCGAAGCGCTGCACGATGCCCACCTCTTCCGGCGGAATGACATAGACGCCGCTGACGAGGACGATCCCGGCTGCGAGCGCCGCGGCCGGCCGCCTCAGGCGCCGCAGGCGTTCAGGATCGGCCCATCCGGCGGCCGCGCGGGCCACCTGCCGCCATAGCCTTCCCGCGCGGCCTTCCGGGCCTCCGGCGCGTAGCAGGCGCAGCGAGTTCATCATCACGAAGAAGGACGAAAGCTGATGCGTCAGTGCCGCGCCGATCGGCCCCAGCCGCCCGGTGGCCGCCAGAATCACCGCGGTCAGATTGACCACCCCGGCGAACAGGATGATGTTCTGCCACGCCGTGGCCACCGCGCGCCTGCCCACTTGGAAGAGTTGCGGCAGGCGTTCGAGGGAATGTGGCAGGTAGACCACTCCGGCCGCTTCGGCAGCCAGATCGCTCGCGCCCGCCACCGCGATTCCCACGCTGGCGGCGGCCAGGGCGGGTGCGTCGTTGATTCCGTCGCCGGCCATCGCCACGGTGCGCCCCATGGCGATCCACTCCCGAATGCGGTCCAGTTTCTGCTCGGGAAGCAGATCCGCGGCCACCTCGCCGATGCCGGCCTCGCGGGCGATCGCCTCCGCGGCGCGCCGCCGGTCTCCGGTAAGCATGGCCAGGCGCTCGATTCCCATGTCCCGGAGCGCGCCCGTGCAGGCAGGGATGCCCTCGCGGAGACGGTCGCGCAGCAGGACAGCGCCGGCCAGCAGGTGGCCCTCCGAGACCCACACCGCGGTAGCTCCCAGGGCATCCGCCTCGGAGGCGATGGCTAGCGATGGCGGCTCGCCATCCTCGGAAACGAAGGCGGCGCTGCCGGCCCGCACCGTGCCACGCGCCCCGCGCGCCTCCACGCCGCGCCCCGCCAGCGCCGTCGCGCCCTCCACCGGCGGCAACGCCAGGCC